>JAKOSN010000264.1 GCA_029777335.1 Planctomycetota bacterium
ACCTCGCGTGGCGGTTTGCCGAGCACCTTTCCGAGTGACATGGCGCAGTTGGCCTGGTAGTCGCCAAAGCGGCTGTCCTGGGTGGCCTTGATCATGGCCAGGTAGGGAGTGGGATCGGGCACAAGGCCTTGCAGGGCTTGTTGAAAGGTGGCTTGCAGCTGGACCAGGAGGTTCATGAGAAGGGCATCCGTGTCAGAAACAAACAAACACCGGTCCTGGCGGGACCCGAGAGTCCCGCCTCCGGTGGTTGGGAGTGTGGATTGGGAAAGCGACCGTGGGGGCTCAGTTCCGCTCCCAGTCGAGGCGAGGAGCGTCCTCCCAGAGTTCCTCCAGATGGTAATACTGGCGTGCCTCGGGAGAGAACAGGTGGACGACGATGTCGCCGTAGTCCTGAACGATCCACTTACTGGCCTCGTAGCCTTCGATCGAAAGGCGTTCCTCGCCCAGACGGTTCAGATTGGCGTCGATATCCTCGGCAATGGTGTGCAGCTGGCGGCGACTCACACCAGTGGCGAGCACGAAAAAGTCATACAGAGGGGTTTGGCCACGCATGTCGAGGACGAGGATGTCACGAGCTTTGTGTTCGGCGGCAAGGCGAGCACACACACAGGCAAGCTCCAGCGCGGTGTTCGCAGAGCGGATCGAAGGGCTGCTCACGGTTGCGGTGTTCAATGGACCTCCTTCCGGTCATGGCATCCGGGGCGGGGGAGGCAACGGGGGACCGCCAGGTGAGACACGATGTTCACGAGTACGGTTGTCGTTGGGCACCTCCGGACCGGATTGAGCCAGTCCCCTGCACGGGAGAAGACGCCATGGGCCACGAAGTATCCCGATCACGGCGATCAGGGATCACTTCCCTCTATTAGCCATCTTCTCGCAAGAAAAGGGGAGCGTCAAGCGGCGAGCCCCGTCTGAGGATAATTCTCTCGGCAGAGGAGGGTGCGTATCTGTCCTCTCCCCTCCTTATCCGCCTCAGTAGGCACTTCGGTGGGGGCCCTCTGCCTATTTACAGAGACAACTTTTCTCGTCCAGGGTTCAGGTAAAAAGCTGGCCAGGCAGGCCTGAGTGCAGCTGTCCGAATTGGTCTGGTATGCGCGCGGGGGGCTCGCTATAGTCCGCCGCGCACAACTCACCGGAACGTCGCTGCAACCTGCTCGTGGTGGAGAGCCTTTCCTCTCCCCTTCCTCCTTCCGGTTCGTGCGAGTGGCGGAACCCTCCCACATTCCTGGAACAGGGCAAGGATATGCGCAAACTCTTCTGGGCTTGCACGTTGGCGGTTGTGGCCGCCGCAGGTGGTGTCTATGTGGCCGCCGAGATGGCGCACCACAACGTCTATTACAAGATCGCCCGGACGTGTGTGAAGATGTGCACCGGGACGGTCGACCGTTCTGCTCCGGTAGCCAGCACCACCCCCTCCACGAGCGATCCGGCCAGTCTGAGCTTCATCCCGGCCGATCCGACTCCGGTGGAAACGACCTGCACCGCCGTGCAGGAAACCGGCAAGGAGTGCAAGCACGAAATTGTCGCCGTCGCCAACGAGGCGATGCCGGGGCACATTGTCATCGAACAGGCGGTCTACACCGAAACGGTCACCACCAGCCCGACCGATTCTTCCAGCGTCAGCGCCAAGCAGCCGGTGGCGGTCGATTACAGCGCGATCCGGCCGCAGGTGATGCCGTACTGCGCCGAGGACGACACCCGCGCCGTCATGCCGTATGCCGATGAGGACACCGGCATCACGCTCAACGAGCGGAACTTCTCGTTCTGGGTTGGCTATTACACCGAGGAGACGCCGAAGGCCGAGACGAAGTCCGAGGGCGAGGTCAGCTCCGACGCCGAGAAGGCCGAGGCCGTTGAGGCTGGCACCATGCCGTCGGAGCCGGAGGAACCCGCCAATCAGAGCGCCGAGGAAGAACAGGCTCCCGGCAAGTGCGAGGAGGATCCGCACTACCATCACCACTACTCCGGTGTGACCTACTGCCCCTACACCGGGCAGTGCTACCCGGACATGAAACCGACCACCCCGAGCGAGGAAGTCATCCCCGCCGAGGAAGAAGAGAAGAAAGAGGAGAAGAAGGAAGAAAAGAAAGAAGATGAGTGCAAGTGCCCCACACAGTGTGGCACTCCCTGCAAGTGTGACAAGGCTCCCTGCACCAAGTGCCCCGAGTGCAAGTGCGAGGACAAGAAGGGCTGCTGCACGGATTGCAAGTGCGAGAAGGGTGCTTGCAAGTGCTGCAAGGAGAAGTCCTGCTGCGCCGAGTGCAAGTGCGAGAGCAAGAAGAGCTGCCCCGAGTGCAAGTGCGAGGACAAGGGGTGTTGCGACGAGTGCGAGGAGCAGAAGTGCAGCAAGTGCAAGAGCGAATGCGACAAGTGCAAAAGCGAATGTGACAAGGCGAAGTGCGGGCACAAGAAGGGCTGCGCGGAAGAGTGCGACAAGCCTGGTTGTGGCAAGAACTTCGACAAGGTGATCGAGGAACTCTTCGAGGACGTCGAGGAACAGGAAGTGCATCCGCATCGTCGCGATGTGGACACGATGGAGTTCCGTCCGATGGAAGATGCCATGCCCGATGAATTCGAACTGCGTCCCTTCTAAAGAGCGCCACACTCGTTTGTTTCTCGCAGGGAGCGTGCGACGCTGTCGAAAACAGCCTCGCACGCTCCCTGGCTTTTGGAGAACACGCTGGATCGAGGGAGAATAATCGTTACTACCCTCTCGCCGGAAGTCCGGCGGGTGCGGTACAATGCCCGCCAGTGAACGGGTACACCCATCTCCCACGAAGTCGATGCACCATGAGCGCCAAGGCGATTCGCTCTCTCATCCGGCAACTCGCACGCAACGACGAGGCCAGCATCCTTGATGCGCTCGATGCTCTGGCGCGATTCGGTCCCCTCGCCACCGAGGCGCTCCCCAAACTTATCCCGTTGGTCCAGGATTATCGCGTTCCTCTGCGCCATCGGGCGATCAACACGCTCGGGCGCATCGGACCAGCAGCCGCCGAGGCGATCCCGGCTCTGCTCAACCAGCTGACTGATGCGAGCCGCACGGTCCGGCAAGGGGTTTTGCGTGCGATTGGGCGCATTGGCCCCATCACCCTCCCGCAATTGATCGACAACCTGTGGCATGGGGAGAACGCCGGACGCATCCAGGCGGCGCGGGCGCTGGCTGCTTATGGGAATGAGGCGGTCATCGCCGTTCCGCACCTGTTGAAAACACTGGAAGCAGAGCACCCACGGCTGCGCGTGGCCGCTGCCATGGCTCTCGCTGCGATCGGCGCCCCGATCGAGGACGCCATCCCTCAGCTCAAAAAGATCCTGCGCAAAGAACCGCCGTCCACGCTTCCCGCCCTCGCGGAAGCGCTCGCCTCGTATCCGGAGGTCGGTCGGTCCGCTGTGCCGTTGTTGCTCAAGATGCTCACCGGCGAACCAGAGAAAGCGCGCCCACGAGCGCTCCATGCGCTCGGCAAACTCGGCCCGCTCGCGCTTCCCGCACTCCCCGCCCTGCTTGAATTGCAGAAGCAGACCGACAGTCCGCTTCGCTCGGCCGCCCTGGTTGCCATCGGCAAGATGGGACCCGCGGCCGCCGAGGCAGTCCCCGTTCTTCTGGAACTTCTCCCGAGCGAGGGCGAAAAGAGGACAGAAAGGATCGTCGAAGTCCTTGGTGCCTTCGGCTCGCCCTCTGCCCCGGCGGTCCCCTGGCTGATTGGCAAGCTGAACGAGGCGTATGGGAGCCTGCGCCTGGCCATCTTTCGCACGCTCGGCAAGATCGGCTCGGCAGCGGCCGAGGCCATACCTGCCTTGCTCCGTGCGGCGGGAGACAGTGCTGCCCACGTTCGCGCAGGGGCGATTCAGGCGCTTGGCGCGCTTGGCCCGGTTCGCCCCGAGGTGGAGCCCGCCCTGGTGCACGCGGTGGGCGATCCCGACGCAACCGTTCGCCTGGAGGCGCTGCGCGCGCTTGCGCCGCTCCCCCTCGCGTCCGCCACTTTGCAGCCGTTGCTGGTGCAGGCGCTGCAGGATCACCACGGGACAATTCGGCGTCAGGCGGCGTGCATCCTGGGACGCAAACAACTCGCTGCCGCCGAGATTCTCCAGCAGTATCGCGATGCTCTGAGCAGTCCGTATGGGGAGGTGCGACGCGAGGCCGCCGAGTTTGTCTGGGAGGTCGCGGGAAAGAGCGAACTGGCCATTCCCGTGCTGCGCGAGGCCGTCCGCGAGGACGACCGCGCGGTGCGCCTGCAGGCGATCACCCTCTTGCAGCAGATCGCACGGGCGGATGGCAAGGCGGCCGCTGCTCTGATGTATGCGCTGGGCAACGCGGATGAACCGCTGGGTCGTCCCGCCGCGTCGGCCCTGGTGCCGCTGGGGGAACGGATCGTCCCCGCGCTGCGCGAGGCGTTGGCCAGCAGCGACAGGGCGATTCGCGAGGGAGCCCTTTATGTGGCGGGCCGACTGGGGCGTCTGGCGGAGAAGACCATTCCGGCCATCTTGCCTCTGCTCATCGATGAGGAGGCCGAGGTGCGCGCCACGGCGATTCGCTCCCTGGGGCAGATCGGCTGTGCCGTGGCAACGGTGGCGCCTCCCCTGGTCGAACTCCTCGCCGATGACTCGCCCACCGTTCGCGCCTGGGCGGCACTGTCGCTGGGGAGCATGGGCGATCCGGCCTGCCTGCCGGCGTTGTTCCCGGCTTTGCGACACAAGGATGCGCGCACGCGCATCGCTGCCCTGACCGTCGTCGAATATCTTGGCTCGGCGGGGTTGGGGGCTCTCCCTGCGGTCGGGGAATTGCTGCGCGATCCCGACAAGCAGGTGAACCTCCGAGCCCAGTATGCCCTGAGTGCCCTTGGCCGTGAACGTGCGCCGCTTCTTGCTCCACTGGTGGAGTTGCTCGCTGAGGAAAATGACGCCTACCGCGAATGGGCCACCTTGATGTTGGTGCCGCACGGCGTGACTGCCATCCCTCTGCTTCTGCCCCTCTTGACGAAAGCTGAAGTGATGCCCCGTCGTGGGGCCGCGGAAACCCTCGGACAGATGGGAGCCGCGGCCGAGGCGGCTGTGCCTCTGCTGATCGCCTGTCTGGACGATCCGCCAGTGAACAACAAGGCGCAAACTGCTCGCGAGCAGGTGATCTGGGCACTCAGCCAGATCGGGGCGGCCAGTGTGCCCGGGTTGCTGCGTTCCCTGGAATCCTCGGACTCGCACTGGCGAACCCTCGGCGTTCTGGAGACTCTGGGCCGCATCGGTGCGACTGCCCTCGGTGCAGTTCCTTCCCTCGTTACCCTTCTGCTCAGGGAGAAATCCGCTCTCTTTCAGCGCATGATCGCAGAAGCGCTGGGCCAGATGGGTGCCGAGGCGATTCAGGCGCTGGCCAGTGAACTGCAACAAGCACGCCCGTCGGCCGAGGTGATCCGGTTGGTGACTGCCCTGGGGGTGATTGGCTCGCCGGCGCGCCTGGCCTTGCCGGCGCTGAACGAACCGCTCTGCCGAGGGGAAGCCGCGGTGCAGAAAGCGGTTCTCTGGGCCCTGGGGCGAATTCTGTCCAGCGCACCTGAGACCAGGGACTGGGTGGCGCTGGTGGTGGAACGGGTCCCTCATCTGAATCCGCAGGTGGGGGAACAGGCAGCGATTACTCTCGGGCAAATGGGAATGGCGGCGCACGCGGCGATTGCTGACCTGCTGTCAATGGTGAAGCGCAGCACGGGAGCACCACGGCGGGCTATCTTGCTTGCGCTGGGCGAAATCGTGGGCGCTGGAGGGAGTCAGCCGCCAAACGCCGAAGAGGCGGATGCCATCTGGAAAACGCTCGTTCCGCTGATGAACGATGCAGACGAGGGAGTGCGTCAGGCAGTGGTGCGCGCTCTGGCGAGACTCGACACGGTGGCTCAGACCGAGCGTGGTTCGCTCTTCACCCAGGCTCTCAACGATCGCGCGCCGGTGGTACAGCGGGAAGCCCTTCAGGCGCTGCTTGAGGTAGGAGACGAGGCGACTTTGCGGAAGATCCTTGCGGATGAGCGGCCTCTTGTTCGACGGGAAGTGTTTCGGCAGATGGTTGGCCTGCAGCCGGCGGATCAACTGAAACTCCTCCGGCGGGGGCTGGCCGATCGCGACTGGGAAATTCAACGACTCTCGGCTGTCACACTGGGAACGCTGGGGGAAGCGGCTCATGCGGAGATGCCGGCCCTGAGCCGAGCCCTGGCTTCGCCGGTGAAGGTGGTGCGTGAGGCAGCCCTGGCGAGTCTGCAACTTCTGGATACCGAGGGAACGCAGATTGTGACCGGGCTGCAACAGGCGTTACTCTCGTCGTCCCTGAGGGTGCGGGCGTGGGCGATCGACGAACTCGGCAAGTTGAAGGAGCGCGCGGCCCCGGCGTCCGCCATGCTGGTCTTGCTGGTGTCGCAGTGGCGAGGTGGGATTTCCGCGCGCGCCGCGGCCGCCTTGCAGGCCATCGGGCAGCCCGCGGTTCCTGCTTTGATCGGTGCCTTGACCGATGCAAATCCACGCATTCGCGAACAAACGCTTAACTCGTTCCACTCCCTGGACCAGGCCACCTATTACCTGCTGCAGCCCTTTCGCGATCAACTGGGGAATCCGCCTCCGGATGTGCAGAAGAAGTTGACCAAATCGCTCGCAGCCTTCGGGGCCGAGGCGCCGACCACGCTCAAAAGCCTGGTTGCTCAACTCAAGGATCGCCATGACTGGACGAAGCGCCGGAGTGCTGCCTGGGCGTTGGGAAAAATGGGGACAAAAGCAGCCTCGGCGGTCAAGCCGCTGAGCAAGGCGCTGGGCGATTCGGATTGGGATGTGCGCGTTGCGGTGGTAGACGCGCTTGGGCAGATCGGTCCCGAGGCGGTCGAGGCCGTCCCGGCCCTGCTCGAGCGTTTGGGCGACTACGATCAGGTGAAAACGCGCGTCATTGTGGCGCTGGGGCGAATTGGACAGATTCCCCAGGACGCGCGCGACACTCTGGTCAAGTTGATCAACCCAGACAAGAACGAGACCGCCACAGTACGCGTCGCAGTCGAGATGCTGGCGCGCCAGGGGGTGGGAATGCCAAGGGCGCTGCGGCATCTGCGCAAACTGCTCCGGTCCGACGATCCCGAGATGCGTCTGTGGGCCGTCTGGGCTCTGGCGCAATTCGGAGAGGCGGGCAAGTCCCACGCTGCCGAGTTACTGCCGTTGTTCGAGAAAGGGCATCCGCGCGTGCAGGCGTGGGCAGCCCTGGCGTATCTCCGCCTGACCGGAGAGGTGCCAGCGATTCTCCCGGCCTTAACAAGACTTCTTCCCTGTCGTGAACCCGATGTGCAGGATGCCCTTCTGGGCCTGGTCCGCCTGGGGGGAGCGGAAGCAGAAGGGGCGGTGCGGGCGGCACTGGGTCATGCCGACCCGCGCTGGCGCCGCGCAGCCGGGGAAGTGCTACGTCGGGCCAGTGAGCCAACAGACGAGGGAAGCGTGTGGATGCCGCGCGCCACGCCGCTGAAGGAAGGCACTGAAAGCGCCCACGAAGAGGAGAAGTTCAACGACGATTTCGAGGAGGATTTCGACGAGGAGTGAGCGGGGCGGGAGGCGCGGGGGATCGACGCGCCTGGAGTCCCGCCCCGTCAGGAACCGGGACTCACCAGCTCCCGAGGACCTCCATCGTCAGGCGGCCCAGGCTTTCCTCGTTGACCGAGGCCTCCTCGCCACACTCGCTACAGCGAATCGTGCCGCAGGCGAAGAGAGCGGAAAAGATCATATCTTCAAAGGTCGCGCCGTCGCCAAGCGCATACCAGGGTCCTTCCTCTGCCATGCGGTCAAGTACCTCGACAGCGGGCGTTTCCGGAGCCGCCGCGAACTTGCACCCACAATGCGAACAGCACAGTTCCACCTGCATGGCTCACCTCCTGATGAGTTCCGATCATGGCTCTCCCCAGGCGTACCGAATGAGGCCCGGTGGCGAGCGACTTGACATCGTGATTTGAGATGGTGGTTTTGATTTGCAACCAGGATACCAAAGCGATTTCAGTCAAGGGGAATTTTGCGATACTTTTCGATAACTCTTTACTATGTAAGTGGATAAATCTTATTCTGCGTGCGTTTTTTTCGTACTCGCTTCCTGCTCCGGCGCGTTTGGTCTTGGAACTTCTTTCTTACACTCTTGCAAAATCGTCCAGCGCGGAAGCGCGGCGGGGCGACACAGGCAGAGAATGCTGACTTTACTGCTCGCACGGAAAAGGCAAGCTATACTTGCTTGGCGAACTTCAACTCTGCTTCATCCGCCTGTGCCGTTCGGGATAGGCAAGCGTTTCAGACTGGGAGAAGAACCTTGGCGACGCTGCGTTTGCTGCCAGCTCAGCAAGGAGCCGGGCACGAGGGTGAGGTTCTCGCGTGTGCCTTCTCACACGAGGGAACGGCGGTGCTCTCCGCGGGGTGGGATGGACAACTCCGCTTGTGGGACGTGGGCACGGGGGAGGTGCTCGTCTCGGCGGCGGCCAGTCCCAAACCGCTGTCCGCCTGTGCCATCCTGCCGGGAGGAGAACAATGGTTAACGGGTTCGATGGAAGGGTTGCTCACTCACTGGGATGCACATTCCCAGAGGCCCTTGCATCAGTTCCTGGCGCACACGCGTCCTATCTCGGCCATTGCCGTGAGTCCGGAGGGGACGCAGGTCGCGACTGCCTCGTGGGATCGGACGGCCGCCCTGCGCGTTCCGGGGAAGGAACGCGAACTGCAGACCCTGCATGGGCACGATGACATTGTGGGGGGCTGTTGTTTTTCTCCGGAAGGGGGGCGCCTGGTGTCGTGGTCACATGACCAGACCCTGCGCCTGTGGGATCTCACGACTGGGCAAGTCAGCAGGCGGTTAACGGACCATCGCGATCGGGTGACCGCGGCCACGTTTTCCCCCGATGGCTGCTGGCTGGCCTCGACCGCGCGCAACGGGGAACTGATTCTCTGGGAGGTGGAGAGCGCTCAGCGCCAGGAGGCTTTGCGTCAAGGGGTGGAGTTGCGTGGCTGTTTCTTTCTGCTCGACGGCGAATCCGTGCTGACAGTCGATCGTCAGGGACGGGTGATCCTCTTCTCCGTGCCGGAACTGGAGGTTCTGGATCAACTGGCGCTGCAGGTGCCAACGCAGTGCGGAGCGCTGTCGCCAACCGGGCGCCATCTGGCCCTGGGTAATGACGATGGGTTGGTGCGTTTTCTCGCGATCGACGGCATGGAGGAGCAACCGCTGGTGGTGACGGCGATCCAGGGGGAGCGCACGATTGCGACGCGCTTGCAGCGCTGGCTGGGCCGGTCGCAAATCCAGCGCTTTTTCCAGGCGAGCTGTCCTGCCTGCTTGCAGTCGTTTGAGCTTCTGCGCCAATTACCGAGCGATCCGTGGCCCTGTCCGCATTGTGGCCATCTGCTGCGTTTCAATCGCACCACGCGTCCGGCGGCCCAGGTTTCCTGAGGAGAGCGGCTCAGGGGCGTCGCCGGGGAGTGACCTCGGCCATGGAGGGGAGCGGTTTGGGAGCGGTGCGTGTCGTAGGGGGTTCGGTGCGGGCCTTGTCCCACAGATCGGCCGGGCCAGGAAGGGCCGTTCCCGGGACAGTGAGTTTGTGCTCGTGGGCCAGGCGCATCAGCTGACGCGGATACTCGGGCCAGCGATTTTTCGCCTGCTCCAGCGTGTGCCGCTCGGTGCTGGTTAACACCGGCAACAATTCGTTGGTGAGGAACTGTTGGACCGGGTGGGGGAAGGCCGCCGGGGTTGCGGGCATGACCTCGACGGGGAGGATGGGACCCTTGCCCCGGCGCGGCAGTTCCAGCAAGGCCACTCCGAAGTCGGGCCATTTTTCCTGCGCTTGCCGGACTTTCTGTTGCAGACGCGGCGGGGCAGCCAGCAGAATCTCCACCTGCTCAGGCTTCAGATCGCGCACGCGCACGGGGCCAATCGGTCCGGGAAGCGGAACGGGGGTGCGCTCCGCGAGGGAGTGGAGGGTGCGCACCAGGGTCGGCCAGGGATGCCCCTCCGCCTCGTGAATCTTGCGGCGGTCCTCTGGTTGCAACAGCGGAAACAGCGACTTCTCGACGTAGATTTGCACCTCGGTAGGGAGTTCATTCAGGCGCACCGGCTTGTCCTTGCGTGGCGGTTTCGGCACCGGGACCGGGTCGTGAATCCAGTCATAGCGGCGTTTGGCCTCAAACTTGCGCACGCGCTCCATCGCCGCCGGCTGTTGTTCGGGCGGAAGCGCGAGAATCTCTTTCTGTGTCTTCCCCGGCAAACTCGCCAGCCATTCCTTCTGCCGGAGTTCACGAATGCGAGCCAGCTTTTGCCGATCGTCGATCGCGGATTCGATGTATTCGCGTTGATGCGCCGGCAAGCGTTTGAGCCAGCCGGTGTAGCGTTCCATCACTCCCCACAGGCGCTGTTGCGCCTCGGGCTTTTGCTGGTGCAGTTGCTGGTCGAATTCGCGCAAGCGCAACTGCCGCTCCACGGGCATGGCCTGGAAGGCACGCAGATCTTCCAGCAAGCGCTGATAGTGTTCGGGATCGCGCCGCCAGGTTTCCAGGAGCCGTTTGTTGGTCAGCCAGGCATGCTCACGGCCGGAGTCTTTGCCCTCGGCGCTGGCCGAGGGCGCGTCCACGCCCAGAAGCATCCACCCCCCGAGCAGGAGGAGAACCAGCGAACACAACCAGCGAGCGGATTGAACCATGACAGGGCTCCCTGGTTTATGGGTCGTTGTTGTCGCCAAAAAGTTCCGGACGATCGAGTTCGCGCAGGAAGTCCATGGTTTCGACCTGTTCGTAGACGCGCAGATTCTCGATCAGGCGCAGATCGCGGACCAGTTCTTTTTCCCGTGAGGGTTGCGGGAGCAACTTCAGGGTCAAGGCGTAGCCGGTGAGGGTGGTCGCCACGATCCCCGCGACCCACGCCAGGCGCAGCAACCAGCGGCGCACTCGTGGCCCCGGTTGCAGCGCGGTGCGTGTGCCACGGGTGGAGAGTTTGGTGAGCGTTTTGTGGGTGAAATCGGGCGAGGGCTCCGGGCGAGGGAGATAATCAAGGAGATCCCAGGTGCGCTTGAGCGAATCGGCCTCAGCGCGGACGCTGGCATCGAGGTTGAGCCTGGTTTCCAGCGAGCGCGCCGCTTCCTCGTCGAGTTCGCCGTCGAGATAGGCGACCAGGTCTTCGTGTTCGTCGTCGTCCAGCGGAGTGGGAGGGTTCATGATGGTCCACGATCCGGGGAGGATGCCAGCGCTCACACGTCGGCGTCGTCTCCCTCATCAAGAGCTGCCTCGGGAAGGGGTTCACCGTCCATGTAGACATACGGTTGCAGAGCCGCTCGCAAATTCATGCGCGCTCGGCTGAGCAGCGACTTGACCGCCTTGGTGGTCAACCCCATGACCTCGGCGATCTCGGCGTACCCCATATCCTCGAACTTGTTGAGAACAACCGCCATGCGTTGCCGTTCATTCAATCCCTTGATGGCCTCCTGAATCAGAGCCGCCAGTTCCTGCTGTTGCATCTGATGCACGGGCTGCGCGCGCCGATCCTGAACCAGTTGCTCGGCGGGGCGTGGCCCCAGCGGGCCCGAGTCGGTGCAGGGAAGACCCACCACGGGCTTGCGTTGCCGCGAGCGCAGATGATTCAAAGCCAGGTTGTTGGCGATGGTGAACAGCCAGGTGGAGAACTTGGCCTGGGGGTGATATTTCTTGCGCGCCCGGTAGACGCGGAGGAACACTTCCTGAGCCAGATCCTCGGCCTCCTCGGACTGCCCGACCAGGTGGTGCATCACGGCCACGAGACGATGCTGGTACAACTCCACCAGCTGGGCAAAGGCATTCTGGTCGTCGTCGCGCACGCGCAACATGAGGCGAACATCGGGGTCGCGGAGGGCCAGTTGCGCGCTGGTCTCGCCGATTGTGGCCACGAATGCCTCGCAAATTGCCTGTCGCACGAGGACAAGCGTACGACAGTCACTCCATCCATTGAACCCGCGCCGGCGCTCGCGGTTCCGTTCAGGTCCGCGTCAACGGCGGGATTCCCAGCGGAACCAGATCGCCTCCCGAGGACGCGGGCACGGCACTGGAGAGGGCCGAACGTCGCAGTTGACCGCAGGCCGCATCAATGTCGGCCCCCTTGCGTTTGCGGACATGCACCACCAGCCCCTGGCGGCGCAGGCGGTTCACAAAATCGGTGACTGCTCCCTGCGCGGGACGACGATAGGGCAACCCCTCCACATCGTTGAAGGGGATCAGATTGATGTGCGCCTGCCGTCCACGCAGCAACCGAGCCAGCTCTTCGGCCTGCTCCAGTCGATCGTTCAGACCGCCCAGGAGCACATATTCATAGGTGACTTGTCGCCCCGTCTGGGCATAGAAGTCGTCGGCAGCTGCAAGAATCTCGCTCAGCCCGGTTTTTTCGTTGGTCGGCACGATCCGCGTGCGCAAGGCATCGTTGGGAGCATGCAGCGAAACGGCGAGGTGATACTGCTTCTTCAGTTCCGCCAGGCGCCGCATCTTCGCCGGCAGACCCACCGTGGAAATGGTGATGTGCCGCGCCGAGAGGCCCAGCCCGTGCCGATCGGTGGTCACTGCCAGCGCCGCCAGCAGGGCGTCGAGGTTCGCGAGCGGTTCTCCCATTCCCATCACCACCACATGCGTCAAGCGCTGGGTGTCGGGAAGGAGATTCCGCAGCCGGATCAGTTGCTCAAGGATTTCGCCGGGGGTCAGGTTGCGTGCCACGCCGTTGAGCCCACTGGCGCAGAAGACACACCCCATCCCGCAACCCACCTGAGTGCTGATGCACGCAGTGTGGCGATCCTCCTCGTGGAGCAGAACACATTCGATCAGGTTCTCATCATCCAAACGCAGCAGAAGTTTGTTCGTGCCATCGGTGGCGTGGAGCGCACGATCAATGCGCGTGCCAAACAGCGAATAGGTGCGGGGCAGTTCCAGGCGCAGCGCCTGAGGGAGATCGGTCATCTGCTCGAAGGTCTCGGCGCGCGCCTGCAGAAGCCAGCGCCGAATCTGACGTGCGCGCATCGGTGGCTGTCCCTGCTGGGCGAGCCAGGATTTCAGTTCATCGTCGGGGACGTCCAGGAACGCACGCATCGGTTGTTCGCCCGAGGAGAAGGCCACCATCTTGCCATGAAGTTGGTATTATAACTGTTTCCGGGGATCATGGAAACGACTTCGCCCAAACGGGGAGAAAACCCGCCATGCGTGTTCGCGCCCGGCATCATGCCACGGGAGAGCCGATCGAGGTCCTGTGCCGCGGAGGGGTGATCGCGTATGTCGGTCCCCCCACAGCATTACCGGCGGATCAGGAGGCACAATGGCTGGCGCCAGCTCTCTTCGATCTCCAAATCAACGGGTGCGAGGGACATAGTTTTAATTCACCCAGTTTGACCGTGGATTCGATTCGCCAGGTGGTCGCGGTCTGTCAGAGCCATGGGATTGGCGGGCTGTGTCCGACGCTGGTCACGGGGTCCTTCGAGGCGCTGGCCCATGGCTTTCGGACGCTGCGCCAGGCGTGCGAGAGTGATCCCGATCTCGCGCGTGCACTCCCTGGTTTTCACCTGGAAGGGCCCTACATTTCGCCAGAAGATGGCCCACGGGGGGCGCATCCGCTCCAGCATGTGCGTCCACCCAACTGGGACGAATGGCGGCGCTGGCAGGATGCTGCGGGGGGCCGGATTCGGCTGGTCACGCTTTCGCCCGAACATGAAGGCGCCCTCGCGTTCATTGAGCGCTTGGCCGTCTCGGACGTCGTGGTGGCGATCGGTCATACAGCGGCCAGCGGGATGCGGATTCGCGAGGCGATTCGCGCGGGCGCACGACTCTCCACGCATCTGGGGAATGGCTCGCATGCGCTTCTGCCCCGGCACGAGAATTACCTCTGGGAGCAGCTCGCGGCGGATGAATTGTGGGCCAGCGTCATTGCCGATGGACACCACCTCCCCCTGGCGCTCCTCAAATGTATCCTGCGGGTCAAGACCCCAGCACGTCTGATCGTGACCTGTGACGCGAGCAGCCTGGCGGGGTTGGCTCCGGGGCGTTATGGTGAATGGGGGCAGGAATTTGAGGTGCGCCCTGAGGGCAAGATCGTTGTCCCGGGCACCTCGTTTCTTGCGGGGTCGGCGGTCTTCACCGATGCCTGTGTGAACCATCTGGTGACTCAACTCGGCGTGAGTCGCACCGACGCCCTGGAGATGGCGAGTGCCCGACCGCGCGACCTGCTTGGGCTGCCGCGCTTGCTGGTGCGCGCCGGCTACCCCGCCGACCTGGTCCTCTTCGAGGAGCGCCCAGGCACTCCCTTTCTGCCCCGCGCCCTGTTACGCGCCGGTCAGTTGGTCTGGGCCCGAACCTGAACGCGAGCCATGGAGTCCCTTTATCATGAACCAGACCCAGTTGCAACAGTATGCTGCCGATCACCGCCGTTTGCTCGCGCTCATCACCGAGCAAACGGGGCTGGTCGATCCCGTGGCCATCGATCTGGACGAGTTTTATCTGCCCCTGATGAAGCACGCACGCAAGGGACGACTGCTGCCCGTCGAGGGCGTCCTGGTGCGCGATTGGGACCCTGACAATCGCCGGACCTCGCCGGGGTTTCAACTGGGGATGCGCCTCTACACCATCGAGGGGATTCGCTTTGTCCGTGTGCGCTTTGGGCACTCGGATCATCCCAACATCTGGGGGCTGGACTTCACCGCCGTAAGTCGGGCCGACTATCGCAGGCTGTATCGAATCGCCATGCGCTGTCGCCGTGATGATGAACCTGCCGCCGTCCCGCCGGTTTTGCCCAGGGAGCAGCTTGATCTTCTCTGGAAAAACACCATTGGCTATCTCGAAGGGAGTAATCTCGATCGCATCAAGGCCTATGGAGGTCGAGCCAAGCGGGGGGTGTTGCTGACCGGTTCCCCCGGCAACGGCAAGACCATGGCCTGTCGCTGGATCTGGGAAGCGTGTCGGCAGCGACGCTGGGAATATCGTCTGGTGACCCCCGATAACTATCGGCAGGCGCGAGCGCACGACACCATTGAGGAACTCTTTGGCGTGGATCGGCGGGGGATCGTCTTCTTCGACGACATGGACCTCGCCCTGCGCGATCGCGAAAAGGTTCACGAGACAGAGGATCAGGCCGTCTTCCTCAGTGCGCTTGATGGCATCAACGTGCACGAGGGAGTTGTCTTCGTCTTCACCACCAATTGCAGCCTGGAACTGATTGATCGCGCGTTCAAACGGCCGGGCCGACTCGATCTGGTGCTTCATTTCAAGGTGCCCGAAGCGCCGTTGCGACGGCAGCTGATCGAACGCTGGCACGAGGATATTCGGCGCCATCTGGACGTGGACAGGGCCGTGGAATCGACCGAGGGCTACAGCTTTGCCGAGGTGGAGGAGTTGAAGAACCTGCTGGTGATGAACTACATGGACAGCAACCAGTGGGACTGGGAGTGGGCGATCAAGCAATTTGCGATTAATCGCCAGGAACTGAGCACCCGCTCCACCCGCCAGGTCGGTTTTAGCAGTCCCGGCCTGGGGCTGGGGATACGCCACGGCAACGGGGAAGATATCCCCTTTTGACCAGGGCAGGAGTCCTGTTGACGAGAAGCAAAGCCTGAGCGTCGGGGGAGTTCGCCGGCGCTCAGGCCGCAGGGAGCGAGGGATTAGCCGGTCACCACTTCGGGTTTCATGTCGGCATCGGGAACGTCCGGGGTATCGGGGAGGAACCACTTCGGATCAAACTCGATGCGTCGCCGTTGGGCCATGGCCAGGTTGGAGGTCAGAGCGATGATGGCGTCGGCCATCGCCACCCGCCCATGGCAGCGCGGTCCACGGGGTTCACCCGGGGTGCGCGAATCCCCCACGCGCCAGAGGCGGCGTTCCTGGGGATCCTTGGTGCCGTCGTGCATGCGCACACAGAAAGCAAAATCTTCCATCTCCTCGCGGTAACCGCGACTCACCGGACCGTCGCCGAGAGCTTGCTTGCCGACGGCCTGGGCGGCGTTGGGGTCGCTGTAGCCGGTCGTCGAGGTGGTATCGACCGCGGGTTTGCCACCGCCGCCGCCAGCCACCGTCATCGTGGTGGCCGCTTCGCTCGCCTTCTTGTTGGGGTTTCTCTCGGGGTAGAGCGCACAGGATTTCTCCATCTCCACCACCATCGTGCCGCGCGTGCCCATGATGCACTCGCCATAGGGCTCGAAACTGTTGGTGTTGATGGAGGAGTAAGTCACGACAACCACGTCGTCCTTGTCCTTGATCCGGGTGTGCTCCTTGTCGGCCCAGTAGTTCGGGCCAGGGAACTCGAAGGTGGTGAAGACATGATCCTCCACTTCGCGTTCGTCCTCGTAGAAATACTTGCCACCTACCCCCGTCACGGCCAGCGGCTTGACTTTCCCCAGGAAGATGCTGCATGCATCGAGCTGGTGACTGCCGAGTTCCGCCATCAACCCTCCGCCTGTGCGCTTGAACAGGCGCCAGCGCACCAGTTCTTCCATGCTCTTGTAGCCATGCTGGCGGATGGTGGCTTCGAGTGCGCGCCGATCCTCGTCCTTGATCTCCGGTCGCCAGCCATCGCGCAGCACCGTCAGTTCCTTGCCGTGGATCGTTTCCTTGATCTCCTTGCCGTTCTTGTCCAGGCGCGGCCAGGTGTTGTTGCGGTGCCACAGCGCGCGAATGTGGCGCACCTCGCCGAGATGACCAGCCTTGAGCACCTCCAGGGCGTGGTGATAGAGAAGGCTGTAGTGGCGCTGATGGCCAATCGTCAGGACGCGATCGGTTTCCTCGGCGGTCTTGATCATCTCCTTGCACTGGGAGACATTCCACGCCATCAGTTTTTCGCACAGGACATGTTTGCCGGCCTTCATGCACTGGATGGCGACCGGGGCATGCAGATGGAGCGGCAGAGCAATCACCACCGCCTCCACATCCTTGTCATCCAGGACCTGCTTGATATCGGTGTACTTCTTGATCTTGCCCGCGTCGCCGGGACCGTAGACCTTCTTGAGGCCCAGGCGCGGGCTCGGGGCCGGCTCGCCGTCGAAGATGCGCTTCATGTTACTGGGGCGGATATCACACACCGCAATGATCTGGAGATAATCGGGGTTGTGATAGCCCATCAGCACGCCGCCCTCGTCACCCCCGCCGATCAGGGCCGCGCGAACTGGGTTGCCGTTCAGCTTCTTGTAGCCGAAGTACGCGGCTCCACCGATCGCGATCGCGCCGAGCCCGGCGGCTGCGCCCTTGAGGAACTGCCGGCGTGACAGATTCTCCCCGACGGCACGCTGGAAGTTCTCCTCGCCTTCCTTCTTCTTTTCCGGAGTAACATACAACGACATGGGAGTCTCCTTCGGGAGGTTCAGATCTTCGCCGGCGCGGCGGCCTGGGTAGAGGCATCTGCCGCAGGACGCTTGCGGAACGGGTTGAGTGCGTACAGGAGGCCATCGAGCCCCAGCCAGCGCCCGCTCGGGGTCGCCGAGATCGCCAGTAGAGCCAACATCTCGATCAGGTTCTTGTTCACAAAGAGGTAGTGGCCTTCCACCTTGGGATTTTCAGGAACCCCCGGGAAGGGCGGCATGGCCAGGTAGACCGAGAGCAAAAAGGCCGCGCCCAGCCAGCATTGAATGCGGGTCACGAAGCCGAGCAACAACCCCGCGCCCACGACCACCAGTCCGACCGCGACGATCCAGTCACGCCAGGGGATCTCCGGTCGCACCTGCCTCTCCGCCTCGCGTTCTTTCTTCTTGCCGGTCTGTTCCGGGGTGAGCAGTTTGTCCAACGGCTCGGTCAGAATCTTGTCGAGATCCTTGGTGAGTTCGTTCCGCAGGGCACGCGCCTCTGCCTTCAGAGTGGGCAGATCCTTGCGCACAGGATAGGCAAAGGAGGGAAGCTCTTTCTGCTCGATCATGTGAATCTGGGCCACCAGATCGCGATATTCCTCGATGCGCTGGCGCGAGGTGCGTTCGAGTTTGACCGTGGTGTTGGTGAGCGGGCGCTCGATCTCATAGACATCCTTGGGGTTGCGTCCGCGCAGCCACTCAGCAGCCCGTTCCTTCGCTTGCTTGACCTTCCCTTCCGCGAGTTGCAACTGGGTGGGATCGCTGCTCAGGTTATTCTCGGCCTTGAAGCGGGCAAAGTAGGCATCCCATTCTTTTTCAAGCGCGGGGGGGAGGCTCTTGTCGTTGGGATCGGAGGTGGGAGCGAGGAGGCGCGCCAGGGCGGCGTTGTCCAGATCGCCACCTTGCGCCCGGAAAAAGTCGGCGAGCGGTCCCGAACTCTCGTTCAGGTACGCAGCGCTCGACCACGGTTTTTCCTTGAGCGAAACGCCGTGCGCAAACGACTCGACCTTGATGGTCCCTTCAATAAAGAAGTGCCAGCCGATGGCCAGGCGAAGCAGGACAAGAAAGATGGCAAATATCAGGGTAGGCTTCCAGTTCATGATGTCTCTCAATGCCGGCGTTCCAGGGAGAGTCCGCAGGTGCGGGGGTCACGCGCGTTCCGCTTGGGGCAGCGCATCCGCAGGGAGTTCGAGGGTGCCGGGAGCGAATCCGCTCACGACGGGGGTGGCTCCTTCGCCCTCCGGGAGAAGAATCACGCCGACCTCAGGGTGGGCAGCGCAGTAACGCAAGGTCCAGTCCACGCCCTGGATGTAGAACGCTGTTGCCAGGGCATCGGCCTCGGCGGCCGTCGGGGCCACCACGGAGACGCTGGCCATTCCCTCGGCCGGCCAACCGCGACGGGGATCGAGTAGATGACTGAGCTTGCGCCCCTGAAATTCCAGATGGCGATGCGTCCCTGCCGAGGTGCCCAGTGCCTGATCGCGCAGATACACCATCCCAAAACGTCGCTCAGGCTGCCAGGGATGGCGCAAGCCGATGGGCCAACCACGCGGTTCCCCGGGCTGACATCCCCTAGCGTACACGCTGCTCCGGCCTCCTTGCAACAGGGCACTCGAGATTTCCGGTCGTTCCGTCTGCAACAGCGCTGCCGCTCGATCGAGAGCGTAGCCCTTGCCGATACTCCCCAGGTTGAGCTCCAGCCCGGGGCGTTGATAGCGCACCGAGCGGCGCTCGGGGTCAAGGAGCACGTGTTTCATCCCAGTACGTTGCAAGGCGGTCTCTCGTTCGAGGAGAGAAGGGACACGGGCCGGACCCTTGAAGAACCCCCATGCCTTGATCAGCGCACCCGCACTGATGTCGAACGCTCCCTCGGTGGCCTCGGTCAGCGCGGCCGAGCGAGCCAGCAGGTCGAAGAGTTGCGGTTCAACGGGAACGGCCACCTGGGGCGCCAGGCGATTGAGGCGACACAGTTCGCTGCTGTTGCGGTAGACGGTCAGTTGTGCTTCGAGCGCCTCGATCAGATCGAAGACGAGATCGCCGGCAGCCAGCGGCTCGGGGGTG
This sequence comes from Planctomycetota bacterium, assembly GCA_029777335.1. Lineage (GTDB taxonomy): Bacteria > Planctomycetota > Planctomycetia > Gemmatales > Gemmataceae > JAKOSN01. Next base: position 19,353 of record JAKOSN010000264.1, read on the forward strand.
CCAAAGGGGAGGATCAACTCAAAGGTGGTGGCCATGGCGCGGCGCGCCAGGTGGAGCAGAGCGATGTCGTCGGGGAGCGGAGCGGGGGCGTCGGCGGGGAGGGGGAGATCAAGCGCCTGAACGAGGGAACCAGCGGTTTGAGCCAGACTGCGCGGATCGAGGAAGTCGCGCCGGTTCATCGCAGGGGTCATCCGCAGAAGAGAAAACAGTTGAGCCGCAGGCGAGGGATCAAGAATGCTCCTCGGCTGCGGCTCCCCGCTCGTGGGTGGGAAGGATTATTCGTTGCCTTCGTGAATGAGCGGTTCAAGATACTTGGTGTTGCGTTCGACCGCGAGCACAATGGTGCGCTCCTCGATGCCATCGGCAGAAGTGGCCACAGCCGGGATGATCTGGCGGCTATCGGGGAGACTGAAACGCATGGTGAAGGTGCCGTCGGATCGCAGCTTGACCGGCTCGCCTTGCAGAGTTACCCGGGCATTGGGCTCGGTGGCGCCGTGCACGATGAGTTCCGCATCGAGACGGAACCAGAACTTGCGTCCCTTGCCGCCCAGGATGTGGCCTCCCGATCCGCCAAAGCTGGTGATGGAGGGAGAACCCAGCGGACGGCGCAGACGTTCCTCGAAGAGTTGCTTCAACTCCAGACTGCTGGTGCCGCTGGGATCAAAGCCGCCGGACATGGCGTAGATGCGTTCCGCCTTGCTGACGTCGATATCGGCCCAGTTTTCATCGATGACATCGCTGACGCCGGCGCGGGGGGTGGTAACGACATTGGAGCGAGCCACCACATAGAAGCGCCCCGAGCGAGCCAGATAGCCGATGTCGATGCGATAGGAACGCGGCGGGGTGCTGACGTCGATGTACCAGTTGTTACAACCGCCATGGATGTCGATGTCCCGGAGGACGCGTTCGGAAGCACTGCTGGTGTCGTTGCCGGTAACATCGAGGAGGCGAAGGATGGGGCGGGAGGTGTGCCATTCCTGACCAAGAGCGGCCTCGGCACGCTGGATGGCATTGTGAGTCAGTTCCCAGTAGCAATGAAGCCAGTAGGGGTCGCGCACCATGACCACGATGCGATCCTTGCCGTAGCCAGCAGGGAGATCGCGGGGGACTTTCGCGGACAGGTCCTTGGTTGGCACGCCGACGTTGAACTTGCTGTTTTCCACTTCCTGCTCGCCCGAGGTGTTGCGAGCGGCGGCCGCCTGGGGGCGTGCATGAGCTACCTTCCGGGGCTTGCGTTTCCCGCGAACGGGAGCCAGCGCCTCAACGAGTTCCTCTTTACGCATGGCATGCCAGCCGGTAATCCCCTGGTCGCGTGCCAGCGCAGCTAACTCTTTTCGCGAACGGGTCTGCAATTCGTCTCTGGTCATGCGCCTACCAACTCCGGTGCCCACCCACCACAGGCACTCTGAAAAGGATAAAGCGGAAGCCATCCATGGGAAGTTGTATTGGGGGCTCCCGGAGATCCTTTCCTGGGAGTCAAGCGAGGCAGACGGCGAACCCGGCTGAAGCGCAGCGGATGCGCCGAGCGGAGCACGCGGGAGGATCGCGAATCACTACGGCAAGTAAATGCCTGGAAGTTCTAGCAGGTAAGCGAGGAGGATTCACAGCAAGCGATTCGGTCAGAACAGATGGCTACAAAACGAGTTTCAATGTTGAGGAACGCACGGATGGAAGTCATTTCTCATCCTGTCCGTCGCTCCAACCGAATCAGGGGTGAGATCGAAGGTTTTGCCATCCTCTTTTCTCGCGTTTTTAGTTTATGAAACTTCCCCCTCCGCTGTCAACCATAAATTCCTGCTAGATACCGATCAGAGGACATCTCCCCACCACCTCTTCTGTCTTCTTCTAGCAATCGGCTTCCAGATGGCCAGTCGGGAGTAAGCCTCCCCTCTGTATCTTCTTCCAGAGAACCTTTCGTTGCGCACGCCGAGACAAAAACTTGGGAACGGCGTCTCTTTTGCAGGAATCGAATAAAATGCGCGCACAGCCCTATTCACGCAGAGGAGGTCGAATGACGTTCCAGGTGCAATGCTCGAACCCCCAATGCCGCCTTGGCTGGACCATTCCAGCGGAACTGGTGGGACGAGCACTGCGCTGCCCTCGTTGTGGGAGCCCGCTCGCGCCGCCACTGGTGCAACCTTCTGGCCCCGTTGCGCCTGCCCCACTCCCCTCTCGACGCGAACCGGTCTTTCCTCACGAAACCACCATTGGTCGCTACCAGATTCGCGGGCCGCTCGGGGTGGGGTCGTATGGTCAGGTCTATCGGGCGTTCGATCCGCATCTGCTCCGCGAGGTGGCGATCAAGGTGTTGCACCCGGATCGGCTGGATTCCACCGAGGCGGTCGAACGCTTTCGGCGCGAGGCGCGGTCGGCGGGGCGTTTGCATCATCCGGGGATTGTCCCTGTTTACGATGCCGGTCAGCACGAGGATCGCTTTTACATCGCCTCCGCCCTCATCGACGGCCAACCCCTCTCGCAGTTGATTCCCCCAGGGGGGATGGATCCGCGCCGGGCCGTCCAGCTCACTCTCCAGGTTGCCGAGGCCCTGGCGCATGCCCACGAACATGGGATTCTGCATCGCGATGTCAAACCCGCGAACGTTCTGGTGGATCGTCAGGACCAGGCCTATCTGACCGATTTTGGCCTGGCGGGGTCAGCCATCCCCGATCCCAACCGGCTCACGCGGCCAGGGTCGATTCTGGGGACGCCGGCGTACATGTCGCCCGAACAGGCGCGCAGCCAACTCGAACTGATCGGTCCGGCCACCGACCTCTACAGCCTGGGAGTGATCCTCTACCAGATGCTGACCGGCCATGTGCCGTTTGAAGGCTCTCTGGCTGCGGTCATCCAGCAGGTGATCATGACGGTGCCTCTTCCGCCTTCCCAGCGACGCCCGGATGTCGACCCGCAACTCGACGCCATCTGCATGCGTTTGCTGGCGAAGAACCCCGCCGAGCGGTTCCCCTCCGCGCGCGTGCTAGCGGATACGCTGCGCTACTGGCTGAACCCCACCGAGACCCGACCGAAGCGCCGTTCATCGCATTCGACGCCGGGGATCCCTGCGGTGCAACCCGCTCCCCCCGGTGCCGCGCCGGCGGCTCCGGGGCACCCCAATGGGGCGGCGGTTCCACCGAGACAACCCTCATTACCGCCGAATGCTCCGCTGGCCGTTCTGCCACCGCTGGGAGGGCCGAGTTGTTCTCCTGCTCCGCCCTTGCTTGAGCCTGGCCCTGCCTCAGTCAAGGGAGTGCCGCGGTTTCTCCTCTGGATTTACGGGGGGATTCTGCTGCTGGCGCTGATTCTCCTGGCATGCTGGGGGCTGACGCGCTGAACTGATCGGCGCTGCCTTGCGGGCGCACGCACGCCATGCTACCATCCGAACATGGTAGAGAACGGATCCGTCTCCGGCTCCCTGCCGCCCGCACTGGAGCATCATGAAAAAAGGCGTACCTGTGTCGCCGGGCATCGCGGTGGCCCGAGCCTTCTGCATCGATAACTTGCTGGTCCGCCGCGAACCCTCGCATCTGGATGTCACGGCGTTGTCCGCCGAGATCCGTCGCTTTGAGGATGCCGTGGTGACGGTGGGCAGCGATCTCGATGCCATCGCCGATCGTGTGTCGCGCCAGATTGGCGAGGAAGAGGCGGCGATCTTTCGTGCGCATCGTTTGCTCCTGCGCGATCCGGCTTTTGTGGGGAAGGTGAAGTCCGCGATCTGCAATCGTCAGGTCGATGCCAATACCGCGCTGCACGATACGCTGGATGAGTATGCCACCCTCTTTAGCCACATCCCCAACGAGTATTTGCAGGAGCGGATGGCCGATATTCGCGATGTGATTACTCGCCTGCTCACGCACCTGTCGCTCCATTCCCCTCCCAAGGCGTTGCAGGAGAGTTCCGAGGCGGTTATCGTGGTGGCCCCCGAAGTGCTCCCGTCCCAGGCGCTCAGCTTCGTGGCCCAAACCCCTGTCCTGGCTCCTGGCGTACCGGAACACTCACGGCGCCAGGGGATTCCCGTCGCCGGGATCATCACCGAACGGGGGGGAGCCACGGGGCATGCCGCCATCCTCGCCCGCGCCCTGGGAATCCCGGCAGTCTCCGGACTCAAGGGGATTACCCAGGAAGTGCACACGGGCGATTTCATTGCCATGGATGGCCGCGAGGGACACGTCTACATCAACCCCGGCCCAGAGGTCGAGGCCGCCTATCGCAAGCTCGAACGGGAATACGTCAACCTTTCCGACAGCCTGATCAGCAATCGGGATCAGGAGGCACGCACCCGGGATGGCGAGCGCATCGAGTTGCTGGCCAATGTGAACAGTGCCGCCGATGCCGCGCTGGCGCTTCGTGCTGGGGCCTCAGGGGTGGGGCTCTATCGCACCGAGTTCCTCTTCATCGCCCATCCCACCGTGCCCGACGAGGAAGAACAGTTCCACGCCTATCGCCAGGTCATCGAAGCCGCGCCCAACCGCACCGTTACCATCCGCACCCTCGATCTGGGCGGCGACAAGCAGGTGCCCTATTTTGAGCGGCATCGCGAAACCAATCCCTTCATGGGTTGGCGCAGCATTCGGCTGACCTCGGCCTACCCGGAGTTTTTCCAGACACAATTGCGCGCCATTCTGCGCGCGGCGCGCTACGGCCAGGTCGAGATCCTCTTTCCCATGATCAGCACCCTGGACGAGGTGCAACGGCTGAAAAAGACTCTGCAGCGGGCGCGCCAGTCCTTGTTGAAGGCAGGCGAGTCGCTGGAGCACCCGGTTCCCTTTGGCATCATGATCGAGGTGCCCGCCGCCGCCCTCTGCATCGACAATCTGCTGGACGAGGTCGATTTCGTCTCCATCGGGTCCAACGATTTGACTCAGTATTTGATGGCGGCCGATCGCGATAATCCCAAGGTCGCTCATCTGTGCGAACCCTTCAGCCCGGCGTTGCTTCGCACCCTGAACCATGTGATCAAGTGCTGCACCGCGCGCAACAAGCCGGTTACGCTCTGTGGCGAAATGGCCGGGCGGCCGCGCTGTTACCTGCCGCTCTATGGGATGGGGCTGCGTCGCCTGAGCATGAGCCCCGCCTTTGTTCCTTCCATGAAAGAACTGGTGCAACGTCTTTCACTGGAGGTAGGGCAAGAGGTCGCCGATCGGGTGCTGCAGATGCGCACCGCAGGCGAAATCCAGGGGTATCTCACCAAGAAAATCCGGCAGATCTGGCCTGAAGTGTCCATTCTCGACATGCGCCGGTAACTGGCGCGTCTTCTCTCTCTTGCCGCTGACTGCCTCCTGTCAGAAATTCTTCCATCGCCCTGTGAAGGGAGCAACCAGGAGGGAAAATCCGATTGTCCGGGAGAACCCGCCTTGAATTCTGCCCCCTCACGCGGACAACACTAGAGAGAGAGACTGTTCGGAGACGAGCCCCGGCTGTCCCGATCCAATTATTTCTCAGGTGACAGTTGCCTGACAGCCGTAGTTCGCCAGCATTTTTACCACCGATGAGGCGGGAACCGCGGCGGCTTCGGGCCGTCGTCTGAACCCAGGGAGACCGACCGATGATCGCTGGATTTCCCTATTTCGTATCCCTCGATGCCGAGGAAGTGAAACATCTGCGCAAAAGCGGGGGGTGGTTCCTTGCTCTGGGAATCATCCTGATCCTGCTGGGGACGCTGGCAATCAGTTATCCCTTCCTGGGAACCTTGGCCGCGGTGACCTTCTTTGGCTTCATGCTGCTGTGTGCGGCCGGGGCGGAGGTCGCCAGCGCATTGTGGGCGCGACGCTGGGGAGGGTTTGTCCTGCATCTGCTCATGGGATTGCTTTATCTCTTTGTGGGCGCCTTCTTCCTGGAACGCCCCACCGAGACTGCCGCCGCCTTCACTCTGATGCTGGCAGTCATCTTTTTGACGAGTGGGCTGTTTCGCGTGGTGGTCGCGCTCACGCAGCGTTTTTCGGGCTGGGGCTGGACGATTCTGAGCGGCCTGGTCGGCATCGTACTGGGGATCATGATCTGGCGACAATGGCCCGCGACCGCGTACTGGGTCATCGGCACCTTTGTCGGTATCGAGATGCTCTTCAACGGGGTTTCCTGGGTGATGCTGGGCATGGCCATGCGCAGCCTGCCCAAAGAAGAAACTCCTCCGCCCGCCTGAGGTTTCCCCCCGCATGGGCTTCACACGGATGTGGGCGAGGGTTCCTGGCGACGGGGCAGGCGGAAGAAGACAAAGCCGGTGACAAGCAGGCCCAGGGCGCTGGTGATGGCCACCCGCCGCAGGATCACATCCTCGGCAAAGAGCTGGAGCCAGCGCTGTCCTTCGGGGCCGCCGGTCCACTGCACCACCAGGGGGGCTCCCAGGACCACTCCCGTCAAGCCGACCGAACAGAGACAATTGAGCCAGAACAACAACTGCGGCAACAAACCTCCTCGCATCATGGTACACCTCGGGACGGAAGAAACCCGCTGGCCGGGAGAAAGGAACCGCCAGGCCAGCGGGTCGTGCTGATTGTCTGGAGTGCGGCGCGAACAGGGATTCCCCTGCGCGACGGTTGCTTTCGGGAGGTCGGTCTCTCAGCGGCGTGAACGCGGCCACAATTCGGCGCCATAGCGCGCAGCGTCGCCGAGATCCTCCTCGATGCGCAGCAACTGATTGTATTTTGCAATACGATCGGTGCGGCTGGTCGAGCCTGTTTTGATCTGTCCGGCGTTGGTGGCCACCGCGATGTCGGCAATGGTGGTATCTTCGGTTTCCCCGCTACGGTGGCTGATGATCGTGGTGAAGCCATTGCGGCGCGCCAGTTCGATGGCGGCCAGCGTTTCGGTCAGGGTGCCAATCTGGTTTACCTTGATAAGAATGCTGTTGCCCGCCTTCTTGTTGATCCCTTCCTGCAGACGTTTGGTATTGGTGACGAAGAGATCATCCCCCACCAGCTGCACCTTGTCGCCGAGTTCGGCAGTCAGCTTCTGCCAGCCGCTCCAGTCGTCCTCGGCCAGGCCATCCTCGATCGAGCGAATCGGCCATTTGGCACACAGTTGCTTCCACAGATCGATCATCTCGTCGGAGGTGGCGATTCGATCCGGCTGGCTCTTGAAGAAGCAGTAGCCGGTCTTCCCCTTCTTCTTGGCCTCGTCGTAGAGTTCGGTGGTCGCGGGATCCAGCGCAAAGACAATGTCGTCGCCGGGTTTATAGCCTGCCTTCTCAACTGCCAGGGTCAGGACTTCCAGCGTCTCGTTGCTGTCTTTCAGATTGGGCGCAAAGCCGCCCTCGTCGCCGACCGTGGTGCTTAACCCCCGGGAATGAAGCACCTTCTTGAGCTGATGAAAGACCTCCGCTCCCATGCGGAGTGCCTCGCGGAAGTTGGGCGCTCCCAGGGGCATGATCATGAATTCCTGAAAATCGATCGTGTTATCGGCGTGTTTGCCGCCGTTAATCACGTTCATCATCGGCACGGGGAGATAGCGTGCGTTGGTCCCGCCCAGATAGCGATAGAGCGAGAGTTCGACCGACTTGGAGGCGGCGTGGGCGACGGCGAGCGAGACGCCCAGCATGGCGTTGGCGCCGAGCTTGGACTTGGTTTCGGTCCCATCCAGTTCCAGCAACATCTGGTCGAGGACCACCTGTTCGCGGGCATCGATGCCAACCAGCGACGGTGCAATCTCATCGATGACATTCTCGACGGCCTTGAGCACCCCCTTACCCAGGTAGCGCTTGGGGTCCTCATCCCGGAGTTCGAGAGCCTCGTGAGCACCGGTGCTGGCGCCGCTGGGAACGGCGGCGCGCCCCACGGATCCGTCGGCAAGGAGAACCTCGACCTCCACGGTCGGATTCCCGCGACTATCCAGGATTTCCCGTGCATGAATCAACTCGATGGTGGACATCGTGCAAACCTACCCTCGCGGAGAACTAATGGGATTGCTCGCTTCCTTGTTGGATGGGATACGTCTGTCGCGAGGGAATTCAAGGAGACAAAGACGCAGCAGCACGCCAGCCGTCGAACGTCCCTGCACCTGCGGAACAGGCCGGGGATACGTCGCGGCTGGCGCGCTGCGTGTAAGCAGGGGATTCCAGCACAGGGGATGACGCCATTCCGGGGGAACACGCAGGGGAGTGATGGCATTCCGGAATGGGTGAAGCAACAGTTGCCGCTGGAACCCTCCTGTGGTCGGCGTGTGAAACCAGACCCAGCGCTCGAGGCCGGGGGATCATGGCCGAGAGCCAGGAACTCGTCGTCGTGGCGAGGACGAGCGAGTCGGATCTCCGTGGAGGGGGTGCTAGGGACCCACGGCACCCATCCAGTCTCGCCGCCGACCCGTCATCGCTCGTGGCGATCAGTCCAGGGTTGCGAGACACTTCTCATATCGACCAGACCCAGGGTGCGCTTGAGATTTTGTCCGCCTTCAGAGCAGAAAGGCCGTGCGGGGGAGCAACTCTCCCAGCGGGTGCTGCGTCTGGGTTTCCCGACCGAAGTCAAATTCCAGCGTGTGCAGCTGGGTGAACGGACGCAGCTGGTCGAGGGCTCGCGGGGAAGGCCACCAGCGCTGGCCGTGCAGGCTCAGCACGCGCAGGGTTGGGACCTCCGCCAGGGGAGCCAGTCCTCCGGGAGTCACCTGTTCGCAGTAGCTCAGATCAAGCGAGCGCAGGCGCGGGAGGCGGGCCAGGAGGGCGAGTTCGCGATTCGAGACCCGTGTGTCGCGCAGCGCCAGCGTGTGCAAGTTGGGCCATTCGCTCAACGTGCCCAGGCCGGTCTGGCTGATCAACCAGCAGGAATTCAGTTGCAGGACTCGCAGCTGAGGCAGTCGTGCCAGGGAGGCCAGCCCCACCTCGGTGAGCGACGTGCCGCGCAGCGATAAGGATTGCAACGAAGGAAGGTCAGCGAGCGCGGCGATCCCCTCATCGGTGATCTCGGAACAGGCGCTGAGATCGAGCGATTCCAGCTTGTTTAACTCTGCGAGATGGCGCAGCCCGCTGTCGGTCACAGCGGTGCCGCGCAGATCGAGGTGACGCAACTGAGGCAGTTGAGCCAGCACGCGCAACCCCACGTTCCCCACTCGCCGACAGCGCCGCAACATGAGCCGCTCCAGCAGCTGGCAGGACTGGAGCGAATAGAGAGCCGCATCGGTGAGACGCGGACAATCACCCAGATCGAGCGACCGCAATTCCCGCAGCGCTGCCAGGGTGCGCACTCCCATATCAGTCAACCGTTCGCAATGGCTCAGATCGAGATCGCGCAACCCTGTGCAGCTGCGCAACTGGGCCAGGCCTTCATCGGTCAGCTGGTCACAGTGCTGCAGGGCCAGCCGGGTTAAACGCGGCAAGAGGGCGAGCTGTTTCATGCCCAGTGGGGTGGTCCATCCGGCTGGAGAAGAGACCGCGGAGGCACTTCCCAGATTGAGCGTGGTCAACTGGGGGAGTTGCGCCAGGGCGGTCAGCCCATCGCCGGTCAGGCGCTGGCAGCCTTCCAGGTGCAAAACATGCAAATCAGGCAACCGCGCGAGGTGTGCCAGACTGCGATTGGCGATGCGTCCCAGGCGCGCCAGGCGAAGCTCGCGCAGTTGGGGAAACTCGGCGAGGTGGCCCAGCCAGTCGCTGGAGATGGTCAGGTAGGAGAGTTCCAGCCGACGCGCCACCCGCTCCAGAGGCAGGGTCGCCATCAGGCGTGACATGTCCTGGTCGCCAGCAAACCGCCCGAGGTCGTCGCGCAACTCCAGTGTTTCCAGCCATCCCTGCTGGAGGCAACTCTGCAACCAGCCCGGCTGCCGGTGGAGCGTTTCCACCTGCGCCTGCACCCGCAACAGCCCGCGCTCGAACTGGGTGAGATGGGGACCCCGGCACCAGTCCGCACCGGGGCCATGGCGCCAGTCCCATTCCAGGTCTTCCAGCACCGGGCGAGCGTGCGCGTACTCGGGGAGATCGGGGAGAGCCACCTGGGCGCGGAGAAACGCCGCTCGTGGCCAGTCGCCCTGTTCCTCGACCCAGTCGGCGTAGATCAGCCGATGAGCGAGATCCTCTGGATTCTCGTGGAGAGCAGCGAGAAACCCACATTCTGTCGGCGAGGGATTGGGTGGCGGCATCTCTCACCTGTCGCGAAAATAGACGATCACCCGCACCATTCACAGGTTGCCGACTGCCCCACGCTCTCCTCTACTTCCACGCGGAGCACCCGCGGGCGAAAGCCGTGATGCTGTTGCAAATCGTCGAGCAGCCGTTGCGCGATGTAGCGCGCCAGCAGTTCCGCCGTGGTGTTTTCGATCGGGAGCAAGACGCAATCGGCGCGGGGAAACAGCCATTCGCGATCGCGATAACGCACATGCACGCTGCGTGGCCCTTCTTCCACATGAATCAACGCGTTGCGCGTGGGGAGCATCATTCGATGATCGAGTTCGTCGATAATGGACGCAGTGCGGTTTTTCAGAGCGATAAAGTCAAAGACGTAGTAATTCTCGTCCAGGGGGCCCTCAACCTCGACCGCGGTGCGATAGTTATGGCCGTGCAAGCGCTCGCACTTGTCGCCCTCGTAGCTGATGAAATGGCCCGCGCAGAAGACCAGATAATCCTTGGTGACGTGGACTTTGAAATTCATGGCCATCGCTAATCTCACGGAGGCAAGGCGAGCACCACTGCTTCTGTTGATTGTACCGCCACCCTGGTCAGGTGCAATGCAACGGCAAGGCGAATGGCTGAGTGGGCAGGACCAGACCCAGGCGCAGGGCGAGAAAGAGGGTAGCTGTCACCAGGTCCGCCGTGGTCCCGGGATTCCTCTGTCCCTGGGCAGTGCGCAACCAGGCATCGAAGCTCTGCAACGCCTGCCAGTCGCCGACCCCGCTGCGCCAGCCTCGTTCAAGGATCGCTGCGGCGTGCCGACGAACGCCCTCCGCCTCGGCCACCCCCGCCTTGCGTGCAATCAGGCTGTCGGGATAGACCGCGAGCAGGTGCAGCTGACAGGCGAGGATGGCCCCTTCCACCGGGGCGCCATTTTCCAGGGCCAGCCGGAGCGCGGGGAGCGCCTCGTCCCACACTGTGGCAAAGCCATTGACGTATTGCCGCGCGATCAGATCGCGCTCCTGGGCCAGCGCCATCACCTGGCGCAGGGGGAGCGTGGGTTCGTCGGCAAGATCCTGGTTGTCCACCTTCCCGAGTCCCCCCGGATTGGCGAGGCGAATCGCCTGGTAAACGTGGCGGGCATCGGCAACAGTGAGTTCGGCGAGGGTCGCCTCCACGTCATCTCGATACTCCCCGCGTGCCGGGGCCACTGCCAGCGGGGTCAGCAGGAGAACGATCCCCAGGTTGGTGTTGGTTGTCACCACCTGGCGCGTCGCCTGAAGCGCAGCCAGCACGGTTTCGCCCACGGGTTGCCCCTCGGCGTTCGCGAGGACCGGCGCCACCGCCGCCGCACTGAGGATAAAATCAAGATAAGTAAGATCGTTAAAATCGTAGTAGCGATGCACGTTGCCCGGCTTGCGTGCGGTCGCCTCCCACACACAGGCAATCTGGGTGCACATGCCGAGAGGGAGCGTCACGGGTGCTCTCCACGGTATTCGCGGGTCAGGAAATCGATCAGGGCGACGGCGACATCCACTCCGGTCACGGGGGCCAGCGCACGCCAGCCGGGAACCGCATTCACCTCCAGCACATACCATTGCCCCTCGCGTCCAGGGAGGAGATCGACTCCGGCCACGGGGGTGCCGACGATCGCGGCCGCCTGCAGGGCGAGGGTTTCTTCCGCGGTGGTCAGGGAAACGGCTTCGCCCTGACCGCCCTGGGCAATGTTGGTGCGCCAGTCACCGCGGGAATGCCGACGCATCGCGGTCAGGACGCGCCCGCCCAGCACGAGGACGCGAAGATCCCACCCTGGGTGAGCGATGAACTGCTGCAGATAGAGCACCACCTGGGTGCGCTCCAGAGTGCGAAAGGTGCGCCAGGCCATCTCCGGGTCGCTCACCCGCACCATGCCGCGCCCCTCCGAGCCAAAGAGTGGTTTGACGACGACATCGCCGCCCAGCGCGCTGAACGCCTCCAGGGCAGCATCGGCGTGCTGGCAGACCACGGTGGCCGGGACGCGCAGTCCAGCAGCCGCCAGCCGCGCCGTGGTCAGATACTTATCCACACAGAGTTCCAGGGCGCGCGGCGGGTTGAGAACTGCAATCCCCTCGGCATGCAGGCGTTGCAGGACATCCATGCGAAAGACGACCTGTTCCAGCGAACCGGGTGGCATGGTGCGCACCAGGATCCGGTCAAAGCCCGCCCAGGGATTCCAGGGATGAGCCACTCCCTGGCTGATGCGTCGAAAATCGACCGCGACCGCTTCATGGCCAAGGCGGGCCGCCGCACGCTGCAGATCGCGCACGTGCCAGCCATCGCCCCCTGAAAGTACCGCAATGCGCATGGTCGCTGCACCCGTGAGAATCCCCCGCCAGCTTCACTTCCCGCAGTATGCAGGCAGATGATATGAACCGGCGCTGAAAATGCAGCCTGTCCGAAGGAGCAGGGCGGCGACGAAGTGAGAACCCGTCCGGGAGGCGCTTGCACTTCCTGGTTGCTGCGGTACCATCAGGGCGCGTCTCCGCCCTGGCCTCTGCTGGAGGAATGCCATGCTTCGCGGCTGTCGTGTTTGCGTCCTGGTGGTTCTCGCACTGCTCCCGACCCTCCTGCCGGCTCCGCTGGGGGCCGCCGATCCCGCCCCAGACCTGTCGCGCGGCGATAAGCTGCTCTGGGGGTACTTCAGGGGACAGGTCAAGCAGATCGCCGATGCCTCTCTGAGCGACATCAAGAGCAAGGAAGACTGGGAAAAACGCCGCCCCGAACTGCGCCGCCAGTATTTTGAGATGATGGGCTTGTGGCCCTTGCCCCCGCGCACCGAGCTCAAGGCAACGGTGACCGGCACCGTGAAAAATGAGAAATTTACGATCGAAAAAATCCACTTCCAGTCGGCGCCGGGGCTCTATGTCACTGGCAATCTCTATGTCCCCAACAATCTGAAAAAGCCTGCGCCGGCGATCCTCTACGTGTGCGGCCATGCGAACACCGTCAAGGATATGGTCAGCTACGGCAGCAAGGTCAACTATCAGCATCACCCGACATGGTTTGCCGAGAATGGCTATGTCTGTCTGATCCTGGATACTCTGCAACTCGGCGAGATCCAGGGGTTGCACCATGGCACCAGTCGCTTCAACATGTGGTGGTGGCAGTCACGCGGTTATACGCCGGCCGGGATTGAGTGCTGGAATGGGATGCGCGCGCTCGATTATTTGCAGTCGCGCAAGGAGGTCGATCCAAAGCGCCTGGGGGTGACGGGACGTTCGGGGGGCGGCGCGGCCAGCTGGTGGATCGCCGCCGCCGACGATCGTGTGCAGTGCATCATCCCCGTGGCGGGGATTGCCGATCTGCAGGCACATGTGGTCGAGGGGATTGCTCCTCGTTTGCGTGACGGCGTGATTAGCGGACACTGTGATTGCATGTACTTTGTCAACACCTATCGCTGGGATTTCCCGACGTTGATGGCGCTCTGTGCTCCGCGTCCGCTGCTGCTGGGCAATAGCGATGTGGACGACATCTTCCCGGTGCCGGGGTATCGGCGCATGGCGGACAAGGTGAAGAAGATCTACAAGCTCTATGGTGCCGAGGAGAAGTTCGCCCTGCTGGAAACCAGGGGACCGCACAAGGACACCCCGGAACTGCGCCACGGGGCGTTTGCCTGGATGAATCGGTGGTTGAAAAACGATACCACCTCTCCGATTGTGGAGCCGGAACGAACGCCCTTCACCCCGCAACAGCTCAAGGTGTTTGATCGCCTTCCCCGCGATGAGCGCAACACCACCATTCACGAAAGCTGGATTCATCCGGCGGTCACCTCGTTGCCCCAGTCTCCCGAGGTTGTCAAAACCTGGTGGCCCGCCAAGCAGAAAGAGTGGCAAGCGCAGTTGCTGGAGAAGGTGTTCCGTGGCTGGCCCACGAAGGCGCCGGCGCTGAACCTGAAGGCGGCCGCCGATATCAAGCACGAGGGGCTGCGTCTGCGGGCGTTTGATTTTGTCAGTGAAGCTGGCGTTGAATTGCGCCTGTGGCTGCTGACGGCCGAGAAGGTGGAGCAACCGAAGCTCGTGGTGCTGACGGCGCTCGAGGAGGACGGCTGGCGCGAGTTCATTACTGAACTGGGGCCGACGTTTCAGCAGGCCCTGCAACTCGACAAGGCGCCCACCTTCGACAAGGCCCGGTTCGAGCAAACCCGCCGCACGCTGACCTCACAAAAATGGGCCTTTGCCACCCTCGCGCCGCGCGGCATCGGACCGACCCGCTGGACCACCACCGACGCCCAGGGGAAATCGGTCGAGCACCAGATCAAGCGCCGCTTTGCGCTTCTGGGCGAAACGCTCGACGGTCAGCGGGTCTGGGACGTTCGGCGTGGGGTCGCAGTGCTGCGTGAGGTGCCCGATCTCAAGGGAGTTCCGCTCTGGTTGCAGGGGACGCGCGACATGGCGGGCATCGTTCTGTATGCCGCGCTCTTCGAGCCGGACATCGCCCGCCTGGATCTGTGGCATCCGCCCGCCTCGCATCAACAGGGCCCGACGTTGCTCAATGTGCTACGGATTCTCGACATGCCGCAGGCGATGGCGATGGCGTTTCCTCATGCGATTCGGATCTATGTGCAGGACGATGCCGAGGCAAAGGCCTGGTCCTGGCCACTGGAGTTGCAGAAGGCGCTGGGGAAGGATTATTTACAGATCCGCAAAGTTGGCAAGCAGTGATTACCCGCTTCTATCCTTCCGGCCGGGCGAGACGCGGTTCTCGTCCGGCCGGATTTACTTCTGAGAGAAGGCCACCGATGGAGAAGGAATTGCAACAGGCGGCACGCCATGCCGAGACGCCCCCCGCGGAGATCCCTCTTGATACCAGCGACATGACGACCACTTACACCAACTGGTATCGCGTCTCCGGCAACCCCGAGGAACTGATCCTGGAGTTCGGGCTTACCCCCGAACTCGGACAGCTGCCAACCCACCCGGTAAAGGTCAACCATCGGTTGATCATGAATTTCTACACCGCCAAGCGGTTGCTGGCGCATCTGCACTACACCCTGCAGCGCTATGAAAATACCTTTGGAACGGTGGAGATCGACATCATGCGGCGTATTCGCCCCGAGGGCAGGCCGACTTCAGGAGAAACCAACGGGTAGGCTCTTGAGATCGTGGCGCGGAACCATTACTTTGGAGTCATCTGCTTGGTGACTCCTCCCTGTGCGACCCCCGACCTGGATCGAGCGTTCCATGAGAACAAACAACTGGCTGCGGATGGTGATGATCGGTGCGGCCCTTGTCAGTTTGGCCGGCCTTGCTCGCAGCGAGGCGCCCTTGCCCCGGGTCGTCGAGTTCAACCATCATGTGCGGCCCATTCTCTCGGACAACTGCTTTGCCTGTCATGGCCCGGATGAGAATACGCGCAAGGGGAATCTACGGCTGGACACCGAGGAGGGAGTCCTCGGCGCCCGCAAAGAGGGCAAGGTGATTGTCCCGGGAGAGCCCGAGCGGAGTGAACTCTATCTGCGCTTGATCGGCCACGGCGACCGCCAGCGCATGCCCCCTGCACGCTTTGGCAAAAAGCCCACCGCTCAGCAGATCGCGATCGTGCGACGCTGGATCGAGCAGGGCGCAAAGTGGCAGAAACACTGGTCGCTTCTCGCTGCCCGTCGTCACGAGGTGCCTCGGATTGAAGGGAGTACCTGGGGGCGCAATGCGATCGATGCGTTCATTCTGGCGCGGCTGGAGCAGGAAGGGCTGAAACCCTCGGCCGAGGCGGATCGACGCACGCTCATTCGCCGGTTGTCGTTCGATCTGCTCGGATTACCACCGACCCCGGAGCAGGTCGATGCCTTCCTGGCCGATCCCGCGCCGGACGCCTACGAGAAACTTGTTGATCGGCTGCTCAACTCGAAGCATTACGGCGAACGGCTGGCGCAGTACTGGCTCGACCTGGTGCGCTATGCCGATACGGGCGGCTATCACAGCGACAATCACCGCGATATTGCCCTCTATCGGGATTATGTGATCGACGCCTTCAACACAAACAAGCCGTTTGATCAGTTCACTCTGGAGCAGCTGGCCGGTGATCTCCTCCCCCAGGCGACGCGCGCGCAGAAGATTGCCTCGGGGTACAATCGTCTGCTGATGACGACCGAGGAAGGCGGGGCTCAGGAGAAGGAGTATCGCGCCAAGTACGCCGCCGATCGGGTGCGCAATGTGTCGGTTGTCTGGCTTGGCCTGACGATGGGGTGCGCCGAATGTCACGATCACAAGTTCGATCCGATCCAGTCGAAGGAGTTCTATCGGTTCGCCGCCTTTTTCGCCGATGTCCAGGAGCGGGCGGTCGGGCGCCAGGTGCAAGATCGTCTTCCCACACCCGAACAGGCACAGCAGCTGAAGGCAATCGATGAGAAGATCGCCGTGCTGCAGAAGCGGTTGAACACCATCACCCCCGAACTGGAGAAGGCGCAGGCGGAGTGGGAAAAGACGCAAATGGGGAAGGAGCGCAAAGGTCTGCCGCGGGAGATCGGAGCGATCCTGAACACCGAGCCGGCGCAGCGCACTCCCAGGCAAAAGGAGGCGCTGGCAAACTATCATCGCAGCATCACCCCGCTGCTGCAGTCGGTCCGCCAGGAACTCGCCGAGGTGCAGAAGGCGAAGGCGGATCTGCTGGCGAAGATTCCCGCGACGTTGATCACTTCCGCCGGGGCCCCGCGCATGATGCGGGTGCTGCCACGCGGCAACTGGCTCGACGATTCGGGGGAGGTGGTCGCTCCGGGCGTGCCCGCCTCGCTGGCGCCGGCGTTATCGGTCAAGAATCGTCGAGCCACCCGGCTCGATCTGGCGCAGTGGATGGTGGCGCCGGAGAATCCGCTGGTGGCGCGCGTCTTTGTGAATCGTCTGTGGAAACTGACCTTTGGGCAGGGGATTGTGCGCACCCTCGACGACTTCGGCTCGCAGGGGACGTGGCCGAGTCATCCGCAGTTGCTCGACTGGCTGGCGGTCGAGTTTCGTGAGAGCGGGTGGGATATCAAGAAGATGATGCGGCTGCTGGTGACCTCGGCAACCTATCGCCAGGCCTCGACGGTCAATGCCGAGCTGCGCCAGCGTGATCCCTACAACTATCTACTGGCGCGGCAAGCACGTTTCCGGCTTGATGCCGAGCTGGTTCGTGACAATGCCCTGTCCATCAGCGGGCTGCTCAACGAGACGATTGGCGGGCCGAGTGTGAAACCTTATCAGCCGGCCGGTTACTGGGCGATGCTGAACTTCCCCAAGCGGGAATGGCAGAATGACTCCGGAGCGAACCTCTATCGTCGTGGGCTGTACACCTACTGGTGCCGCACCTTCCCGCATCCGAGCCTGGTGGCCTTCGATGCCCCCAGCCGCGAGGAGTGTACCGTCGAACGGCCTCGGTCCAACACGCCGTTGCAGGCGCTGGTGCTGCTCAATGATCCGATCTATGTCGAGGCCGCCCGCGCCTTTGCCGAGCGGATCGTCAAGGAGGGCGGGAGCACCCCTGAGAGCCGCATTCAGTTCGCCTTTCGCCAGGCAGTGAATCGGCGGGCGGTCGCCGAGGAAGTGAAGATCGTCGCCGCCCTCTACCAGAAGCATCGGGCGCAGTTTCAAGGTGATCGTGCGGCGGCTGCGGCCCTGTTGACTATCGGAGCGCATCCCCTGCCCCGGGAGATCGATCCGGTGGAACTGGCCGCCTGGACCTCGGTCGCCCGGGTGGTGCTCAACCTGCACGAAACGATCACGCGCAACTGATCGCGGGGGTGCTCCGAGACAGACCCGGCCGTCCGCCACTGGCCTCTGAAGGGAGCGCACATGCATTGTTTCCTGGGTTGCCTTGCCCTGGCATTTCCCCGCCTGGTGCTGGTCCTGGTGTGGCTGTTTAGCGATTACCTGGGCGATGCCTACCGGGGTTGGTTGCTGCCGTTACTCGGCTTTTTCTTTCTGCCCACGACCACGCTCGCCTACGCCTGGGCCTGGCATCTGAGTCACGGGGAGATGTCCTTCCTGGGGGTGCTCATTGTGATCGTTGGGCTGATGATCGACCTTGGCTGCTTCAGCCAGGGCGAGTCAAGCCGACGCAAGGTCAAGGCCGCCCGCGAATCCAGGAATCCGACCCTCTGAGAGCGCATTCGTCCCACGAGAATCATCATGAATCCGCTGAATCCGCTGGTACTTTCTCTCACGCGTCGGGCCTTCCTGGGGCGATCCAGCGCCGGGATGGGGATGCTGGCCCTGGCCTCGCTCCTGGACCCGGGGGTGCTTCGCGGAGCGCCGACCAGGCTTCCCAGTGATCGCTGGCAAGGGGTGGTCAATCCGCTCCATCTGGCCCCCAAGGCGAAACGAGTCATCTATCTCTACATGGCAGGCGGGCCCTCGCACCTGGAGACCTTTGATTACCGACCCAGGCTGGCGCAGATGCACGGCAAGCCGATGCCCGATTCGCTCACCCGGGGCCAGCCGATTGCCCAGCTGCAAGGGGCGAAGTTGACCTGCTTTGCCCCGCAACATCCCTTCAAGAAGTGTGGCCAGTCGGGCCAGGAGATCGCCGAGATCTTTCCGCAGCTGAGCCAGGTTGCCGACGACCTGTGCATTATTCGTTCGCTGAAAACCGAGGCGATCAATCACGATCCTGCCCACACCTTCATGAACACCGGCACCACCATCTCCGGACGCCCCGCGATGGGATCGTGGCTGTGGTATGGCCTGGGCTGTCAGAGCGAAAACCTTCCGGGCTTTGTGGTGATGACCTCCACGGGGCGCGCCGGTCAGCAGCAGCCCATCTCGGCACGGCAATGGCATAGCGGCTTTCTGCCCAGCCGGTTCCAGGGCGTCGAGTTTCGCTCCAAGGGCGAGCCGGTGCTGTACGTCAAGAACCCCAAGGGGATCGACGCGCAGCGCCAACGCGATGTTGTCGATGCCGTGCGCCAGCTCAACGAATTGCAGAACAAGGTGGTCGAGGATCCCGAGATCGCCACGCGCATTGCGCAGTATGAGATGGCCTTTCGCATGCAGACGAGCGTCCCGGAGTTGATGGATCTTTCGAAAGAGTCAAAAAAGATCCTTGATCTCTATGGAACCTCGGGGGGCGATGGTTCGTTCGCGGCCAACTGTCTGCTGGCCCGGCGCCTGGCGGAACGCGGAGTGCGCTTTATCCAGCTGTATCACCGCGACTGGGATCATCACGGCAATATCAAGAACGATGTCAAGGTCACGGCGGGTGAGGTGGATCGCGGCGCAGCGGCTCTGTTGCGTGATCTCAAGGCACGCGGCATGCTCGACGAAACGCTGGTGATCTGGGGCGGAGAGTTTGGCCGGACCCCGATGGCTCAGGGGAGTGGCCGCGATCACCACATGAAAGGGTTCTCGATCTGGATGGCCGGCGGCGGCATCAAGGGCGGGATCACCCACGGCTCGACCGACGATTTTGGGTACAACGCCGTGGAAGACGTGGTTACCGTGCACGACATGCATGCCACCATGTTGCATTTGCTGGGCGTGGACCACAAACGCCTGACATACAAGTTCCAGGGGCGCGATTTCCGCCTGACCGACGTCCACGGCAACGTGGTCAAGAAGATCCTGGCGTAAGGGCGTCTCAGGCAGCCCGGCGCGGCCGCGACCGGATGTTGAACAACCCGAAGATTTCTTCCTGGGTCATCCCCATCGGGGGCGGCGTTCCGTTGTTGGCGATCAGTTCGTTGAACAGCTGACGTTTCTGTTCCAGCACCTCGGCAATGCGCCCCTCGATGGTGCCCTGAGCCACAAAGCGGGTGACAATGACCGTCTCTTTTTGCCCCAGCCGATGGGCGCGGTTGATCGCCTGATCTTCAATCGCCGGATTCCACCAGCGATCAAAGAGGAAGACATAGTTGGTGAACTGCAGATTCAAGCCCACGCTGCCGGTGGCGTAGCTCATCAGAATCACGTGCTTGGTGGGATCCTCGCGGAACTGATCGAGGACAGCGTAGCGCTCGCGGGGGGGAATCTTGCCGTGAAACTGGAGCGGCCCGAGGTGGCGAAGTGCCTGGGCGATGATCTCCAGCGGTTCAACCCACTGGGAAAAGACGATTGCCTTGCGGCCGCTCTCCGCCACCTCGTTCATGTCGGCGACCAGCTGCTCCAGTTTGGCGCTCTGCCCGGTGTAGGGATCAAAGTTGCAAATTTGCTTCAGCCGCATCACCAGTTCAAAAACGTGCTGCACGGTGATGGTATCGCCCATCTCGTTCAGACGCACCACCCCTTCCTTCTCGGCCATCTCGTAGGCTTCACGTTGCGCCGGGCTGAGTTCAAGGAAGGCATCCCGGATGATCTTGGGCGGCATGTCGGTCATCACCTGTTCCTTGACCCGCCGCAGGATGTACTCGCGCGTTAATTCGCCCAGCTGTTTGGTCGACGTATCCGGAGGGATACGCGCGGGATCGACAAAACTGAAGATGTTGATGAGATCCTCGGGGCGGTTCTCGATCGGGGTGCCCGTGAGCGCCCAACTGCGGTCTCGTTTGATACTCCGCACCACCTGCGCGGTTTTGGAATCGCGATTCTTGATCCGCTGGGCCTCGTCGAGCACCACCACATCAAAGCGCACCTGTTCCTCCTCGACAAAGGAGGCGTCGCGCGTGAGCAGTTCATAGTTGACCAGCTTGAGCGGGCAGTTGGAGACCATCCAGCTGGCGCGCCGGGCCTCGTAATTGCCGGTGATGATCTCGAAGGGGACATCCTCGGCCCACAGGCGGAGTTCGCGCGCCCAGTTGTTGACCAGCGGTTTGGGACAGACCAGCAAGGCGCGCTGCAAAATGCCGGAATGAAAGAGCAGGCGGAGGGCGAGGATCGTCTGCGCGGTCTTGCCCAGCCCCATCTCGTCGGCGAGCAGGGCGGCATGGCGCGGCATCAGAAAGGCGATCCCTTCGAGCTGATAGGGGAACGGCTTGAAGGGCACATTGATCTGCTTGCCCGAGAAGAGGTTCTCCAGGGGGGGCTGCAGCAGATAGAGCAGCCGATCCTTGAAGAGGACCGCATCGCGCGGGGGACGGAGCCGAGTGGTACGGCGTTCGGTGTCGTCCATCGGCTCGGGAACCGGCTCGGCATCGGGGCGAAAGAGGCGCGGTTGGGCGGGGGGGGCCTCCCCGGGCGCGTTCTCCACTGGCGGAGCGGGGAACTTCCATCCCTCCGTCGAGACCTCCAGCGTGAGTTTGCCCAGGGACCGCGTCCAGGGCGCATCCTGGAGGAGACGCGCCTGGCGGACCGTGACAGTCAGGGGACGTTCAAAGGCGCCATGCACGCGCACCTCGACCGGCAGATCGAGGCCCACCTGGGTGATCTCGGGCAACAGCAAGGTCTCGGACGCCGGACCCTCCATGTTGGTGTGAACCTCCTTATCAGGCCGCCTTCTGTCCCACCCCGGTCTTGCGTGCTTCGCCAATCGCCTCCCGGATGCGTGCAAAGGGTTCGGCCAGATCCATCACTCCCTGCAGGCCGGGGAGAATCTCCGCCAAACTCTCGACATCTTGCAGATAACGCGGATGACAGACGAGCGGGCCGCGTTTCTCGGTCCCCGGGCGCACACAATGCGGCTCGGAGGCCAGAGTGGCCGCGCGGGGATCGTCGGCGGGGACCAACCAGAGGACAGGTACATCCACCTTGAGCCGCAGTTCCAGAACCGCGTCGGTGTCGGTCACCAGCAGATGGGGCGGAATGCTCGTTTTGTCGACCAGAGTTTTGCCAATCAAATCGGCACACAGGTAGGGGCGCAGGGTGTCGGCATAGAGAATCTGTTGCACGCGATTGGGTTGGACCGCCGAGCTGAGGCGAAATTCCAGCGGGCGGCCCCAGTTGTTGGTTACCAGATAACCTCCGACAAAGCCATTCGCCTCCTGGAACACAGTCAAGAAACCAACGTGGAGAATCGACGCTTGAGACACCGCTGTATTCTCCTCTCCGGGTGAGCAGTGGAGCGCAGGGAGTTGCCCCAGACGGTGACCACAGGCCTCTCTCTGATCGGATGGACTCGGGGGGCGACTTAAATCCTCCTGGCGCCTTATGAACGGATGATCACACTGCAAGCTGCTACAGTCGTTGCCACGGTTTTTTCTTGCGACTCTGCTGTGAAACCAGGAAAGCGATGGGAGCAGGAGCGGTCCTGTCGGCCGAAGGAAGCGGGCCTTGCTGCCCTGGGAGGCCGGGAGAGTTTTTTTCTGGTTGTGGAACCATCTGCTGGTAGGATAGTCGAAAAGTAGGGCTTGCGGAGTAACTGGGGGAATCTCACCGGACACGCCCACCGGATTCTCCTGCACAACCGCTTTTGGGATGGGAGGCAAGCTGTGAATCGATTGCTGGTAGCGGCGTCTGTGCTGGTGTTCTGTGTGAGTCCCTTGTGGGCTGCCGACGCGGACACTCCGGCGGCCGCCAAGACGCGGGCATTACTCAAGAAGAAGATCAGCGTGGATTTCAAGGACACCCGGCTCGGCGACGTCGTTGAGGAACTGAAGGAGATGGTGCCCGGGCTGAAGTTCCGCATCGACAGCAAGGGGGGCGTCTCGCAAAACCAAACCGTCACCTGCAAGATGAAGGATGCGACGGTCGCCGAGATCCTGGCCAAGATGTTCGAGAAGAACGGGCTGGGCTACATTGTGATCTCGAAGAAGGCCAATGCGTACGACGGCCTGGTCTTTATCAAGCAGGGCAAGGAACGCGGCTATCCGCCGGGCGAGGAACCCAAGGACAAGAAATAACCGCGCAGACAGGTCGCGTTCCTTTAGACAGGACAGCAGCCAGCCAACGGCGTGAGCAGGGAAGCCAACCTGCTTCACGCCGTTGGCTCTTTGTGATGCCACAGAATCCGCAGGGTCGTCATCCTCTGCGTGATCGTTTGGGTTTACCTGCGCTTCCTGCGCAGCGCACGTTGACAGAGAACTGTC
The DNA here is from genome assembly GCA_029777335.1 of Planctomycetota bacterium. Taxonomy (GTDB): domain Bacteria; phylum Planctomycetota; class Planctomycetia; order Gemmatales; family Gemmataceae; genus JAKOSN01. Next base: position 42,278 of record JAKOSN010000264.1, read on the forward strand.
ACGGCAGCTATGGTGAAAGAGGGAGCCTTTGACGGTCCCGGCTACTGGCAGGTGAAGTGCAGGAAGGTTTCTGGTTTGGTCCCTGGAGGGCGCCTGCTCCTGTTCTGGTGACAGCGTCAGACCCTTCGCTCCCAGACGCCCTGTGTTCCCGAGGGGAGGAAAGTCTGCCATGATTGCCAGGAGCAGCGGTCCCTCGCGTGAGGCCCTCGCCCACCGCTTCTTCGATGTGCTCACCCAGCTCTCGTTGGCGCTGCCGCGCAATCGCCGTCGGGGGGCCGGGCAGCTGAAGGAGACGGAGTTTTATACCCTCGCCCTCCTGCAACAGCATCACACCCTGAGCGTGGGGGAAATTCACCGGATGCTGCACATCCTCCCGGCGCAGATGTCACGAGTGCTTCGTGCCCTGGAGATGCGTCAGCCTCCGCTCATCACCTGTCAAATCAACGCCGGCGACAAACGCAAGGTCGATGTGCAGCTGACCCCGGCCGGGGAAGAAGCGCTCACCCTCTATGAAACCCGGCGCGTGGATGTTCTCTCCACGCTGCTCAACAAGATCAACGAGGAAGATCTGCAACACCTGGCCCACGTGCTGGACACCATCGAGGAAGCCTCGCAAGGCCCTCCCACTTCTCGCGGCACTTCCGCCTTGCCTGGCTAGCCGCGCGGAAACGCGTCTCCCATCCTGCCCGATCCAACCGCCTCCCCGGTGCCGGCGCTCCTCCCGGCGCTGGGTAAACCTGTCTCTGCGCGGCAACCTCCTTGCGGCTGAGCCCGGTTGGCGTTATTCTCAAAACTGGATCATCGACAGCAACTGCCTCATTCTCCTCCCAGTCCTGGAGGCTCCCATGGTTCGGCATCCCGTCCTGCTCTCCGCCCTCGTCGTTCTCACTCTCCTCCCCGGCGCGGTGCGTGCAGCGGACGATGAAGAAGACCGCGTGGTGTTCAACAAAAAAGCGTCGGAGTGGATGCAGATCCTGCGCACCGACAAGGAACCGCGCCGTCGTCGAGTGGCACTTGTGGCGCTGGACGCGGCCGGTCCGAAGACCCGACGGGTATTTGCCGCCGTGGGGACTGCGTTGCGCGAGGACAGTGACGAAATGATCCGCACCGCCGCGGCCCAGTGGTTGGGACTGATGGCGGTGCGCGCGCAGATGGAGAAGGATCGCATCCCAATCGATGAAGCGATCGAGAGCCTGATTTTCGCGCTGAAAAACGACAAGGCCCCTGGCGTGCGCGAAATGGCGGCCGGGGCGCTCTCCCGGATTGGCCTCGAGGCGCGCAGTGCCATTCCCACGCTGGCAGCCGCCCTCAAGGAGTCTCATCCTGGGCTGCGCGGAGCCGCGGCCGAGTGCATGGGCCGCATGGAATACCTGGCCCGTCTGGAGCGTGAATCGCTGATCAAGGGATTCTTGCCGGAGTTGATCAAGGCACTCCGCGAGAGCAAGGGGAAGGAATACGCCCGGGCGCGTGGTTATGTTATCTACGCGATTGGCCGTCTGGGCGGCACCGATGGCAAGCCGGCCATCACGACGCTGGTCGAGGTGCTCAACGAGCCGGACCTCTCCGCGGATCTGCGCAAGTCGATCGCCGAGACTCTGGGGCTGTTTGGTCGGGAGTCGGCAGAGGGCGCGCCAGCGCTGGCGCGATTACTGCAGGATCCGGACATCCAGGTGAAACGAGCCGCCGCGACCGCGCTGGATCAACTCGAAGCCGAGGCGCGCCCGGTGATTCCGGCCCTGATCAAGGCGATGCAGGACAGGGACAAGTATGTCAAGTGCTCCGCCATCCACGCCCTAGGGCAGATTGGCGGACAACTCGGGCCAAACACCGCACTGGTGATTCAGGGGATGCGCGCCTGTCTGAAGGATAGTCTTGCCGATGTGCGCATGGCGGCCATTCAGGGCCTGGGCATGCTGGGGCCGGGGGTGCTGGGCTCCAGTCTGGACGCGGTCAAGGGGGAGTTGAAGGTGGCTCTGCAGGATGGCGATATGAAGGTCCGCGAGACCGCCGAGGCGACACTCAAGGCCCTGGACAAGAAACCGTGATGCGCCATGTCCCGGCTTCATGACATCACTCCTCCGTTGAGTGAAGCGCTGGCGGTCTGGCCCGGGGATTCGCCATTGCGACGGGAGATTCTGTGCGACCTGCGCCAGGGGGGGAACCTGACGCTGTCGACGCTGCACGCCACCGTGCACCTGGGTGCCCATGCGGATGCGCCGAGCCACTATGGTGCCGATGCGCCGACCATGGAGGCGCGATCGCTGGATTATTACCTGGGTCTCTGCCAGGTGATGCGCGTCGCTGTCCCACGCGGGGGGCTGGTGCAGCGGGAGAGTCTGCCCACCGCGGTGCAGGCGCCGCGGCTGTTGCTGGCGACGGGCACCTTTCCGGATCCGCAACGGTTCAATGAGGACTTCGCCGCTCTCGCCCCAGAACTGGTGGAGTGGCTCCACGGCGAGGGAGTGCGGTTGATCGGGATCGACACTCCGAGCGTCGATCCGTTTCGATCCAGGGATTTGCCGGCACATCGAGCGTTTCTCCACTGCGACATGGCGATTCTGGAGGGACTGGTGCTGAGCGCGGTGCCCGAGGGATTGTACGAATTGATCGCCTTGCCCCTGAAGCTGGTTGGCTTCGACGCCAGCCCCGTGCGAGCCGTGTTGCGAACGCTTCCTTCCCGAGCTGCGCTGCAGGACTGAGCACTCGCGCCTGGCCTGAAAAACAGCGCGCTTTTTGGTTGACAGCGTGCTGTCGGCAGACTAGCCTCCATGCTCTCTTGAGGAACGCCCAATGAATACGCCCTCCCATCCTGAAGCCAAACGTCCCTGCACCCCTAGCACTCGGTTCGCGCACTCGCCTGGACCGGATTTACACTCCCCGTCGCGTGTACGCTTCCCGTCTGCGCAGCAAAGGCTGTCTGGGAGCGGGGCAGGACATTCAAACGATACAGAAACTCCTGGGACACAGAGGCGAGGAACTGCGAACGATCAACGCTTTCATACGGAGCAAGGGCGGCACTGAGATGGTCAGCCGTCGAGGGCTGAGAGTGGGAGCGGCGCAAGGACCCGTTCTCGTGTTCGATTGCGCCAGGAACGGCGTAGCATTGGACGGAAGTTTATGACTGACAGTAGGTTACCCGGGACGTTCTTGGGTGAGGGTTCCCGGATTAGATTACGTCTCCGCGCAAACTAATCAGAAGTTCGGCAGCGCCCTCCGCCGCCGGGCGTAGGGTTTTTAACACGAGGTGTGTCATGGGTCGGAAGGTTTGCTTCGCGGCTTCGGCGTGCGCGATCGTCGTCGCGGCCTGTGTGTTCCTGAACCTGGCGGGGCGGTCAGCCCAGGCCGATGAATCGAAGGGTGATAAGGCCGCTCCGAAGGTCTTCGAGATCCTCATCGCCAACGACACCGGCGAGGAAATCTTCTTCTTTGTGAACGGCAAGCACGGCAGTACCCCAATGATCCGTCTCAAGAAGTCGGGAATCGCGTCGATCACCTTTTATGACGATGGGAACGAGCGCTCTCTCGCGGCGTTCGACAAAGCCGGGAAAAAGGTTCTGAGCCGTTTCACGTTCACGCCGGGCAATTTCTGTCTCTTGATCGAGAAGAACCAAAAGGATGCGAAAACGGAGGCGGCAGGCTCGAGGAAGCCCACCTACCAGTACAGCGGTGGTGAAGGCCCAAAACCAATATAGATTAATACTGAGCGTGGTTCATTCCGCCGCAACGCTCGAGCGTTGCGGCGGAATGAACGTGAGTGCCGTTCTTTGGGAGCCGAGTGTGGCAACACCTGCGGCAATTCAGTGTTGGTCATATAAGCGTTAAGCGCCGAACCAGGCGCTGCACCTGACCCGTCGGGCATGTAGGCTTTCTGGGGATCGCGACTCCCCGCACCCGCCGGGCCGGTGAGTTTGGTCGACTATGAAGCCGTGGGGGAGTCAAGTCAGTTTCTACATTTTTTCTCTCCGAATCTCCCTGCGGAACAGAGAAGATGGCTAGCCGGGGGTCCAGGGGGCGGCAATGAGCGCCCCTGGTCGCCACACGGATGTGGCGAAATCCTCGGCACGGACGCCTGACAGTCCGTCACCGTCGTGTCGCCTTGGGGTGCATTCGACTATGCGAGCTGCGGCGTTGCTGCCGGGCGCCCGCCTTCGCCCGAAGACAGGCAACCAGGGTCCGAGGACGCCGGCCCAGATATCTCAATACGCCGCGTCGCCCATTCGTTACGGACAGCCTCCCGGGGCAGTCGCCTGTCTCCTGGGATAGCCCAAACTGCGAGCTGACGCGTCGGTTCCCAAAACGTACGACCTCGGCGGACAAGTCAGGAGTCAGGGGCCAGTGACACCGCTACGTCACTGCGTGACCGTTAGCACCGCTGGCTGCTTCGCTTGGCGGCGCTGTTGTGCCTCGGCCTGGCGGCGCTGCTTCGACGGTGACAAGGTCGCTTTCGGGCCGGTCAGCGGGTCGTGCCAGGGTTTGCGGTCACGCAGCATCGCCCAGCAACGCACCAGGATCTTGCGGGCCAAGGCCACGATCGCCTGCTTCTTGCGGCGCTGGCCGCCGCCGGTCAGTCGCTGATAAATGCCGCGCGCCCAAGCGTTGTAGCGGATCATGCACCAGGCGCATTCGACCAGCATCTTCCGCAGGAGTGCCGGGCCACGCTTGCTGATGCGACCGCGGCGGTCCCTCGCGCCCGACTGATGCTGCCGGGGCACCAGGCCACTGTAGGCCGACACCTGCTTGCCGGTCTGGAAGCGTGGCGCATCGTGCAGGTAGGCGGCCACGGTCTCGGCGGTGCGTGGTCCCAGGCCAGGCACCGTCTGCAGCAAGACGACATCGGCGTTTTGCTGGCCCAGCGCGTCGAGCTGAGTCTGGGTCTGGTCGATCAGGTCGCCCAGTTGGCGGTATTCGGTCAGGGACAATGCGAGCAGACCGCGCCACAACTCGTCGGCAGCGCAGTCGGTCAGCGGCTTGGCCCAGCTCGCCAGGCCCGCCAGGCCGGTGGCGGCCCAGGCCTTGGCCCCACGCGGCGCCGGCAAGCCCTGGGCCACGAACAGGGCGCGGATGCGATTCTGCACGGCGACGCGTCGGCCCACAAGCGTCTGCCGGCAGGCGATCAGCGACCGCCACTGCCGCACCGTGGTCGGCGGCAAGGTGACGGTCGGCAGTTGGTCGAGCAGGTACAGTTGCGCCAGGCGCTGGGCGTCGTCCCGATCCGTCTTGCGTTGGAGGTGCTTGAACTTTCAGGCCGCGCTGGCGGTGTTGGCGACCAGGCAACGGACGCCGAGTTCGGTACAGAGGTCCTGGACCCAGCCGGCCAACAGGCAGGCCTCGAGGATGACGACAGCCGGCTGCTCTTTGCCGATGAGCCGTTGCAGTTCGGCCCGGGTGGTCTCGAAGGTCGTGAAGCGAACCTCGCCGCTGGCTTGGTCGCAGACACAGGCGACGCTCTTGTACTTACCGAGGTCGATGGCGAGAATGGTGGCGGTGGCGGTGGTCTTGGCGATCGTCGTCATCGTGCAAGCTCCGTGGGGCGATGGTGCTGGCTAGTGTGGTAACTCTCAGGCTACCACACCCCTCGGCTTGCATGGATTCTTTCGGCGGCGGACGCGGAGGTACATGGTATGTTTCGCTGCTTTCACGCAACCGTTCTGCTCACGGCGCTGGTCGCTGCGGGCGCCGCGACCGGCTCGAAGGCCGCTCCCGCGCCGGAACTAACGATCCTGGACACGTTCCAGTACACTTACATGTCGAGCCCTCTTGAGGATAGGGCTCTGCTGTCGGTCACGAGAGACGGAAAGGTCACCTACTTCTACCAATCTGCCCCGGGCACCGATAGCGGAGGGATTACCGTCGCGAAAAAATGGGAGATCACCAAGTCGGACGCAGTCGCCCTCCTCGACGGCCTGGTCAAGGACGGCCTGCTGAAGATGAAGGACGCCGATAGGAAGAACAACTGGAAACACCGCGTGGCCGTGCGCTCTGGGAGCCGGGAGTTGGTGATCACCCCGAAGGAGTTGCCCGACAAAGTGTTCGCGCGCTTGCTGCCGCTGCTCCAAAAGGCGCATCCCGAGGCATGGAAGGCAAAACTCCCCAAGTAGCGAATGTTTAGCGCCGAACAATCTGCTGCCGCAGACAGCCCACGCGACTGATGGTTCACCGAGCTTCAACGGCTTGTTCCGCTTGAGGCTGCTGCTGAGCGGGGTTGTTCGGCCTGCGGAGATTGCAGATGGGACCTGATGAACGAGCAATCCGCGAGATGCACTCGGCCTGGATCGGTGCCGTCAACGCAGGCGATCTTGTCTGCTTGCTCCGCTTGATGGCGGACGATGTCGTGTTTCTCAATCCGGGCCAAGCACCGGTCGGCCGGGATGGGTTTTCCCCCGGCTTCTCGGCCGCCCACCGACAGGCTCGAATCAACTGCATCAGCGAGTTGGAAGACGTCGTGATCGTCGGCGAAGTCGCTTACACGCTGAGCCGGGACTCGCTATCGGTGACCCCGCGCGCCGGCGGAGAAGTGGTGCAGCTCGCCGGTTATCGGATTACGGTATACCGCAAACAACCCGACGGCCGCTGGCTCCTGGCCCGCGATGCCCACACGTTGTCCCCGGTGGAGAGGCTGGGGTCGTGAGATGCGAGACGCGCCGAACCCGGTAGCGTGTCGTCCGGATAGGATGACTGGCATGTTAGGGGCGTGGCCGAACCGGGCGCTGCACCGGACCGATGGGGCAGGTAGGCTTTTTAGACGTGTAGCTCACCGAGCGGCCCCGGCGGGGGAGTTTGTGCGTTCGGCGGCGAGAGGGCTCAGCGATGATCTGCCGTGCCCGCACAAGGAGGCCACTGGGCAATGCAAGAAATGTTGCAAGTTCTTCTGTCCAGAGCATGGCGACCTGTATTGCACCGCTTGCCGACAGGCCGCTGCCTTCATTGGCACAGTTGGGAAGGAATTCGGCGAGCGTTGCTACGAGTGCAACGAACCGGCTGGAGCGGAATGTGACAAATGTAGAAAGGCATTCTATTCCCGTCATGGAGCAGCCCTACCAATTGGGTGGGGTGACGCGAGAGTTAGTATGCTCGGCCTGCATGGCTGATCGGCAGGCCATAGGTTGCTTTGTAGGTCTTATCGGAGCTATCTTGATTTCGCTCTTGATAATCATCTGCGGCCCTGGTTTCCTCGGGCACAGATAGGAGACCAAAAAAGGACATCCAAGAGAATTAATTCCGAAGGATTCGCTGCAGCAGACCGGCGGCCCCACAGGTCGCTTCTCGGAATAACACTCCGCAGGGTCGCTGTCTGCTGAACGGGGGCGACTATGGAGCCGTGGGGAAGTCAAATCGGTTTCTCCATTTTCTCCTCCGAATCTCCCTGCGGAACAGAGAGAGGCTAGTCGGGGTCCAGGAGTGGCAAGGAGCATCCTGCTCGCCGCAGGGAGGTGACAAATCCGCGGACACGGATGTCGGACTGACCAAGGAGAATTTCACCATGAGAGAGTTCGCTTCCGCCGTTGCCTTTCTCGTATTCGCCGTGGGGATTGCTCTGTTTGCCGGCGAACCGGAGGATGTGTCCGCGTGGGTGAAGAAGCATGGTGGGCAGTTCAGGCATCACACCGCTGACAACGGCGGACCCGGCTACGAGATCGTCCTGCCCCAATCTCTCCAGGAGTCCGATTGGAAGGACTTCCTGGCACTCAAGCCGACGAAGACCTGGGACCTGAACCTCCGCCCCTGCACGAAGTTGCCCGCTGCCTCAGTGAGGGAACTGAAAGACCTGCCGGCACTGCGGACGTTGTGGCTACCCGTGGCCACCACCGACGAGGAGGTGAAGCACGTCGCCACAGCTCTGCCACATCTGACTCGACTGATTCTTCAGGAGACGAAGGTGACAGATGCCGGTCTGAAACCGCTGGCCAGGATGACCAACCTCGCCCATCTTCACCTCGGCGCCACAGCGGTGAGCGACAACTGCTGGACGGAATTGGCGGCGATCCCGGCGCTGGAAAGTGTGTCGCTTTCCAACAACGCCGCCATCACCGGCAAGGGGCTCGAGAAATTGGCGGCGGTCCGGTCTCTGCGTAAACTCGACCTGAGCAAAACGAAAGTCACCGACGACACCGCCGGGACAATTGCGCGGCTCGCCGGATTGCGCGAGCTGAGCCTGAGGGAATTGCCCGTGACGGATCAAACAGCGAAGGCGTTGTCGGGCCTGACCGAACTCCGGGAGTTGAATATCGCCTACACCCAGATCACGGATGCTGCCATTGCGGATCTTGCAAGGCTGAAGAACCTGGAGACGATCAACGTGGACGGCACCAAAATGACCACCAGCGGGGTGAAGGAGTTGAAGAAAGCCCTCCCGAATTGTCGGGTGCTTCGCTGAGCCTGCGCCGCCTGTCCCCTGTGGGATAGGGGGCAACCTGTCGGGAAGTGAACCAGTCGCTCCAGGCGTCTGCGGGACATGGAGGCTTGCCGGGGTAGTAGCTTACCGGTGCGGCCCCGGCGAGTGAACTGGTGCGTTCGGCGGCATCGCAACGTTTCTGGTGCGATGCCAACCACAAATCGAGAGGCAT
>JAKOSN010000045.1 GCA_029777335.1 Planctomycetota bacterium
CAAGTATCCCTCGGTCCGGGCGCAACGGATTGTGCTGGCGTTGTCTCCCGATGGGCGTCTGCTCGTGGCGGGGAGTGACAGTACCTCGTCCTCGCGCCAGGCGTGGGTGGTTCGCCTCTGGAGTGTGGCTACCGGGGAACTGCTGGACTCCTTCAAGGGACACGGCAGTTTTCTGCGTCAAGGCGCCATTCGCGCGGTGGGGTTCTCTCCGGATGGGAAACGCGCCGTCTCGGGAAGCGTTGATAGGACTATTCGGATCTGGGATATCGAGAAGAAGCAGGAACTCCTTCGGTTGGAGGGGCACTCTGGCCCCGTGGGGGCGGCGGTGTTCACTTCTGATGGGGAGCAGGTGATCTCCGGCAGCGAGGATCACACCATTCGCGTTTGGGATGCCACCACGGGGGAGACGATCCGTACCCTGACCGGCCACACCCAGGCGATCACCGCGCTGGCGGTCTCTCCTACCGGACAGCGGTTGGTGTCAGCCAGCGAAGATGGCACCCTGCGCGTGTGGAACCTGGAAACCGGGAATGAAGTGCATCTGATCCGCGCCGAGGAGGGGGAACTTGGTGCGCTGCACGCGGTCGCGTTTCTCCCTGGACGAGACGCGCTGGTGAGCGCGGGAGCCGATCGCACCGTACGCGTGTGGACACTCCCTGGTTGAGACGGCTCCCAACGAAGCCAGGGCGCGGTGGCTTGGACCGCGCCCTGCTGGGCTGGAACGACCGAGAAGCTCCTCCTCGCCTCACTTACTTCGGTTTCCCACTGCACTTGCCGTCCTTGCCGGCACAGCTGGAGCACTGGCAATTGGTGCACGAACCCTTCACGCATTTGCCGTCGGTGCACGGGGTTTTCGACTGGTAAGAGACCGGCTGGCAATCGGACGCGAACTTGTCGCCCGACTTCTTCCCCGCCACCGGAGCCGCACTGGGGTGAGCGGCACAGCTGGAGCAACCCGTGGTGCACTCCGCACAACACCCGCCGTCGCAGCAGTTGGGGCAGCGATGGAGGAAGAAGGTGTAGAGCGGGGGGTAGCTGTACGGCGCCTTCTGGTAGCCGCAGCCAGCGACCGACTGTGGTTGGAGCGGGCGGTAGGTCAGCCAGGCCCGGAACTTTCCATTGAAGCGCAGGGTCTTGCACTTCGAAGAGGTGGTGCACGTGGTGCAGGTTGACCTGGTTTCACATCCACATGCCGGCGTGCTGCAGCCAGGAGCGCAACTCTGTCCACACACCTGCTTGACCTCGCCCGAGGCGGGCTTGCTGCTGCTGGTCGCGACGGCGGGTTTGACCTCGCTGGTCGCCTTGCTGTCCTTGCCATCGTGCATGGAGGAACTGACATAGGCGCCCGCGCCGTAGGAGCCGGGCCCCTTGTCGGCCGCCTGGCTCACGAGTGGCGTCAGCGCCAGCCCGGCCAGTACGACAATCTGTGCCATCCTGTGCATCTATCCTGCCCTCCCAGAATCATCCTTGACGCGAGAAGGTTCGCTGGCGCCACGGTGCGCCGTGTCGCCCATCCTGTCTCTCAATTTCGACCACGCGCCACGTGCGGGACAAACGGATCGAGCCGGACTTTCCGTCTCTGCCATTCCGCAGACCGCATCACGGGCAGATTTTGCCTGCCTTGTACAATTTCCCTGGGCTCCATCGCCCCCATTTATCAGGACCAGGAGATCTTGCGCATGTTCCGCCTTCCGCCAGCCATCACGAGTGCTCCTTCCTGTGCTCCGCTCCCGCTGGCGGTCGTGCGGCAGGTGATCGACGAGGTTCTGGCCCCCGGCCACTTTTATCTCCGGCCTGGAACCACCCTGGTGAGTGTGCATCGCGATCAGGAGTCCCTTGCCTGGGAGATCTTCCGCGGCCGCTTGCTTGATCCACGCCATACGAGAGAAGAGCGCACCTTCGAGACCTGGAATCTCTTTCTTGAGACTGCGGACGGGCGCACCGAGGCCCCCCTGCTTGCCCTGCTCCTCGATCCTTCCCGTCGTCAGCTGCACGTGGTCCGTGGCATTCTGAGCTATGTCTGGGAAGGGTACGATTCGGGTGGAGGGGTGTTTCTCAGCCGGGAAACCACGCGCTGGGTGCGCGAGTTGACCGCCACCCTTGCGCTCGATCAGTGGTCCGAGACCGAGGCGTTGCGCCGGGAGCTGAGCGGGTGCCTCTTTCGGGCCGTGGTGGGCGCCAGCCGGCTTCCGCTCACCTCGCTGGAAGCTCCGCTCCCGGGTTTTTCCCTCGGGGAGATCCACTATTGCCATGAGGCACGCGCAGGGGCAACCCCCCATCCAATGCGTTCCTGGGAAGAACTGGTTGAGCGCTCCACCACGCGTGTCACGCGCTCCGAACAGGCCAGGGTGCTGGAGATGATCCTTCATGTGATCCCAGAAGAAGCGCTGGCGGAGTTCGTGGAGCGCTGGGAGCAATCGCCGGCGCGAGAGGCAACGCTGCTTCAGGTGTTGCGCACCCTCTACAACGAGGTTTCGCTGTCTCCCTGGACCGATCTGGTCTCCAAAACGCTTCTGCTGTTGCAGACACTGGAAGCGAAAGGGCATCCTCCGGCAGAAAGCGTCGATTTTCTCGGTTATCTCCTTCGCCAGATGGGGCGGCATCTGACTGCCTACGACCTGGTACTCTTCCACCACCGTGGGGCGAACTATCCCGATGCCTTGCTCCTGGATGCGGTTCTGCACGCGCTGCTCGATCGGGTGCTCACCCATCCCGAGCTTTTTCTGAGCGGAGAGGAGCGCGCAGTGCGACGACGGCGCCGCGCGCTGCGCCAGGGGTGGTTTCTGCGCCGGTTCTACGAGGGGCATCCGGTTCCGGAGGTGCCAACCTCGCCAGGAGAGAGCATGCGCGTCTTCCCTGGTCAGCCCCGCGTGCCCGAAGAACAGATCATGCAGAGCACCAAACGTCCGCGACAGCTTTATGTCAATGACTCCCCGCTGTCGTTGGATCACCCCGCTCTTGCGCAGGTCTGGAGTGCGTGCCTGCGGGATCTGGACCATCCCGAGGAGTTACGCGAGCTTGGCTGTGCCCTTTTCCTTGATCGTCCGCTTGGAGTTGCCAAGGAACCGGGTGAACCGGATCAAACGCTCCTTCTGTCGCACCTCGCTTTCAGCGCGTCTGTGGCGGGGCAACGTTTGCAGAAACTGGCAACATGGGGTGCCCTGGCCCCCGGGGATGTCGAACGTCTGCAAGCGAACCTGCGGACGCTGGCCCCGCCCTCACTGCCCCTCAGCGCGGTGCAAACGCGCATGCGTCCGGGAACGGTGTCCCTCCTCGATGCCCGGCAGGTGGCGGACGATTTCTGTCTGCTTCGGACGACGCGCCAGACGGTACAGGAACTCTGGCGTGCGTATCACTTCGAGGAATTGTGGCGGCGCCATTCACTGGACGAACTTCGCCCTGCGCGCGACGTGGTGATTGTCCCGGGCAGCGATCCTGCAACGGGGAAACCACTTTTAACGATCCACGATGCGCAGATGCGGCCACGAGTCGAATTGCAATTGCTGCTCGAAGACGGGTATGTGCGTCAAGACGGGGTGGAATATCTGGCCGGCGGGTTCCTCGTTCGCCGAGTGATTGAGGGTTAATCCGGATCGCCATTCTCCTCGAATCCGGGGAGCCAGGGGTCGGGGGTAGGTGCTGCCGTCCGCCGTGTTCCTCGGGTGCCCCGCCGAACGCGCCGACGGAGCGGGCCCCCCAGATCGATGGATGGGGTTACACGATCCTGAGCGGCGGTGTGGACAATCGAGGTCCACGTGAGGTCGGCCAGCACGGTTTGCGCCGCCTCCAGGGCCAGGGCGGGGCGGTTGCAATCGCGGCTCAGATGGAGCTGCACCACGTGCTGCACCTTCCCTGGGGTGGAGTGACTCAGCACCGCGCGAACCAGCGCGGCTCCCTGTTCGTTGGAGAGGTGGCCCTCGTCGCCCAGCACGCGCATGATCAACTGCGGCATCCGTCCGCTGCTGCACTGCATCGGCACATCGTGATTGAACTCGACCGCCAGAATATCCACATCGGCCAACGCCTGCGCCAGTTCGGCGTCCCAGCAACCCAGATCGGCGACATACCCGATGGCCTGACATTGGCCGAAGAGATCTCCCGCCCCTTCCAGGCGAAAGCCGAAGGTTTCTCCGCCATCGTGGCGCACCGGAAGAGGAACGCACCGCAGACCGGGCGCCGGCTCAAACGGTTGCCCCGCGTGATAGGGGCGAACGAGTTCGGCGGCCTGGAGCGCCCCATAGGCCCGCGAATACTTGCTCAGCACGCCGTGATGGCTGGGATGGCAGTAGAACACCGTTCGCCGCCGCACCAGGTGCGCCAGGGTGGCATCATTCCAGTGGTCGGAGTGGGTGTGCGTCAGGACAACAGCGTGTACGCGTGCCCAGCTGGCGCCCGCCGCCGACAGGCGCTCGGTCAGGTCGCGCTGACCCAGCCCCACATCGAGCAGAACACCCGTCTCCGTGGTTTCCACCAGAGTAGCGTTCCCCGCACTGCCGCTCGCCAGGACTGTGAACCGCAAGGCCATGCACCATTGCTCCGGGGGCGTTTCTCCTCGTCTTGCGCCGGAGCGTACAATGAGGATGTCGCCCGGCGAGGAGGATTCTTCATGTCCAGGGTAGCCGAATACAATCCACTTGAGCGCTTCACGGGGCTGGGGGAAACCTATGCCCGCTATCGTCCCGGGTATCCGGCAGCCGCCATCGATCACCTCCTCCACACCTTCGGCCTGGGGCCCGGGGCGGTGCTCGTCGATGTTGGTTGCGGCACCGGGATTTCCTCGCGTCTGCTCGCCGAACGCGGGATCCACGTGATTGGCATCGAACCCAACGACGACATGCGGCGCCAGGCAGAGGTCAGTCCGCTCGCCACGGGACCTCAGCCATCCTACCGCGCCGGCCGTGCGGAGGCGACCGGATTAGTGGACGGTTGTGCTGATGTGGTGCTGGCCGCCCAGGCCTTCCACTGGTTTGACCCCGAACCGACCCTGCGTGAGTTTCACCGCATCCTTCGACCCGAGGGCTGGGTGGCGCTGATGTGGAACGAACGCGACGAGAACGATCCGTTTACGCGGGCTTGTGGCGACATCATTCGCACCGTCCCTCGCGCCGCAGCTGACGAGGACCGACGCCGCCAGGCCGGCACCGCCCTCTGGCAATCGTCTTTCTTTCGCGATGCCGAGAAAGTCCTCTTTCGCAACGAGCAGACTCTCACCGAGGAAGAACTCCTGGGCCGGATTTTCTCGGTGTCGTATCTACCGCGGGATGAGGCCGGGCGCGCTCCCCTGGCGGCTCAGCTGCGCCAGGTGTTTGCGCGGTTCCAGGTCGAGGGGCGGGTGATCATGCGTTATGAATGCCGGATTGAACAGGCGCGGCGACGCTGAAATCGATTCAAGGTAACCCGCGCCTGTGCCGATAAGACAGGGTTGGAGACCCCGCGTTCCCTTCTTGATGGAGCAACTCATGGCCTCGGAACGCTCGGCACTGTACGCCTCTTTGTGTGACGACATCACCGCTTTCCGGCATTACTTGCAGACCGAACGCGGGATGGCGGTCAACACCCTGCTCGCGTATGGGCGCGACCTCGATCGCTTTTCGCAGTGGTTCGCCGGCGGGGTGATGAGCGATTATCTGCATCCCACGTTAAAGGAATTTCTTCTCTATCTTGCCTTTTTGCGCGACGAGGGATTGGCCGCTCGCTCCGTGGCGCGCCACCTGGTTGCTCTCAAGATGTTCTACCGCTTCCTGCGGTTGGAAGAGCGCATTAGCGATAGCACCGTTGATCTGCTCAGCACGCCGACGTTGTGGCAGAAAATTCCCCATGTGCTCAGCCCGGAGAGTGTGACCAAACTCCTCGAAGCGCCCATGGCGCTGGATCGCTACTATCTGCGCGATCGCGCGATGCTGGAAGTGCTCTACGCCACCGGGACCCGCGCCTCGGAGGTGATCGGGCTGAAGATGGATGATCTCTATCTCGATGCTGGCTTTTTGAAATGTTTTGGCAAGGGGAGCAAACAACGGGTGGTTCCGCTGGGGCGAGTCGCCATCACCGCGCTCCGGTCTTACCTGGACGAGTTGCGTCCTCGGCTGACCCAGGGGCGTCCCGAAACCAGTGCGGTCTTCGTCAGTCGTGGCGGGCGCCCGCTGACGCGCGAGATGCTGTGGATCCTGGTGAAAAAGTATGTCAAGCGGGCGGGGTTAAACACGCGCGTCAGCCCGCACACATTGCGGCACAGCTTTGCCACGCATCTGCTGGCGGGGGGAGCCGATCTGCGCACGGTGCAGGAACTCCTGGGCCACACCAGCATTCAGACCACGCAGATGTACACCCACGTGGATCGCGAGCGGCTCAAGGCGATCCATCGCCAGTTTCATCCGCGTGGCGGGCCGGGGGAACCAAAGTCATAAAAGGTCGCTTTAGTAGAGATTGAAGAGCGGACCCTGCGCCTGTTTGCTGCACAGTTCGGGCAACCCCGCCTCGTTGGGGAGGTGGCGCACATCGCGAATGCCCTCCGCCCACAGGCGCCCCATGCCGCGTTCCAGCTGGCGATCCTCGAAGATGATCAGGACTGCCGTGACGGCAAACCCCTGGCGACGCAGATTGCCCAGCGCCAGGGCGGTTTCCACGGTTACGTCGGAGAAAACGGCGATCACGGTGGCATCGCGCGGCAGACGGGCCACCACCTCCTCGAGCAACTGCGCAAAGGGCAACCCATCGGTCAGTTCCGCGCGAGCCAGCACCTCGCGAATGTGATGGAGCTGTTCCACCCCGCGCCGGGTGGGAACGATCAGCGGGGCGAGGCGATCGCTTTTCTCCTGCATTTCCGAGCTGGCCCGCGCGGTAACGCGATTGGCCTGCTCGTGTTGCCATCCCGAGGTACGAATCCGATCGGCGGCATCGCGCGCGTTGGTGACAAACCCGACCTGTTGCCCCATCTCGCAGATGGCGTTGGCCAGGGAGGCGACGGTGGTGATCGCCAGTTCGGATCGAAACGGCTCGCCGCGCTGCGTGTAGCCTTCCTGGTGAAAATCCAGAAGAATCGTCGCGCCGGTGAGGGTGGAGGGTTCGTAGACCTTGCTGTGAAGCTGCCCCGTGCGGGCCGTCGCTCGCCAGTGTACCCGGTTCTGGGGATCGCCTGGCTGATAGCTGCGCACCCCCGCAATCCGCGTGGGATCCTCGTACAGGCGATGCGTCATGCGGACGTCACCAATGGGGCGACGCGAGGCGAGATCATAGCCCGCCAGAGGGACGACCGGTGGCAAGACCAGGACAAAGAGCGGTTCGGTTTCCACGCGATGGCGACGATGCAGACCAAAGAGATCGCCGCTCTCCATCATGAGCGGGCCAATCTGGTAGTAGCCACGTTTCAGACATTCCACCTCGTAGCTCAGAGTGCCCTCGCCGCCGCCCCGCAGCATGAGGATCTGCAGACGCTTGCCCTTGACCTTCAAGCGCTGAAACCGTTTGGAAAGCGCCACGGTCGGGAGCAGATCCTCGACCAGAACCCAGGGCACGGGCAACCAGCCGCGATTGCGCAGGACGACCCGCACGCGCACCTTTTCGCCAATCTCGACCTCCATGTCCACGCTCGGATCGGTGGCGAGATTTCCCTGGGCGCTGCGCTTGCGACGCAGCGCACGAGTTGCCTGGAGATGATTGATCCAGTTGCGTGCCAGCAAGCGACTGAGAATGAGCAGGCCGAGCAGAACATACATGGCGTAGGCGAGCAACCCGGATTCAAGCACCAGGGCCGCCAGCAGGACCACGAGAATGGCAACGAACCATTTCATGCGAAGGCGTCCTCGGCATCGGAGCGACTGCTGGCGGCCACGGGCACGCTGACCTCGTCCATGATCTCCTCAAGCACGGAAGGAACGGTGATCTTGCGCAGCCGACTTTCCGGGCGCAGAATCACGCGATGCCCCAGCACCGGGCCGACCATCCGTTTGACATCATCGGGGAGGACAAAACTGCGCCCATTGATGGCGGCAAAGGCCTGGGCAGTCCGCTGCAGAGCGATCGAGGCGCGCGGACTGCCGCCGAGCAGGACTTCATTGTGCTCGCGCGTGGCGTGGACAATCTCCAGCAGATAGCGGCGGACTTTCTCGTCGATGTGGATTTCGCGAATCGCTTCCTGGGCTGCCAGCACCTCGGAGGCATTCACGACAGCCGCCAGGTTGTCGATCGGATGCCCCTTCTGCAATCGCTGGAGCATCTTGCTCTCCTCTTCCAGTCCCGGATAGCCCAGGCTGAGGCGGATAAGGAAGCGATCCAGCTGGGCTTCTGGGAGAGGAAAAGTCCCTTCGTGATCGATGGGGTTCTGGGTCGCAATCACCAGGAACGGCGGTTTGAGCGAATAGGTTTGCCCGTCGGCACTGACCAGGCGCTCCCCCATCGCCTCCAGAAGGGCTGACTGAGTGCGCGGAGTGGTGCGGTTAATTTCATCGGCCAGGACTGTCTGGGCAAAGATCGGGCCGGGGCGAAACTCGAACTCGGCAGTCTTCTGATTGAAGATGGACACCCCGGTGACATCGGTAGGGAGCAGGTCGGGGGTGCATTGAATGCGTTTGAAAGTACAGCCCACGCTCCGAGCCAGGGCACGGGCCAGCATCGTTTTGGCCACGCCGGGAACATCTTCGAGCAGAATATGTCCCTCGCAGAAATAGGCCACCAGACAGAGCACAATCTGCTGGCGCTTGCCGATGAGCACTTTTTCCATGTTGGCGAGAACCCGCGCGGCGGTCGCCTGCGCGGGAGATTTCCCGCCGTCATTGCCACTTTCAGGTCGAGACATGACACCACTTTCGCTGAACGCAGGTCGATCTGGTCCACACTCATCATGGGGAGCAATCGAAGGAGCGTCAATCAAAAAGGGAATTCCCCGCAGACGAGAGCCAGGGCGACGGGCCCGGATGGCCGTTGCCCCGAGCGAACCTCCTGCTAAGGAGGGGGAAGGTCGGAGAGGAGCGCGAACACGAGGAGCGAGAGGGAGAAAAGCAAGTCTTCGGCCGTGGGGCCCAGCGATTCAATGAGAGGGAGCGCAGGGAAACGTTGACCACCGCAGGCCAACAGGCAGCGTTGGCTGACCTGCGGTAGGCTCAAACGTTTATCACTTGAGAGTCAGAACCACGTCGTTATCACCGTCGTGGATAGTGACCTTCAAGGTGGAGGTCGAGGTATCCCAGTAGCGGCGAGGGATTTTCTCTCCCCCAAGCTTCTTGAGTTGCCCCGTTTTCAAGGTGAACGGTTCCACCGTCACCACATAGTCACCCGGAGGCGCAACCCCATCCTTGTATTGATACGAGGTGAGAGTAAATGTTCCATCTTGTTGAATTTCTGCAAATGGCTCAATGCCATGAGTCACATTCTGGGGATGGAACACCACGCGGCCTGCAGTGACAGGGCTTCCTCCCTGGATCACCTTCCCTTTTACCGGCATGGCGGTTGGTAAATCAGGCCCTTTGTTGCTGCTGCAACCAGCCAGCAAGCCAATCAAACTCACCATGCCGAACAGAATCTTTTTCACGGTGCTGTACCTCCTGGCTCAATAGTTGAGCGAGACAACCTCGCCGCCAGTAGGCGTGACCAGCGCACGAACCACACGCCGATCCATGCTGCTTGGGAGCAACTGCACGTGGCCGTCGCAGAAGACCGCCATCGCTCCGCCCGCATGGAAGGAAAAGATTTCGTCGTTGTTGCCACAATTGTTTCCAACCGTCCAGTAGCAGGTTGAAGCGCTGCCGCCAGCCGGCGAGGGCGTGTTGTTGATCGCGGTCCCCGCGTCGAAGCCGCCGCTCTGGTAGCCCGAAACCCCGAAGGCATTGTCCGGCTCGGCCCAGCGCCAGAAACGACGCAGTTGCCCGTCGTACGGGTCGTTGTAGGCAGCGATATAGCGTTCATCGCGCCCGACATCCTCGGCGATGGCAATGGTGTTGCTGGTGCCATCAATCACATCGGTGATCTTGCTATTGGGCGCATTGGGGGAATAGCTCAAAGCACCACGGGCGCGGGTGGATTTGTTGCGCAGGCCCGTGTTGGGGTCGATATCGGTGTAGCAGGTGGCGCCGTAATCGACCGTGCCGTAGCCCTGCGAATCGAGCGGCTTGGACCAACCATTGCTTGGGCAGTTGTAAATCTTGATCGCCGTGCGGAAAGCGGCTCCGCCATTGGGTTGATTGACAACATCGTTGTAGTAGGCCTTGAGATTGATCTGCTTGTAGATGTTGTCCTGTTCGATAAAGGGCAGGAGCATGGTGAAGGTGGAATGGCGATCAAAAACACTTGGCCCGGTTGGCGCCGCACCAAAATCGGTTCCTTCGCCGCCCGTGGGCAGAGCATCGTTGTAGGTTGAAGCGTAGTTGTGGAGTCCCAACCCCATCTGTTTGAGGTTATTGGAGCATGACATGCGCGCCGCTGCTTCGCGTACCTTTTGCACGGCCGGGAGCAGCAACCCGATCAAAATGGCGATGATCGCAATCACCACCAGAAGTTCGATCAGGGTGAATCCATTTCGAAGTTTGACGTTCTTCCCAACCACATGAATCTCCAGGTGAAAGTAGAAAATGAGACATTTTTCATGGATGTCTCCACGGGGTGAATCTTACAAACCAGGCGGTCAGAGTCATGCGAAGAGATGATGAAGTCTGGATGATTGAAAAGTTAAGCGCGCTCGTGCTGCACGAACCGGCGGGTTGCTCCGTGTCTGGCTGCTCGCCGGGAAGGGGTGGAGTCTCTGTCTCCGAAGCAGAGAGGAGAAGTCTTCTGCCAGCATCTTTCGTTTCTTCGCCTGTTCTGCTACACTGGGCGTTGGTTTTTTTCATCGTGACAGCATGGTTTCATTCATCGCGTGTCGAGAGGACATTCCATGGCAGACTGGAAGAAACTGGCCAAGAAGGCGTTGTTGCTCGATGGCCGTATCGATCTGAAGGAGACGGCGGTCCTGCGCGAGGAGATTTTCGCCGATGCCAAGGTCGACAAGAGCGAACTGGAGTTCCTCTTTGCCCTGCGCAAGGAGGCAGACTCCACGGTGCAGGCGTTCAACGATCTCTTTTTCAAGGCGGTCAAGGATCACATGCTCGCGGATGGATCGATCAGCGCGACCGAGGCGCGCTGGCTGCGCAAGATGATCTTTGCCGATGGCACGATCGACGAGGACGAAAAGCAGTTGATGCAAACGCTCAAACTGGAAGCGCGCGATGTCGCTCCTGAGTTTCAGACCCTCTACGAGGAGTGCATGAAGGCCTAACGTTCGCCACCGGACCGGGAGGTGGTCGCGCGGGGCCGCCTCCCTGGCAAACCGGGCGAACCAGGGATCCCATCACTGCCCAGGCAATTCGCTCTGGACACCGTTCTCCGAACTGAGTACAAGATTCGCACCGCACACAGTGGTCTGGGAGGGGTTGTGAATTGGCCTTCCCAGTTCGGCGAAGACATCCTCTGCATCCACCACGCCGTCCACTCGCCGTCCTGCAAGGGAGAAACATTCCCGCGGCGGAACCCTCCTGGGGGCGCTCCCCTGGTGGTGTGTCCGTCGTCACGCTCTCGATCCGGTGCCTTGAGGAGAGACAGCACGCATGGAAGTTGGCGAACCTTATCTGTCGGTGGTGGTGACTTCGCGAAACGACAATCATGGCGGCAGCCTCCTGCGGCGGATGCAAACGTTCATCAACGCCCTGGTCGCGCAGTGTAATCGCCACCAGTTGCCAACCGAGTTGATCATCGTCGAGTGGAATCCCCCCGCCGATCGTCCTCCGTTGGCAGAGGCGCTCCAGTGGCCTGCCGAGCGCACCTACTGTCCGGTGCGCATCATTGAGGTCCCCGCCGAACTCCACAACCGGCTTGCGCACGCTGCCTCCTTGCCGCTCTTCCAGATGATTGCCAAGAACGTGGGCATTCGCCGGGCGCGGGCACGCTACATCCTCGCCACCAACATCGACATCATCTTCAACGATGAACTGATGGCCTGGCTCTCTTCGCGACCGTTACAGCCAAACCGGATGTATCGTATCGATCGCTACGATGTGATGACCGATGTTCCGGTTGATGCGCCGATCGACGAGCAGTTGCGCTACTGCGAAACCCATCCGCTGCGGATCAACGCGCGCGAGGGCACCTTCCCGCAGACTCCCACGGGACTTCGGGCTCTCTGGCAAGACGATGTCGCTCCCCAGGGTAGCGGAATCAGTTTCGACGACGGCTGGTTCGCGGTGGAACACCGGGACGGTGAAGCGTTTCGTTGGGGAGGAGAACGGGCCCGCTTCGTGTTTGAGAACCCGCCCCCAGATCACTTCCTGGCGCTGGATATCGAGGCCGGTCCCTCGCTCCGCCACCAAACCGTGGATCTGCATTTCGAGGACGAAACCGGACAAGTTGTGGCTCGGGGATCCCTGTCTGGGCGAGAGCAACTCTACGTGCGCTTCCCCCTCGATGCGCGCCCCGTGCAATCGTTCACGCTGGTGACTCCGGGGCGCACGATGCAGCAGGCTCACGATCCGCGTCTGCTCCATGTGGGATTATTGCGGTGTGCCTGGGTTCCGGGGCCACTCCCCTGGAACGTCGTCCCCGTGGGAGAAGGGGTGGCGACGGCGGAACCGCTCAGCTACCGCCAACGCTTCCCAGCGCTGGGAGAGGGCATCAGCCTGGCGCGCGGCTGGTACGAGGTGGAAGAGGCCGAAGGAGAATCCTATCGCTGGGCGCGCGACAAGGCCCACCTTGTGGTCTGTTCGCCTGGTCCCAATCGCGTGCTCCGTTTGGATCTCGAATCTGGACCGGCGCTGGACCATGAACCGTTTGAATTGCAGATCCAGAACGCCAGGGGCGAGATTCTCACACGGGGTCGCATTTGCAATCGCCAGATCGTGGATCTCACTCTGGCGATGCCCGCGGGAGAGCCTTGTGCGCTCACCCTCATGGTGCGAGGGGGCAGCCGCGTGACCGTCGCCCATGAGCCGCGCATGCTCTGTTTCCGGTTGTTCAGCGCCCGTTGGGTCGAGGTACCCCCGAACAATCTGTCGGGCCCGCGCTTCCAGACGCGCATTGACTGGAGACGCACGGTGCGCCGCTTGCTTCAGGCGCCACGCAAGAAACTGACACGGCTCGCCACGCAGTTGGTGGGGGTTGTGCAGGGAGCAAACGGGGCGTCTGGGCTGGCAGCGTTGCCACAGACCAGCGCACCCGAGGAGATCCTGGGACCGGTGTTGCTCCACAACAATGCGTGTGGCGATTTCACCTTGCTGGCCCGCGAAAACTGGGAGGCCGTCCTGGGTAATCCCGAGATGGAGATCTACTCGTTCAATCTCGATTCGCTCTTCTGTTTCCAGGCGTATCATGCCGGGGCGGAGGAAGTGATCATTCCGCCCCCATGCAAGATCTATCATATCGAACATTCGGCCGGATCGGGCTGGACACCTGAGGGGGCAGGGGAACTGATGAAGCGGCTGCAGGCCAAGAACATCCCCGTCCTGAGCTACGAGGAAACGCTTGCCTACGCCATTCAGATGCGTCGACAGAAGCGGCCCTTGCTGTTTAACACCGCGAACTGGGGGCTGGCCAACGAGCCGTTGCGTGAAACGGTGATTTGAACGACTGGCCCGGTGCTTGGCCGACAGGCTGCTTGCGGTTGCCGTGGATGGATTGAGAATGAGAAGCCAGGGCTCCGATTCATCTTGCCGAAAATGAGGGACCCTGGCATGATGGGGCCTTCCCTGTGACAGGATGACACAGGAGGCAGGTCAGACCCAAGGAAGGAGTTCTCTCTTGAACATCTCCATCGTTGGATTGGGCAAGCTGGGCTCACCCATGGCCGCCTGCTTTGCCGCCAAGGGTTATCGCGTGATCGGTGTGGATGTCAACGAGACCTTTGTCCAGAAGATCAACGCTGGCAAGGCCCCTGTCGTCGAGACCGGCCTGCAGGAGATGATCAACAAGACCGAGGGACGGCTGAGCGCCACCACCAGCGTGATCGAGGCGGTCAAACAGACCGACGCCACCTTCCTCATCGTCCCCACCCCGAGTGAAGCCTCCGGGGCGTTTTCGATGAAGTTTGTGCTGGACGCGGCCCAGGCGGTTGGCGAAGGCATCAAACACAAGTCCGGCAAGCATCTCATCGTTCTCACCAGCACTGTGATGCCTGGCGATACCAAGGGGCAGTTGCTCCCCGCCCTGGAAGCCGCTTCCGGCAAGAAGTGCGGGGTGGATTTCGGCCTGTGCTACAGCCCCGAGTTTATCTCGCTGGGGAGTGTGATTCGCGATATGCTCAACCCCGATTTCGTCCTGATTGGCGAATCGGATCCGGCCTCGGGCGAACTGCTGGCGAGCATCTATCAGAAGGTTACCGACAACAAACCGCGCGTGGCGCGCATGTCGTTTGTGAACGCCGAGTTGACCAAGCTGGCGCTCAATACCTTTGTGACCACCAAGATCTCCTACGCGAACTTCCTGGCGCAGCTGTGCGAACGCCTTGATGGCGGCAATGTCGATGCGGTCACCTCGGCGCTGGGACTCGACACGCGCATTGGGTCGAAGTATCTCAAGGGATCGGTGGCCTACGGGGGCCCGTGCTTCCCGCGCGATAACATCGCGCTGTGCACGCTGGCGCGCAGCCTGGGGGTGCCCGCGCCGTTGCCAGAAGCGACCGACGCCATCAACAACATGATGGCGGGGCGCTTGAAAAAGATCGTCGAAGCCTGTTTGCCCGAGCGTGGCACCATCGCCATTCTGGGCGTGGCCTACAAACCCTGCACCAACGTGGTGGAGCGCGGGCAGGGATTGGAACTGGCGCAGGCGTTGCTCGGCGAGGGACAGTCGGTTGTCATCTACGATCCCGATGCGATGCAGACGGCCCAGGCTCAGCTGAAGGGGAAGGTGACCTTCGCGTCCTCGGCCCGGGAGGGCATCCAGCAGGCCGATGTGGTGGTGCTGTGCAGCCCCTGTCGCGAATTCAGCCAGCTGACCGCCTCGGACTTCCAGCGGAGCGGATCCCCTCGAACCGTCCTGGACTGCTGGCGCATGCTGGATCGACAGAGCGTGGGGGCGGTGTGTCAGTATCTGGCGCTGGGGACCGACGATCTGCGCCCCATCCACCGGGAAACGGCCAATCAGCAAACGACCTTGCGCGTCTCGACCAAGGGGGCCAGCGCGGCCTGAGTTTCTTCCATCCAGCCGGGGGGCCGACGAACTGCGACTGCGCCTCCTCTCCCTGGCGCCGCCTAGACAGGAGTTAATGGATCATGTCGAATCAGACCAAGATTCTGGTGACTGGAGCGGGCGGATTCATCGGGCATCATCTGGTGACGTATCTCAAGGAACAGGGCTACTGGGTGCGGGGCGCCGATATCAAGGAGCCAGAATACGAGGCCACCCGCGCCGATGAATTCGAGATCCTCGATTTACGGCGCTGGGATGCGTGCTTGCAGGCGACCCGCGGGGTCGATCATGTCTATGCCCTAGCGGCCGATATGGGCGGAATGGGTTTCATCTCCGCCAATCATGCGCGCATCCTCTACAATAATGGGTTGATCAACTTCCACACCATTGAAGCCGCCCGGGTGAATGGCGCTTCGCGTTACCTGTACACCTCCTCGGCCTGCATTTATCCCGAGTATTTGCAAACCGATGCCCAGGTGACCGCCTTGAAGGAAGAGGATGCCTACCCCGCTCAGCCGCAGGATGCCTACGGCTGGGAAAAGCTGATGACCGAACGCATCTGCCTGCACTATCGCGAAGAATATAAAATTGAGACTCGGATTGTCCGTTTTCACAATATCTTTGGCCCGCTTGGCACCTGGCAGGGGGGACGCGAGAAGGCCCCGGCGGCGATGTGTCGCAAGGTCGCCAACGCCAAGCTCACCGGGAATCCGATCATCGAAATCTGGGGCGACGGGGAACAAACCCGTTCGTTCTGTTACATCGATGATTGTGTCGAGGGGATCCACAAGCTGATGTGTTCCAGCTATCACGAGCCCCTCAATCTGGGCCAGGATCGGCTGGTGACAATCAATCAGTTGGCGGACATGGTCGCGGAGATTGCCGGCATTCGGATCCGCAAGAAGCACATCCCAGGGCCTCAGGGGGTGCGCGGCCGGAATTCGGACAACACGCGTCTCCGCGCTGTCCTCGGCTGGGAACCGCAGATCTCCCTCGAAGACGGGCTGTCGCGCACATACAACTGGATCGAGACCCAGATGCGCAGCGCCAAGAAGGGCCTCACGGCAGCCGCCTGAGCGAAACCCTGCTGCAACCTCGTTTTCACGATGAACCGCGTGAAAACGAGGTTGCCCTGTGCACTCTTCGAGAACTGTTTGCGCCCTCTCTCGCTTGCGACCTCCCTTTGCACCGTGTGTTGACCCCATGACCTGGAGGCTGCCATGCCTTCCCCTCCCACGCTTCAACCCTGGACCATCCTCCGGCAAGAAGAGCGGCTTTCCTATCCTCCCTGGCTAACGATCCGGCAGCAGACCATCCAGTTGCCTTCCGGGCGCATCCTGGAGGACTTCTACGAGGTCGCGCTCCCCGATTTTGCCGTCACCGTGGCGCGCACGGTTGAGGGGCAGTATGTCCTGGCCCGCGAATACAAGCATGCGCTGCGCCAGGTGACCCTCACCCCCCCCGCCGGCCTGCTTCATGCGGGCGAGGATCCTCTCCTTGGCGCCCAGCGTGAACTGCGTGAGGAAACCGGTTACGAATCGGAACACTGGGAATTTCTCGGGCGTTATGTCGTCGATGCCAATCGGCATTGTGGCACCATGCATGTGTTCCTCGCCGAACAGTGTCGCCCAGGTGCGGTTCCCGAGGAGAACGATGCCGAGGTGATCGAGGTCGAACTCTACACCCGTGTGCAGTTGCTCGAAGCCTTGAAAGCTGGCGCCTTCGGCACCGTCGCCGGAGCGAGCGCCGTTGCTCTTGCCCTGGCCTGGTCGCCGTGAGCCAGGGCGCTCTCACGCCAGCCAATGTCCGTCCTGTTCCGAATGGGGTACCACCATGTTGGCCGCTGCACCTTACCTCTCGGTTGTGGTGACCTCGCGTCACGACAACCATGGCGAGGGCCTCCTCGCTCGTTTCCAGACCTTTGTGGATGTTCTGCTCGACCAGTGCGAGCGCCACCAGCTGCCTGCCGAACTGATCATCGTCGAATGGAATCCGCCCCTGGATCGACCGCGTCTGGCCGAGGTGCTGCGCTGGCCGACCCGCCACGAAGTCTGTCCGGTTCGGTTCCTCGAGGTGCCGCCCGCGTTGCACCGGCAGTTCCCCAATCACTCCGGGCTGCCTCTGTTTCAGATGCTCGCCAAGAATGTTGGCATCCGTCGTGCCCGCGGGGAGTTCATCCTCTGTACCAATATCGATCTCCTTTTCGCCGAGGAACTGATCGCCTGGTTGGGGCAACGTCCCCTCCGACGGGGCCGTCTGTATCGCATCGATCGGCACGATGTTGCTGCCGGTGTCACCACCCTGTCCACAACGGAAGAACGACTTGCCTACTGCCGCGCCAATCTGCTGCGGGTGAATGCCCGCGAAGGGACCTTCCCGGTCGAGGGAGACGGTCAGCGCATGCTGCAAGAGAACGACATTGCCTCTCCTGATTGGGGGCTTTCGTTCCAGGAAGGATGGCAGGCAGTTTCCAACGATGGGCCGGAGCGTGTTCGCTGGGTGTGTGGCCCGGCGACGTTCACCCTGCGGTCCCCGGAAGCGCGCACCTTGCGTGTGCGCATGGAAGTCGAACCCGCTCCCGCGTGCGCTCCCTTCCTGTTGCAAGTTTGTCGGCCGGATGAGACCATTCTGGCTGAGCACAGGATCGTCACGCGTCAGTTTCTGCGATTTGATTTGCCCGTTCGCGCCGAGGTGACCGAACGCTTTATCCTGCAGGTGTGTGATCCTGAAACGCGCCAGATTCGGCGCACGCCTTTCGATCTTCTCTTTCGTGTTTTCGAGGGGATGAGCGTCGTCGCGGCGACGGATGAATCAGGGGGACCGCCAGCTCCGCAAACCGACCACGTCGCGCGCCGGCTCCTGAGAAAGCGGGGCCCGATTGAGGTTCCTCCGGCAACCATGCCCCTCGCGTTCGGGACCGGATTTTACACCTTGGAGTGCGAGCAGGGGCACCCCTTCCGCTGGGCAGGGGCCAAAAGCGAACTGTGTCTCCAAACGCCGGCCGACGGACCACGGATCCTGCAACTGCTGGTGGAACCCGGACCCGCGTATGCCGGACAGGTGGTGCAGTTCTGCCTGTCGACCCTGGAGGGAAAGGTGCTGGCACAGGCACCACTGGCACAGCGCCAATGGATCGACGCGGTGTTGCCTCTGGAAGGGGGAGCCATTCACACCCTGGTTCTGCAGGTCGAGCCGGAACCGAAACCGATCGGCAACGATCCGCGTTCGCTGGCGTTTCGTCTCTGGCACTGCGGGTGGGGTGAGGTCGCACAGCGCGCCCCGACGGACGATCCAACCAGGAACTGCATCGTCCGTGGTCCCCTTGCGGGGACGTCGTTCCGAGCATTTCTCCGCCGCCTCCGTGGAGCGATCAAGCGTCCTTGGAGCCGGGGGCCAGGCGTTGCAGCGAGTGTGCCAGCTTCCACGGAGGCGCCGACTCCGGTTTCCATCGAACCGCCAGCCTTTCCGCCCACGCACGTGAACGAACCGGTCTGGCTCCATACCAATGCCTCCGGGGATTTCACGCTCATGGCCCGCGAACACTGGTTGATGTTGCGCGGCTATCCTGAGTTTCCAATCTACTCGATGCACCTGGATTCCCTCCTTTGCTGGATGGCCTATCACTCCGGGTTGACCGAGGAGGTTCTGGCCGATCCGCTGCGCGTCTACCACATCGAGCACGGAGGGGGCTGGACACCGGAAACGTCCGCCAACCTGTACCGACGTCTGCAGGAACGTGGCGTGCCGATGTTGACCTACGAGCAGCTCGTTCGCTGGGCGATTGAGATGAGACGCATGGATCGGCCTTTGATCTTCAACCAGGATAACTGGGGGCTGGCTTACGAGGATCTCCCGGAAACGATTCTGGGGAGGGAGGACGAAACCGCGCCGGCGCGAGTGTGGCAGCACGCCCCCGCTGAACCCTTGTCCTTCTGAACGGAGCAACGAAAAAAGGCAAGGCGGTCGGCCTTGGACCGACCGTCCTGCCTTGCACAGATTGGCTCCAGGCCGGGGACCACAGGTTCGGGGTCCAACGACGGAGCAGTACGTTTCAGGGGACTTTGCGCAGCACAAGCGGAGGCCGTGTCCAGGGAGCGAGCAGAACCGGAGTTTGTTTCCCCTTGCTTTCGGTGGAGACCATATCGAGCACCTTGACGTAAGCGTGCTGCACATTCATGACCTTCTCCACGGGGTCGTAAAACGTACCCGGGCCAGCCTGAAGCACCTTGGTCAGCGCGCGCGTCAAACGACCGCCGTTGGGGTCTTCCGCAGCCGCCTGATGAGCCATGGCTGCGGCCAGGACCGTCACCGAAGCCTCGTCATCATAGGCGAGGGAGCGGCCCACCTCGTCGCCTGCCGGGATAAAATTCTTTAAGCCCCCGCCCGACTGACAGGCATCAAACACCAGAAAGACCGAGCAGGGGAGCGAGCGTGAGGACAGCGCTTCGCGCAACTCGGCACTTCCCAGAGCGGTTTTGGGGATATTGTTTGGCTCGGCGTCGGCGGTGAGCAGATAGAAGCCTCGATCGCTCCCTTTCCCGTCGATCACCCCGTGGCCAGCGAAGTACAGCACCACCAGGTCTCCCGGCCTGGCCCCCTGACGACGGAAGTTGTGCAGCGCATCCACCACGGCTTTGCGCGTGGCAGCCTTCCCTACCAGGGGAGTGGGTACCACTTTTTGAAAACGGTTGTTTGGCCCCGCGCAGTTGTCCTGGATCGCCTTGAGAAAGCGCGTGGCATCTCCTTCTGCTGCCTTGAGTCCCAGTTGTGCCTTCAGTTTGGGATCCCAGTCGTAGTTGATCCCAATGGAGAGACAGTACAGGATGGGTTTGTCCTTGGCGGGTAGAGGATTGTCCACCTGGAGAGTGTTGGAGAGATCCGAAGAGTACTCGCCGCGAACGAGCGTCTCCAATTCGTGCTTGCCCGGAGGAAGCTCGACTTCCCACTCGACTTCTGCCTTATTTGTGGGCGGCAGGGTGCGTGTGTACTTCTCGTCGGGAAGGCCTCTGCCATCCAGCATCAGGCGCAACACCTTGATGGGCTGCCCGTCCTCGGCAGTGGCTGTCACCTTCACCTTGACCTTCTGGCCAGTTTTGCCGACGAGTTGGATTGTTGCTTTGGGGGGCAACATCTTGCGTAATTCAACCGGTTTCTCCATCTTCACACCAAGGGCGGTGTCGGCCGCTTTCAGTGCTTCTTCCACACTGCCCTTGTCGAGGATGCGTTTGATGACATCGGGGCGATAGAGTTTCTTGCGGAATCGTTCGGCGGGGTAGAACGACGGGGATTTGTCGATGCCGCTGTCGACCACCCAGCCGATCATGCGTTCGCCACCAGGGGTGGCGGCGTAGTAGCCCTCCTCCGTCCAGATGATCCAGTCGTCGCCATTGACATAGAGGGTGAGCAACGGGCGCTCACGCTCGGGATGCCAGATCCGGAGGAGTTGATCGGCGCCCAGGCTCGCAATGTACGGCGTTTTGCCAGGGGAGGACGCGGCGGAGGGAATAGCCTGGTTCCCGAGGATGGGGCCTTCCATCCTCTTGAACTCGCGAATGCGCTTCTGCGTGGCGACGTCGTAGAGGAAGAAACCACCCCAGTCTCCGGACATTGCCACCCAGCGGGGGGTGACGAAGGTCATGCCCCAGGGAACGTGGGAACGATGAGGTACACCCAACCGAGCGACCACTTCATTATCCTTGACCACCACACGTTCCAGGTATCGTTTGCCCCCTTCCGGAGGCGGTTTCAGCGTGAACGCCCCCTCGGTCAAACGCGGTCCCACCAGATCCTTGTCTGGGGTGCCAAGCTCTAACTTATCCAGCTGGAGCGATTGTGAAATGGTTCGGGATGTCCAACCCACGCCTTTCCCGTCAGCGGTCCAGGCCGCCTGCATTCGGGGTCGGATCCAGGGGCGCCCTCCCAGGCGATGGATGAGTTCTCCGTCCCTGGTGCTCCAGAGAAAAATCTCGGGCTTGAACTCGCCATTGGCAACAGTGGCCGCCAGTTTCCCATCGGGCGACAGGGCACATGCCTCACCCCCGCGTGGCGGGCCGTACCCCGGGATGACAGATTTCTTCGGAACAAACTCGGAGAGAACCTTCCCCGTTTGCACATCCAGAAGGGTTCCGCGATGATAGACGCCATTGGTCGACGCCATCACCAGACGGGTCCCATCCTTGCTAAAGGCCACATCGCCCGCATGGAAATACTTGGGATCTTCCGGTTGGGGGAGTGGTTTGCCGGTGGTGTCGAACAGGTGAAAACCACCACTGACCAGTTTGTTGTCCTTGAACACTGGAGGTCCAGAGGTGGCGAGGGTCTTGCCGTTGCGACTCCAAACGACTCCTCTGAACTCCCACGACGTCGTCATCTCAGCGAGTTGTGTGCCGGTTGCCACCTCCACGATCACCAACTTATTGCGATGGGCGAACGCTACCCGATCCCCGTTGGGCGACAGGGCGAGTGATCCTGTCCGGAAGTTCCGGGCCATTTCGGGATTGATCCAGCCGATGGGCGAATGGAGACTTTTTTCCATCTTCCCGGTGGCGGGGTTCCAGATACGGATACTGTGGTCCTCGGCCGAGGAGGCGAGCCGCTTGCCGTCGGCAGAATAGGCCAGCCCCAGAATGGTCTCCTTGTGCCCCTTGAGAACATGCTCAACCTGGCCATCCTTGAACCGAAGGATGTAGATGACGTTGTGCAGCTTGTTCCCTTCAGGGTATTCGCACGCCACGGCCAGGTGTTCCCCGTTTGGTGAGAGGGCCATGCGGCGCGTGTTGCCTTGCCCGGGCGGACGGATCACGCGCACGGGTAACCCCGTGAAGACATCCCAGACGCGGATGGTGTGATCGGCAGATCCAGTGATCAGTTGCTTGCCGTCCGGCGTGAACTCGACCTTCCCGATCGCCATGATGTGTGCGCCCACATCGAGGCCGAGCGTGGTTTTTCCCGGGAGCGTTCCCCCGTTGAGTTGACGAATCGCCACGTTGCGAAACTTCACCTCCCCCTTCAGGGTCTGGAGTCCAATCACTCCTGCGGTACGCTGCAGCCCCCGGTGGTTCGGATTTGTTCGGAGGAGTTCCTCCAGGTCAACATCGTGGATCGTAATGCCGTTGAGAACGACTCGGAGGTGCCGATCGTTTGCCCGGAGAGTTAACCGGTTCCACTCGCCATTGGGTTTTCCTGCCTGCCTGGAAGAAGGAGCAAGAAACTTGATCGCCCCGTTCTTCAACTTTGCATCCACTTTCGGGAAAGGGGCTTCTTCCCGGAGCACGATGCCGACCCCGTTGAAGGCAAGGTCGTCCTGGGGAACGGCGCGAAAGACCAGCGTGGAGATCGCGTCCTTGGTCGCGATCATGTATTCCAGCTGGAGTTCGAAATCGTCATACAACCCGTCGGTCACCAACCACCGATTGGTCGGGCGATTCCCTTTCTGAGTGGAGAGTACGCCGTTCTCGATGGTCCAGTCTTTCTCGGTACAGTTGAAGAATTCCCACCCCGAGAAATCCTTGCCATTGAAAAGCGGAATGAGCGGAGAGGGGGTATCCTGCGCATGGGTAGCGGCAACGCTGGAGAGCAGCAGGAGTAGGAGCAACAAGTAGCGCATAAGTTGTCCTCGATGAAACGCCGTTCAGGTCGTGGAACGGGATAGGGTTGACAACGAGCTGTCCAGCTGGACAGCCCGTTGACCTTGTCAGCGAATGCACATCTGGTACTTGGTGGGGTAGGGCGTGAGGTTCGTGATCTTGATGGTGAAGGGAACCCGGTCCACGGGCGATTGGGTCCGTGGGAAGTAGCTGGTGTTGGCCCCGGTGACGATCCCGGCGGCGAAAACCGTGTCCGTGCGGCTACGCACAATGGTGACCTGCAGCGGCGTCAGCGAGCGAAAGGCGAAATAGAAAAGCTCATTGGGCCGGGCGTTGATGTGGTAGGTGTGTGTCTGGCGTCCCCCGATACTGCGCACCACCTGTTGCAAGCCACCAAGCACCAGACGTCCCTGGTCGACCTTGCGGCTTTTCATTTCGTTGATAAGGGGTTCGAGATCGACCTTTTTCTTTGCGGCCCTGGCGCGAGCATCATCGAGGAGATCGCTGATTTCCTTGTCATAATCCATCTTCCCCACGGTATCCACCAGAGGGGATTCGTCGGAGGCGCCGGGCTCCCGTTGGGCTTCGGGCTTCACCTCCAGGTCTTTCTGTCCCCGGGTGGCCTGCATCTTGCGCAGGATGAACGCCGCGGTCACCAGCGATTCGGGTGAGGGATTTTCCTTGTCGTAGCCAAGTTCCTTGAGCCGTGCAACCAGGGCCATGTTCGCCATGTATTCCTCGGCGAGCCTGTTCTTCTCCTCGTCCTCCCTGGTGGGCTGTTTGGTTTGTTCCGCTTCCTTCTTGTCGGCGGCTCCAAGGGGGATTGCTGCCAGGAAGAGAACGCTCAAAACGCCGATCGCCAGATAACGCGCACAACGCATGGGGGACCTCGTGGTAGAGAGCATGGGCGGACGCCGGACCTCCCGGTTCCGCGTTGACTGCCATTTAGTTGGGAAGTTGCCAGAAGCGAACGAATCGATCGGAGCCACCGGAGAGAGCCTGACGGCCATCCCCTGTCAAGGCCACGCCGTTAACCCCGCGTGGATGGGCGGCAAAGCGTTTGAGTTCCTTGCCCGATTCCAGATCCCACAGGCGCAGGGTGCCGTCGGCGCCTCCGCTAAGTAAGCGAGTCCCCGCGGTGTCCACGGCAAGGCAACGCACCGCGCGCTCGTGGCCACGGAGTTCCCGCGCTTGCCGTGTGCGGGCATCCCATATGCGAATCACGCCATCCTCTCCAGCGGAGACAAAGCCCTGTCCCTCCGGCAAATAGGCCACCGCAAGCACTCGGCCCTGGTGCGCGTTGTCGATCTTCTGTTGATAGAGGATCAACTGGAGATCAAGGACGCGGATGCTGCCATCTCCGCAGGCCACCAGGGCGTGGGTTCCTGTGGGGGAAACGGCCACCCCCTCAATGCCAAGGTTGCGGCTCTCCGGTTCAGGGAGATACCGGCCGCCGAACCCCTTGTTCGTTTGGAGATTCCACACACTGACGATCCCCGTGGAAGTGGCGACCAGATACTTTCGGCTCTCCTCCGCGATCGCCACGCCGGTGGCAAGAGACTTTCCCTCGCCATCCTCGGCGAGCGCCAACCCCGTCACCACACCCTCGGCCCCAACAATGGGTCTGGGAACGCGTCGATCGGCCTCCACTTCCCAGACAAAGACTGGAGTGTGGGTGGCCTGAGTGACATCGCCGCCAGCGAAAATCGCACGATCCCCTCGCCGAGTCAGGGCGAGTGCGCGCAGCGGCGGAAACGTGGGCTCCGTTCGTTGGTTCAGGAAACGGGGTGCGAAGCGCTCGTCCCGTTGATCCTCGCGCGGATGCCACAGGCAGACGTGGCGATCCAAACCGACTGAACACGCCAGCAAGGTGTTGTCGGGCGCGGCGAGCGTCACGGCGGTCACGCTCCCCTGGTGGAGTTGGTGGTGGCGAATCTCTCCCACCAGCGCGAGGCGGATCGTCTGCGCTTCCGCTGGCTTGACCGTGAAGCGATCGGTGGTCAATTGACGTGGGGACTCAATCGTGGGGCGGATGGCGTAATCGCCGGGCGGCAGTGAGAAGGTCTGCGCCTGACTCTGCCCCGGAAGGAGATCCCAGTGCCGCTCGCCAGAGAGAATCTGCAGAGGGATGTCGGCATCGGTGTAGTCGAAGGTGACCTCACCTGGTTCAAGGGTGGGGCCAACGGGCGTGGTACTTCGATGCCAGGCCCACAAGCCCAGGCCGATCGCCAGCCCAAGGAGCGCAGCGACGATCCAACCGTGGCGCACCAACCACGGGCGCGCGGCGTCACGTCGCCGCTGCTGGATCGCCTCCACGGCAAGGATCACCTCGTGCGCGGAGGGAGGGCGGCCCTCGGGACGTTTGGCGAGCAACTGCTCGATCAGGTGGACCACGTCCGGCGGGAGTGCAGGGTTGGCTTCTCCAACCGGGCAGTGCTGCTGCGTGGCGACCCGGATCATCACGCCCATGGTATCGGTGCCGGTAAAAGGCGATTCGCCCGTGGCAACGCGGTAGAGCACACAGCCAAGGCTGAAAAGATCCGCGCGCCCATCGACGGGGTGGCCGAGGACCTGTTCCGGGGCCATGTAGGCGGGGGTGCCAGAAACACCCTCGTCGTGATAGCCGTGGGTCTGGGCCAGGCCAAAATCGAGGATCTTCACACACCAGGCGGGTTCGTTGGGCATGCGCGGGGTGTTCTCGTCGGCCTGCTCCAACCAGAGGTTGCCCGGTTTGATATCGCGATGCACCAGGCCGCGTTCGTGAGCGGCCGCCAACCCGCGGGCGGTGTCCCGGGCCACGACAAGCACCTCATCGAGTGGCAAGGGCCCGCGTACTTTGTGGAGGTACGCTTCCAGCGATTCCCCCTTCAGAAGAGGCATGACCAGATACGGGATGCCGTTTTGCGCCTCGGCCTCGTAGATGGCAACGATGTTCCGGTGCTCGACCGCCGCGATCGCCCTGGCTTCCTGCAAAAAGCGCTCCACGACAGCGGGCGCATTGCCGAGTTCGGGCTTGATGACCTTGATCGCCAGATGGCGGTTCAAGGTCTCGTCGTAGCCGTGGAACACCAGCCCCATTCCCCCGGCCCCGAGTGGTTCCAGGACGCGAAACTTTCCCAGCTGGCCCATGTCGCCAGCGCGAGCAGGGGGCGCGAGAAAGGAAAAGGTGAATGGGCACGGCTGCGTGGTTCTGGGATCGAGAAACGTTTGGGTGGTGTCGCTGCTACGCAGACATTTGAGCAGCGGAATCAGGGAACGCATCAAGTCGGGGTAGGGCGAATCGATCGGAGCAGCACTGACACGCATGGTGGCGACGATGGCATCTTCAGCACGCAGCGAATGCAGGCGCGCCGCACAGGCCGGGCATTCGGCCAGGTGCTGTTCGTGGTGCGTCGCTTCCTGTTCGGTCCCCAGACCGAGCAGGAACGCTTCGAGCGCAACATCGCTGGGACAGGCGCAGCCGGGCACAGCTTCCTCAGAAAGAAGAGGGGGTGAGTTGGTACACTCAGAGTATCCGCAAGAAGTCAGAACCTGTCAGAAAAAATCGGTTAATCGAGAAGGCCGTTCAGATCGGCACGCAAACGGCGCAGGACACGGCTCTTGGCCAGGTAGACGGCATTGAGGGACAGGCCGAGCTCCGCAGCTACCTCGTGGGCTGGCCGACCGTTGACCACGAACTCCCAGCAGGCTTTCCAGGTCGAGGGCTCGAACTCCTGCTGCATCAGTGCCAGGGCCCGCGCAATCAGATACTGGCGATATTCCGCTTCTTCCAGCTCCAGCCGGGGATCCGTATCCGCGAGCGTGTTCAGTTCGGCATCGCTGGCAGTTCGCTGCATGGCCCGTCGGGCTAACTGCTTGCGCCAGGCATTCAGAAGAACGGTCTTCAGCCAGGCGCGAAAGCTTCCTTCCGGTTTGTACGCGAACTGCGGCATCTGGGCGACGAGGATGGTGAAGACCTCCTGAACAAGGTCGGCGACATCGTGTTCAGTCAGACCCAGACGGTTGGCCCAGTGAAAAAGGAGCGGAGAATAGAGGTCGACAAATTTGCCCCAGGCATCCCCGACGGGCGCTTCGCGGATGCGTTCGAGTAGACTGACTGGC
The DNA here is from genome assembly GCA_029777335.1 of Planctomycetota bacterium. GTDB lineage: Bacteria > Planctomycetota > Planctomycetia > Gemmatales > Gemmataceae > JAKOSN01. The sequence continues at coordinate 26,829 of JAKOSN010000045.1, forward strand.
GTCGTGAACATGGGTGGCAATTGTCCGAAGTTCCGTGGGAACAGAATGCTTCCCACGGGGGCGTTCTCGCGAACAGGGCTCGGCGACATCGTTCGAGGTTCATCTGGCAGCGCTCGCTATCGTAAGGGAGCCTGCCAGCGAAAGCAATGGCTCAGCTTATGAAAATGCGTCGGTGCAAGCGGCAGTGCAAAGTGACGCCGGGGTGCGGGGCTGCTGTTGTGGGCGGAGGCTTCACACCTTTTTGGATACAATAAAGCGGACTCTTCCGGCATTTCATACAATGGGTCGCAGTCTCAGCATCGTTCTCCCGGGTCGTGTCGTCGCACCAGGATGGAAAGGTGTCGCTCAATGTACATTCTCTGTCCGCATTGTCGGCATTCCGTTGAGATCCCCGTGCTTGCCCCAGCAGAGAAGGTCTTCTGCCCCTCATGCGGGGCAGCTTTTCTTCCGGATAGTGGATTTACCGCCGAGTTGAGTTCGAGCGTTGACACGGTCGGTCGGTTTCACCTCCTCGAAAAGGTGGGCGAAGGGGCGTTCGGGGCGGTCTACAAGGCGCGCGACCCAGAGCGAAATAGTCTGGTCGCGGTCAAGGTGGCGCGGGCGGGAACCCTGGCCGGGGAGAAGGATCGTGAGTATCTGCTCCGCGCCGCGCAGCCGGTGAGGCGACTCCGCCATCCCGCGATTGTCCCTCTGCACGAGATCGGGGAAAGTGCGGGGACGCCTTATCTGGTGAGCGATTTTGTACACGGAGTCACCCTGGCTGAGCGGATGAGGGGGCATCGACCCAGCTTTCGCGAAGCGGCCGAGATGATCGCCACCGTGGCGGAGGCTCTCCAGTTTGCTCAGGATCAGGGAGTTCTCCATCGGAATTTGAAGCCATCCAACATCATGATTCGAACCGATGGCAAACCCGTGGTGATGGATTTTGACCTGGCTCGGTCCGAGGTGGGGGATCACACCGTAGCGCTGGAAGGCCAGATCCCTGAACCGCTCGCTTATCTGAGCCCAGAAGCCATTCGAGGCGAGGGAGATTTCAGTGCGGCACGGGCGGACATCTACAGCCTGGGGGTGATTCTTTACCAGACGCTCACCGGGGAATTGCCTTCGCGAACCGAGGCGCCCCAGCCTCCTCACCTGCTCCGCGAGGACATTCCCCCCGAACTGGAAAGGATCTGCCTGAAAGCGATTGCCCCCGAGCCCGCGCGACGCTATCCGACGATGGCGATGATGGCCCGGGAATTACGGCACTTTCTGAGTGAGCCGAGTCGGCGCAACCCCGCCTGGGGGATGCAGGAGGCGGTGCGCTGGGCGCGGCGGTTTCCGGCCCTGGCGGGGCTGCTCGCCCTTCTCGTCGTCACCATGCTGGCCCTCGTGGCAGGGGGTGTGAGCCTGCTTTTTCAGCGGCGATTGGAACTCGCCAATAGCCAGTTGGAGGAAAGCCAGGCGCAGTTGCTGGCAACGCAGCAGGAGATGGACCAGATCCGCGAACAGGAGGTCCGGGCACGCGATCAACTCGACCAGCTGCGCTATGTCCGCCTGGTGTCTCGGGCGCTGGCAGACTGGCGCACCAGGGATCTGGCTCGTGCGCGACAGTGGCTCGACGAATGTCCGATCGAACGGCGCCAGTGGGAGTGGCACTATGTCAACCACCTGTTCCGCACCCAACAGGTGACGATCCCAACAGAGAAGATTGGGATGTTCACCTTCAGCCCGGATAGTCACTACGTGGCTGGGGCGACGGAGGAGAGCAAGTTCAACCTGGTGAAAGTGTGGAATGTGACCACGGGAAAGGTTGTCTGCACCCTGACGGGGCATACGGGGAGGGTCAATCGACTGGTATTTGGACCCGAGGGCAAACGGCTCGCCAGCGCCGGGGAAGACAGGACGGTGCGGGTGTGGGACCTGACCAGCGGGGACGCGGTCCTTACCCTGAACGATCACCGCCAACGCGCGCAGAGCGTGTGTTTTAGCCGTGATGGCAAACGTCTTGCCACGGGCGATGATTCCACCGTGAAAGTGTGGGATGCCGTGCGTGGCACTCTCCTGTACACCTTCGACAACACGGGGGGGAGTGTGGTTGCGCTGGCGTTCAGCCCCGATGGGCGGCGTGTGGCTGCCCGGACTCCGATGGGGGTGATGGTCTGCGAGTGCGATTCTCGGGGAGTCATCAGGCAGCCGGTGACTGCGCGCGAGCCACTGGGAGGTGGCTTCACCATTGACATAAGTCCCGATGGGCGCCTTGTTGCCAGTGGGGGGTACGATGGCACGGTGAGCATATGGGATTTCACTCCCCGGAAGCCACCGCTCACCTTCCGCGGATCGAACGCCCCTGTTTATTCACTGCTGTTCAGCCCGGATAGCCAACGACTGGGGAGCATCGGTGTGGATCAAACCGCGCGGGTGTGGGAGGTGGCCACAGGGAGGGAAGTGCTTACGATTCAGGAGCCCGCCAGGTTTGGGATGGCCTTCACCTCCGACCTGCGCTGGCTGGCGGTTCAGAATCAGGACAAAGGACTGAGAATCCTTCCCGTGCTCAACGACCCGTCCGCGGCGTTCACCATCAACGTGGGGGCGGTGAGTGCGCTGGCGCTCAGTGCGGATGGCAAACGTCTGGCGGCCGGGATTCCTGGAGGACCCTCTTTTGGGGTGCGAGCGTGGGAACTCCCCAGCACTGTTGATGGACTGGGTTCTCCACCCCTGGTCTTTACTCTTCGAGAAGAGGACGCACTCCTTGCCAATTTTGGGCCGATTCTTGGCCTTGCCTTTCGCCCGGATGGAAAACAACTTGCCACTGCCCACGAGGGGAAGATCGTGCAACTCTGGGATACCACGAGCGGGAAGAAAGACCGCATGCTCAAGGGACACACCCAGCGCGTGGTCAGTGTTGCGTTCGGTTTGGATGGCAAACGCCTGGCGAGTGGAAGCTGGGACAGGTCGATCAGAATCTGGGATCCCGTGACCGGCGAGCACCTGGCGACGCTCACCGGCCATGCGGACAAGGTCCACGGGGTGGCGTTCAGTCCCGATGGTCAACGGCTTGCAAGCGCCAGTGAAGATGCCACGTTAAAAATATGGGATCTGAATAGTGGCAAGGAGCTTTGCACGCTCACAGGCCATGGTCGGCCGGTGCTCGGAATTGCCTTCAGCCCCGATGGGCAGCGCATTGCCAGTGCCAGCCAGGATAAAACGGTGAAGGTGTGGGACGCCGCAAGTGGGCGTCAGACCCTTGACCTGGTGGGGCATCAGTCTGGCGTGGGAGTGGTGGCTTTCAGTAACGACGGCAAGCGCCTGGTCAGTGGGGATGCGGAGGGGACCATCAAACTGTGGAGTGCGGTAACCGGGCAGGAAGTTCTCACCTTGCGCGGGCATCTCACGTCCGTGGTCGGGCTGGCATTCACTCCAGACGGCAATCGGCTCGCCAGTTCGGGAACCCGAACCATCAAGGTCTGGGACGCCACCCCACTGTCTGCCGAGGGAAAATAGCAAGTCTTTGGGGAGAGCGGGACGGCGCTCTCTTCATGAAACCTTCTTCCCAACGCGGATTGTTGGGAGGGCAGATGTGCGTTTCAGCACCAGAGAATGACCGCAGAAGCACAGGCGTTGCACGATGGGCTGTCACGTAGGCCACGGCCAGAGACTCCCGCGGAGGGGTTGACGGCTTGCAGAGGAGCCCTCGGAGTCCGGTGCCGCGCGGCGCGAAGAGTAGAGAGAGAACCGTAACTTTTATTTGGTAAAGAGGATAGGTCGTTTGTGTCTTGGCTGTGAGGCTCTGTCTTACAGCAGTTGTCATGAGTTTACCGACAGATCTCGCGCTGAGGGTGTGTTCTCATGGAGGGAAACCTGGGTTTGCGATCGGATGGAACCACCCTGGATCGTGGAGGGGATCGCGCGGCACAGGAGTTGCGAACAATGGAGAGCAATGGCCCATGGATTGATCTGAGCAGTGACGGGAGGGGGCCGACCCCAAAGGATGTGAACATGACCAGGGAGAAGCGAATCAATGGTCGCCGACCAGCTCCCCCATGTCCCCCTTTCCTTTCCGGACCGGGTCAGGTTCGGGTGGATGAACATGTGGCGTTGCTGCGGGATCCCGCCCAGTTCGAGTTCCTGATCCGCAAGGAAGACTTCTTCGAGGAAGGGATCGCCACTATCTTCGGGATTGCAAACGACCAGGCAGAACTTGCCTTCTTTTGCTTCCATTGCGGGCGCTTCAGTCCGGAGAAGGCGCAGCGCTGGCTGCAGGAGCGCAAACTCGATCACCTTCACTTTTGTGAAGCGCCCTTCACGTCTTCCTCGAACGGAATGCTCTGATCCACCACGTTCCGCCCTGGGTAGTCGATCGGTCCACGCTCCGAGGATCCGGTTGATCCCGGAGCGCCGCGAGCCAGGGAGGTGGCGCGGAGGCGCAAGTCTGCGCGCCCCGCTGCGCATCGAGCGGGAAAATAGCCTATGAAAGGAGTAGGCGGGTTCGTGTTGCTCCGCGTGGTGCGTCCCGGCTTACTGAGAGTCCAAGGCGGGCTGGAGATCGGCGCATGACTCTTTTCGTCGACCAGAAATCGCGCGACGAATTGCTACAGGAAAACCTGTGGTTGCGACAACGACTACAGGCCCTTGAGGCGAGCCTTCCGGGGCTCTCCGAGGGGAGCGCACAGAGGGAAGAGGGAGATGCATCCGTGGCACTCCGGACGCGGGCTCCCTGGGCCGAGGGGAGCGGGGTGCTGAGCGAGCGGAACGAATTGCTCCGGGCGCGCTCGGCCGATGTCCCGCGCGAGGCGCTTCCAGAACGCCTGGCCTGGGAAGCCCTGCGCGAAAGCGAAGAGTGGCTTCGCATTGTCCCTCATACCACCCTTGATGCGGTGATTGTGATCGATGCGCGCGGATTGGTGCGCCACTGGAACCCTGCGGCGGAGAAGATTCTCGGCTACCCCCGGGAGGAAATGCTTGGGCGCAATCTCCACGAGACCGTGGCGCCCGAGCGCTATGGCGAGCACTATCGGCGCGGACTGGCTCAGTTTGCGCTGACCGGGCAAGGGGCGGCCATCGGCAAGATCCTGGAGCTGGAAGCGGTGCGCAAGGATGGCACGTGCATCCCCATTGAACTCTCGCTGAACGCCATTGTGGTGCAGGGACGCTGGTGTGCGGTGGGGATTCTGCGCGATATCACCCAGCGCAAGCAAAGCGAAGCGGCGTTGCGCGAATCGCAGCAATTTCTCCTCTCGGCCCTCGATTCGCTGTCGGCGCACCTGGCCATTGTCGATGAGTCCGGGACGATCATCGCCGTCAACGAGGCCTGGCGGCGCTTCGGGGATGCCAACTCGGGGCAGCGAAAGCCACGCTGGATCGGTCAGAATTACCTGGAGGTGTGTGCACGAGCAACCGGCGCGGCACAACCGACGGCGATGCAGGTGCACACGGCGATTCAGGACGTGCTGGCCGGGCGGCTGGAAACGTTCACCCTGGAATACGAGTGCCACTCGGCGAAGGAACGGCGCTGGTTTCTCATGCATGTGACCCGGTTCCGCTGGGAGGGACCGGTGCGCGCAGCGATCGCTCACGAGAATATTACCAGTCGGAAACTGGCCGAGGAGGAGATGAAGATTGCCAAGGAGGTGGCGGAGGCGGCCAATCGCGCCAAGAGCGAATTCCTGGCCAACATGAGCCATGAAATCCGCACGCCCCTCAATGGCATTCTCGGGATGACCGAGCTGACCCTGGACACGGATCTGACTCCGCGGCAGCGCGAGTATCTGCAGGCGGTCATGGATTCGGGAGAAGCGCTGTTGCGGGTCATCAACGACGTGCTGGACTTCGCCAAGATCGAGGCGGGCAAACTCGAATTTTTCGAGGAGGATTTTAGCCTGGAGAAAACCCTGGGGCAGATGATGAAGATCCTCGCCGTGCGCGCCCATCAGAAAGGGGTGGAACTCTCCTATCAGGTTGCGCCCGAGGTGCCCGATGGCTTGGCTGGCGATCCTGGGCGCTTGCGCCAGGTACTGATCAATCTGATTGGAAATGCCCTCAAGTTCACGGAGCGCGGTGAGGTGGCGGTCCGCGTTGCCGCCGAGCCCTGCGCCTCCGGGGCGCTGCTGCACTTCACGGTTCGCGACACGGGCCCCGGGATTCGTCCGGAGAAACAGCGGCATATCTTTGAGCCGTTCATCCAGGAGGACATGTCGACCTCGCGGCGCTTTGGGGGCACGGGACTTGGATTGACCATCGCGGCTCGTCTGGTCGCGCAGATGGGCGGGCGTATCTGGGTCGAGAGTCAACCAGGCCAGGGGAGTACCTTCCATTTCACGGCGCACCTGAAGCTGGCCAGTCAGCCAAGTGTCGGCCTGGTCCTGGCCGCGCCGGTCAAGTTGCGGGGGTTGCCGGCACTGATCGTCGATGACAACGCCACCAACCGGCTTATTCTGGAAGTGATCCTGGCGAGCTGGCGGATGCGCCCCGTGGTCCTGGGGACGGCCGCGCAGGCTCTCGAAACGCTGGAGGCGGCCTGGAAGGCCGGGGAGCCTTTCGCCCTGGCGCTGATCGATGGCAGCATGCCCGGGATGGATGGCTTTACCTTGGCGAGCCAGATCAGACATCGCCCCCATCTGGCCAGGATGCCGCTCATTCTGCTCACCTCCACCGACAGTGCGGGCGATGCCACGCGGTGTCGCGAATTGGGAATCGATTCCTACCTGATCAAGCCGGTGCCCCCAGCCGAGCTGCTGGAGGCGATCACCCGAGCGTTGCACATCTCCTACCACGGTGCGCCCCGAGCAACGGCACGTCCACCGCTTCCCGAGGCCTCTCAGCGTACGCTGCGCATTCTCCTGGCGGAGGATAACCCCATTAATCAGACCGTGGGGCGTCGCTTGCTGGAGAAGCAGGGGCACACCGTGGTGACGGTTGGGGATGGCAAGGAGGCATTGACTCAGCTGGAGCGTCAGGAGTTCGATGTGGTCCTCATGGATGTGCAAATGCCGGAGATGGACGGATTCGCGACCACGCGGGGGCTGCGTGCCCGGGAACAGGGCACAGGCCGTCATCTGCCGATCATCGCCATGACGGCGCACGCCATGAAAGGCGATCGGGAGAACTGCCTGGCCGCCGGGATGGATGATTATGTCAGCAAACCGATCAATGCGCGCGACCTTGCGCAGGCGCTTGCGCGGGTGATGGCGGCAACCGGAACCCACGCCTCGCCGCCGAGCACGCCAGGGGTGTGGGATCCCGCCGCGGTGTTGCCAGGTCTTGCCGACGACCGGGAGTTGTTACTGACCATGTGTCGTCAATTCCTGGCCGAGTCCTCGCTGATGCTGGCGGAAAGTCGCGCGGCGCTGCATCGGCGCGATTATCTTGCGCTGGCGCGTCTCGCTCACAAGATGAAGGGCTCGGTGAGTCAATTGCGTGCGCACCAGGGGGTGCACACTGCTCAGCAGCTCGAAGAGATGGCACTGGCACAAAATCTGGAGGAAACCCAGAAGGCTCTGCAGCGGATGGAACACGCCACCGAGGCGCTCGGCACCGAACTTCGCCGCTACCTCGACTGCAAGGCGGAAGCCCCGGCCGCCCGATGATCATGGCCTTTTGCGGGGCACCTCTTCTCGTCTCGTCCGGGCCAGGAAGAGGAATCTGCCATCTGGTGCCCCCTGGCCCTTGTCCCCCCCGATTCTCATCTGATTCAGAAACGGATATACTGGATACCAAAGCGCTGCCCGGTCTCCTCAGTCAGGAGATCTCCATTCTCGGGGAGAACTGCTGTGTCCGAACCCTGGGCTGTTCGCGACCACTGGGCCGCGCTGGTCGAGACGGTGCGCGAGCCGATGGTCGTCCTGGATCGCGAACTGCGGGTGTGCAAGGCAAACAAGGCGTTTTATCAGAGTTTCCACCTCAACGCGGTCGAAAGCGAGGAGCGTCTCGTTTACAGCCTGACCGGCGCGGTGTGGAAAACGCCCCGCTTCCGCACCCTGCTGGAAGAGCTTCTGACGCGCCAGACGCGCCTTGTCGATGTTGCGATTGAAAGTGAATTTCCCCCGGAGGGGCGGAAAACGATTCTGATCAACGCGACGCGAGTTGTTGACGGGGAGGGAAAACCGACCCTCCTCCTGGCGTTTGAGGTGCGCTCTGCTCTCCTGCCCTTGCGAGAAGAAGAGGTGTTGCCTCCCCATGGTATGGTGGCCGCGAACATGGGCGAGGGGGTGGCGGTGGTGCGAACCAGCGATGGAATCATCGTCTACACCAACCAACGTTTCGACACGATGTTTGGCTATGAACGCGGGGAACTGCTGGGCAAGCCCGTGTCGATCCTGAATGACTCCACCGATCGTCCCCCGGAGGAAACGGCGCAGGAGATCATCGCCGCGCTGCGCACCCATGGCGTGTGGCGCGGGACGGTTCTGAATGTGCGGAAAGAGGGCACTGCCTTCTGGTGCCGTGCCAGCGTCAGCACCTTTGAGCATCGCGAACATGGCACTGTCTGGGTAGCTTGCCAAACGGATATTAGCGATCTAAAAAAAGCAGAAGCGGCGTTGCAGGAGTCCGAGCATCGCCTGCGCCTGGTTCTGGATGCGCTTCCTGCCGGCGCCTACACCTGTGACCGGGACGGATTGATTACCTACTTTAACGATCGGGCACGTCAACTCTGGGGGCGGAGCCCGAAACTCAACCATCCCGACGACCGCTATTGTGGCTCATTCAAATTGTTTCGCCCAACGGGAGAGCCGCTTCGCCATGAGGATAGTTTCATGGCGCTGGCGGTGCGCGAAGGGGTGTCCACCAGTGGCGCGGAAGTGATCATGGAGCGCCCCGATGGGAGTCGGCGCTTGGTTCTGGCCCATGCCACTTCCTTGCGCGACCCCTCTGACCAGGTGATTGGGGGGGTAAATGTGCTGGTGGATATCACCGAGCGCAAACAGGCCATTGATGCGATGCGGGAAAGTCAGCAACGCTTTCAGGAACTGGCGGAGGGACTGCCGCAACTGGTGTGGACCTGTCGTCCGGACGGGTCGTGTGACTACGGCAATCCCCAGATTCAGGAGTACACGGGGGTTCTACTGAAGGAGGTGCTTGGCTTTGGCTGGAGGGAAAATGTCCATCCTGACGACCGGGCGGAGTGCGATCGGAAAATCACGGAAGCGGCAGCGACGGGGCAGGGGTTTCAGTTTGTGCAGCGGTTGCGGCGCCACGATGGGGTCTATCGCTGGTTCACCACCCGGGGGGCGCCGATTCATGATGCCCAGGGGAAGATCGTCAAGTGGGTTGGGACCAGCACCGACATTGACGATCAGGTGCAGATTAGTGAGGCCCTCCACGCCAGCCAGGAGCGGCTGCGCGCCGTGGTCAGCACCGCGGTGGAGGCGATCATTACCATCGACGATCAGGGAGGGATCGACTCGGTGAATCCGGCAGCTGAACGGATGTTTGGCTACTCCGCCAGCGAATTGGTGGGGCGCAATGTCAACCTGTTGATGCCGTCGCCCTATCGCGAGGAGCACGATTATTATCTCAAGCGGTATCTGCGGACCGGTGAGCGGCGCCTTATTGGCGGCGGGCGGGAAGTGCAGGGACGTCGGAGAGACGGCTCGACCTTTCCGCTCGACCTGAGCGTGAGCGAGTTCTGGGATCAGTCGCGCCGCATGTTTACCGGCGTGATTCGGGACGTGAGCAAACGCAAAGCGCTGGAACGCGAGGTGCTGGAGATCGCCACGGAGGAACAACGGCGCATCGGGCAGGCGTTGCACGATAGTACCGGGCAGGAGTTGACCGCGTTGAGTCTGCTGGTGGAAACGTTGCGCGACATGCTGGAAGGGTCTGTGGCGGCGCCGCTCGTGATCAAGGTGCGTGAGGGGGTGCAACGAGCGCTCTCCCAGGTTCGCGCCCACGCGCAGGGGCTCATTCCGGTGGAGGTGGATTCGAGAGGGCTCAGCGCTGCGCTGGCCGAGTTGACGGCTCGGACCAATATCCTTCAGGGGGTGGAGTGCACGTTCGAGTCTTCCGGACCAGTCCTGTGCGATGCCAAGAGCGTGGCCACCCAGTTGTTTTACATCGCCAAGGAGGCGGTCGGGAATGCGTTGCGCCACGGCCAGCCGCGGCATATTGGGATTTCTCTCAATGCGGATCGCTCGGTGCTCACCCTGCGGATTGTCGACGATGGCATTGGATTTGCTCCCGAGACAGTGAGCGGAGCGGGGATGGGATTGAAAATCATGCACTATCGGGCGGGGCTGATCAACGGCCGGTTGGTTGTTGAGAAGGCGGTTCCACGTGGCACTGCCGTGATCTGTACGGTCCACACGAGTACAACCCATGACCACGCCCACGAATCCCGTGGCGCGGATTCTGATCGTTGACGATCACCCCGCTGTGCGCGAGGCGCTGACGATTCGGATTTCTTCCCAACCTGGTCTCCAGGTGTGCGGCGAGGCGGCCGATGTCGCAGAGGCTTTGCGCCTGGCGAGCGAAACCAGCCCCGATGTGGCCGTGGTCGATATCGCCCTGAAGGATGGCAACGGCATCGATCTGATCAAGCGACTCAAAAGTCACGGGTCAACCGTGCGGGCCATCGTCTGGTCGATGTACAGTGAGAGTCTGTATGCCGAACGCGCCCTGCGCGCCGGGGCGATGGGCTATGTGAACAAGGGCCAGTCCACCGGGGAGATCATTGAAGCCATTCGCCAGGTGCTCAACGACAAGGTGTATTACACTCCAGTGGTGCGCGAACGGCTGTTGAAACAGGCGCTTGGACAGACTCTTGAGGATCGCGAGACGACTCCCATCAATCAATTGTCTGATCGAGAAGTGGATGTGTTCCGCATGCTGGGTGAAGGGTTGAAAACCGTGGAGATCGCGAGCGCCTTGCACCTGAGTGTCAAAACCGTGGAGACGTATCGCGATCGCATTCGGCAGAAACTCGGTCTGGAGAATAGCGTTGAAGTGGCTCGTTCGGCCCTGCTCTGGATTCTGGAGCAGGAGAAGGGGAACTCTCCCTCGGCTGCTTCGCCCTGAGGCCCTTCTCCGCGAACGGTGGTCATCCAGCGCTCCTGGGGACGAGGCTGGCAGGCGGCTCTTGCCGCCAAGGGAAGTTGACGATACACTCCGAGTCATGAAGGGGGTTGGAGCAATACCGAGCGTTTTCCGCACCGCTTCTCAAACCGCTGTTCGCTCAATGCAGCCCCATTGTCAGGCTGCCACTCCGGACAGCGGCATGTCAGAGGGAGCGATTATCGCCTCAGGAGCTACGCGACACCAATCCCCGGACGCGGCTCCCTGTGGAATCGCCACGCAATCACTCCTCGCCTTCGGTTGGAATCCATGAGCGCCACGAACTCTCGGTTCTCTCGTACTCTCCTGGCAGTGGGGCTATTCCTGGGCGGGGCAGCGCTCTTTGCCGCGGCATATGGGCAAGCTCCGCTCTATTATTCCAACCAGAATCAATCGTTTCTCCACGGACTCGCCGAGGCAGGAGAGGGATTGCTGGCAGAGGATTGGCTCGCCAACACGGCCGATCCCACTCCGGTGTTTTCGCTTCTGGTCGCGGGGACCGCACGCTATCTGCACCCGTGGGTCTTCCACGTGTATCATGCCCTTCTGCTTGGAGCGTATGCGGCAGGCCTGCTGGGAGTGTTTAGCGCCGTCGTGGGGCCCCAACTTGCTCGGGAACGCTGGCCGGTTTTTCTGGTGCTCCTGGTTGCCATTCACTCTGCTCTGGCACGCTGGCTGTCGTATCGCCTGGTGAATGCCGACTATCCCTGGTTCTTCCAGGCCGGGGTAGCCGGGCAGTATGTTCTTGGTGCCATGTTCCAGCCCTCTGTTTTTGGGGTGTTGTTGGTGGTGGCGCTGAGCCTGTTCGTTCACGACCGCCCGTACCTTGCCGGCGCGGTGACTGCGCTGGCGGCGGATATCCATTCTACCTATCTGCTCCCCGGGGCGATGCTCACCCTTGGGTTCATGGTTGCGCTGGCGCTCCAACGACAGGTGCAGACGGCGTGGAGGGTGGGGGTGCTGACCCTGGTGCTGGTGTTGCCGGTGATGGCTCACGTGGTGATTTGCTTTGGACCCACCTCTCCCCAGACTTTCGCTGAAGCGCACGACATTCTGGTGAATCTGCGCATTCCACACCACACCCGCCCGGATCTGTGGTTCGATTGGGTCGCCGCGCTGCAGATTCTGTGGGTGGTGGGGGCACTTGGACTGGTGTGGGGGACACGGCTCTTCCCCGTTCTCCTTGTTTCCTTCCTTCTTGGAGGAGTGCTGACCCTGGTGCAGATTGCCACGGGAAGTCAGACGTTGGCCCTGCTCTTCCCCTGGCGTATTTCTGCCGTGCTGGTCCCCGTTGCGACCACGGTGGTCCTGGCTCGGTTGGTGGGATGGGAGCGCCTGCCGTTAACAGGGCGCGGAGTCTGGTTCACGTCTGCGGTGGGGCTCGCCGGTTTGGTGGCAGCAGGAGTGACAATCCGCCTGCAGCATCTTGCTTTTCGCACAGGAAACGAGGATCGACCGCTCCTCGAATATGTGCGTGCACATCGTGCGCCAGGTGATGTCTACCTCGTTCCGGTGCGGATTCCAGACCTGGTGAAGAGCACGCACGGATCGTTATCCAGTGACTTCAAGCCCCTGGCCGAGAAGCGACAGGATGCGCGGGTGATTCCAATCGATCTCCAACGCTTCCGCCTGGAGGCAGGGACGCCCATTTTTGTCGACTTCAAATCGATTCCCTACAAGGACACCGAGGTGATTGAGTGGCGTGATCGGCTTTATTGGGTGCGGGAACTGCAGGAAGATCTGGCCAGGGGAAAGGTGGCGGAAGTGGTGGTAGAGATGCGACGACAGCGGATCACCCACCTGGTAACGCGCGCAGGGACGGAACTCGCCCACCCCGAATTACACCGAATTCATCAGGATCCCAGCTACGAGGTTTATCGTTTGAGGGAGCCAGCGGCAGGAAACTGAGTCAGTGCACCGTTGTGGTGGGAGCTAGCGGAGTTGCTCCTTGAACCAGCTTCGGAGTTGTTCCAGGTTCGTCGGGTGAAGCGCCTCCAACCGTGCAAATTCCTTGCGGGCGGCCTCCCGCTCGCCACGATGCAACAGGCTGCGGACCTTGAAGAGATGCGCATCCACGCTGAAGGGATCCAGGCGTAGCCAGGTGTCGCACGCGGTTTCGATCCCGTCCCAGCGGTTTGCCTGAACCAGCAGTTCGACCCGATTTTGGTGGTAGGGAGCGAGATAGGGGTTGATCTCGATCGCTTTTTGCCAGGAAAGCAGAGCACTATCGACCTGCCCCAGTTCCTGGGCACACAGGGCAGCGATCACCTGAGCCCGTTCCAGGCGTGGGGCCTTGTCGAGGACATTGCGAATAGCAACAAGCGCTTCCCAGGGTCGTCCCTGGCTGCGCAAAATCCAACTCCTGGCCATGCCAATTTCGACATCGTCGGGAAAGTGGCGCCGCGCCTCGTCGAGCAAGCGGAGCGCCCGTGGGAGACTGGCACTGGCCACTTCGGGGTGATTGGTGACCAGCTGAACGAGAGCGAGTCCGAGGTCGCGATCTGCTTCGGGGCCTGGTGTGGTTGGGTAAAACGGCTGCAGGAGTGTTTCGCTAAACGCAGGGCCTGCGGTGGTTTCTCGACCTGGAACACGCAGGATGCGATGATCGGTGGCGGCGTGGTGTGCAATATCGGTGCTGGCGAACCGTGGCATGTGGCAGTCGATGCAGCTATCCTCCGGGCTTTTTTCCCGGCGTTTGGAAAGTGGGAGAGAGCAGCCGTGCTCGGCGTGGCAGCGCAGACAGGCATTGCGAAACCAGGGGATACGCTCCTCGGACGGAACTTTGCGGTGGGGATCGTGACAGGAAATACAGCCAAGGCGATCGGCACGCTCCCGGGAACCGCGAAAACAGGTGCTCCGGTGCATTTGCTCCACGTGGTTGACCGCCTTGCGATTATCACTGCTCACGAAGATGGAGAGCACCGATTGGAGCGGGAGGCCTGGTCGAAAATCGTAAAAATCACGCCCGTGGCGGAGCACGCGTGCCTCTCCGGCCAGGTGACATTGTTCACAGACGGCGTCGCGCAGATCGGGTGCCAGATGCCTGGGATTGACGATGCTCCAATCGACCTTGCCGTCGCTGGCCTGGTGGCCCTGAAGATGACGTTCGGCGGGACCGTGGCATCGTTCACACCCAATCGCGAAACCATGGAACGGCGGTTGCTCGTAGCCGTTGAGTGTTCCCTGCACGTGGCGCGCGCCGTCGGAGTGACAGAAGAAGCATCCAGGTTCCACCGGGCGTCCGTTTCGGAGGGGTTCGCTAAATCCAGGAGAGAGATCCCAGATGTGCTTGCTGGAAAACCAACTCACGGGGGCCTGGAACAGGCGTCCGCCGCGATCGATCAGAAACGATTGGCCGTGATTGCCTGAGCCGATGGCGTAGCGAAGCTCTGTCTCGGAAGCGGCCAGGGGCTTTTCCTCGGGTCCAAGCCGAACTTCGCGATACCAGAGGCGGTCATCCTCGCGCTGGAGGGTGAATAACGAGTTCAGGGCACGGAAGGGGTTGTTGTTGCTCGCGGCACACGCCACCGCCGAGCCGATGTCGGCAACACGGAGCAGGGATCGCCCCATGGGGTGGCGCCGGTAGGTTTCTGTTTCGCGTGCATGGCAATCGCCACAGCGCGAATCGCCCACGTAGCGAACCTCGGGATGGATGTTGCGGAATGGTCCGTTATAAGCCAGCCGCGGATCCGAGGAGGGAGGGACCTGTTCACTGGAGGCACCCCGCCGGATGCGGTGCTGGATTCCAAGCGCGAGGAGGAGCAGGAGCACTCCGGCGCCAAACAAACACCATCTCTGCGCAGAGGAGCCACGAGTACGGCGGATGGGCTGTTCGGGGAGGGAAGATTGTGGCGTGACCATGCTTCGCCCGGCTCTTTCAGTTGGCGGAGTCCGTTTCTCCAAGCAACTGCAAACACTGTTGGGCGACGGTTCGCCCAGGGAAATCCAATCCGCCCCCAGTGGCAGCAACGGCAGGACTTTTCCACACCGCCAGCGCCTGGCGAAAGGCGTGTTTCGCTTCCGGGATTCGCCCTTCTTCCAGGGCGAGCAAACCAATCAGGACGTTGGTGTTCGCCTCCTGGACCAGATTGGCCGAGCGCCGTTGCACATCTTCGAGGAGACGCATCCCGTTGTAGACCGATTGCCACAGGAGAGCGGGGTTGCGATCAAGGATTGGCGGTTGGAAGAGGGCGCGACTGATGGTGACCGCCAGGTAGTCGCGGAGTGTCCAACCCGGGGTGGGCGTTTGGCGCAGAATGGTGGCGATCAACTCCAGATCCTGGCGTGCCTCGGCATAGTTCCCCGTCACGGCATCGAAGCGTGCGCGGAACTGGCGAAAGGGCAGGACTCCCAGAGTCTGTTCCAGCTGGGGTTCCAGCCAGGCGTGGACCTCGCGCAAGCGTCCACAGAGCAACAGGAGATCCAGTTCCAGTTCCGCGCCTTCGGTGCCGAATTCCGAGGTGTCGGACCTGAGGAGTGTTTTCAACGCCAGGGCAGGGAGCCCCCGCATGTTGGCGTCACGAGCCAGATCGAACACCCGGCGTGTCTCGCTGCTTTCGGTGGCCAGGTCCTGACGTTTGTTCACCTCCTTCTGGAGGGCGTCACGCTCCGCTTCCAGGGCAGCCAGGCTTTCGCGAAACGTCTCTTCCACAGAGCCCTTGCCAGGCGGGCCCTGAGCGCGGGTCGTTTCAATGAGCCGGTTCAGCTGTTCCAGGGTGAGGTCGAGTTTCCCCTGATCGCGATAGGCACGCCCCAGGCGACCGTGGATCTGGGGAAGATCGGACCGCAACTGGAGTGCCTGGCTAAATGCTCCAATCGCCTGGGCGAGGCGATAGTCGGCAAGCGGAGGAAAACGTCGCGCCCAGGCTCGTTCTCGCGTGTCGCGCGCCAGCCGGAGGTATGCTTCTCCAAGGACGAAGTAGCTCTGTGCATCGTCGGGATTGGCGGCGAGGGCGCGACGGGCTGCGCGCACCGCGAGCAGGGCGACAGGAAGGGGGCCATCGTCGTCGAGCAACGTTAATAACCTCCACCCGCCGGCAATGCCGCTGAGTCGATAGGCGAGATCCACACTGAGCACGCCAGGATTGGCGTACGGTCCAAAGGAGCAACCGACCAATCCGGCTGTGAGCCCGTGTTGCCACACCACCTGATTCTGGCGTTTGATCCGTGGGATCTGAGCATCGAAATAGGTCAGATAGAGTGTGGCCTCGTCTCGATCGGGTGGTGGGAAGAGCATTGGTTCGAGGGGATCCAACCACCACGCCCGACCTGGGCCGCGTCCGGACCACCCCTCCGGCGCCTGATCCTGCGGGGAAGGATCGAGTGCGCGCCGGGTAAGATCCAGGCGCAGTTTCGCCAGCTGGCTGGTTGCCATTGGTTGGGCCGGATCATGCCAGCCAAAGATGATGGTTCTCCCACGCAGAGCGAGCAACTCCCACTCGTCGGAGTTGGCGGCGAGGCGATAGACGGCCCGTGTGATCGACTGATCCTCCTCCTGGTGAAGGATCAGGTGATTGATCTGCCTGCGTCGAAGGACTGCTCGCCAATCGCGGTCGAGTTTCTCGGTTTCCCTGGAAGGTTCCGCGTCGGGATCGCCGAGCAAGCCATGACGGAGTATCGCCAGTTCGTGCGCCGTGATCTCTGGCAAGGGGTTGGTGAAGGGTGTGGATTCCGGTTGGAACCAGCGGTGATAGTCTCCGAAAGCGTGGGAGAAACTGAGCCCGCGCGCGAGCAGTCCTTTCTGCTGCCTGTGAGCGACCTGTGCGACTGCCTCACGCAGAGAATCCTCGCCTCGGATGGACCAGGTCCGACCTCCGTAGGGGCGCCCTTGTAACCATCCCGGCCACGCTGCCAGGACGAGGAGAAGCCCCGCGACAACGGCGGTTCCTCGTGCCAGTCCTGCTCCGCGTTTTCTCGCCAGGTTTGGCAGGTCACGTGCGAGCCATTCGCTCCAGCCCAGCGCGGCCAGCGGCCCAGCGACCAGGGCGAAAAACGGCAGATACGCCGAGTTCCACACACTCAGTCCAAGAAGGCTCGTCCACAGGGGCGCCCATGCCCAGCTGCGCCCTTTCCAGTCCAGGCGCAAGCCGATCAACCCGAGGATGATTGCCAGATAGCACGCAATTACAGATGCCAGCCGACCTTCACGAAACCACGTCGCTGGATCGACCAGGGCAGGAAGCGAGGGAGTGGTGTCGATCCCGCCAAGCCAGGGAGAAGCAAGCCAAACGGTGATGTGGGCGGGACTGCACAGGCTCGCCAGGAAAGTCACGGGGACGAGTATCGCAACGGACCGTGCTCCCCTGGACCATCCCTTTAACCATGCTCCAAGTGCGAAAAGGGCGGTCGCGATTGGTCCCAGGACAACCCAGTGATCCAGATTGGCCCAGACCATGATCAGGACAGGAATCCACCACCATGCAGCGGGAGTTTTTGCCTCTCCACGTTGCACCTGCTGATCCAACCCGATCACCAAAGTGGTCAGCCCAAGGAACGAGAACAATTCGGGTCGCAATCCCATCCAGGGAGCCAGGATCAACAACGTCAGCATCGTCCCCACGCCGGCAAGAACGGTGCCGTGTTGCCCCTTTCCGGCACGCCAGAGCAAGAGTGCCAGGACTCCGGCCAGCAACGCTTTCCCGAGCACCACGCCAGCTCCCCCCACCAGCTGATAGGTGCCATACAGCATGAGTCCATAGAGGTAGCGGCTGGTTTGCAGGGGTGGCGTGGGAGCATCCAACCACGGATCGGAACTGGAGGGTAGGTGTCCCTGGATCAGAGCACGACCGGTGGCGAGGTGGGACCACAGGTCGCTATTCTGAGCGGGAGACGAGGCGAGGAGGAAGCCGAGCACCATGCCGAAGAGGGCGAGGATCAGCGCCGGTAGGTTCCTCGTTGAAGGTGGAGGACTCACCGTTGGCGAGGAGGTGGTTGGAGGGAGCGGGATGGTGTCCGGAGGCTGAGCGAGACGGCTCTCTTCGGCACACTCGGAAGAAGGAGTCGGCGACGCGGGGACGGTGGAAGAGGTGCCGTCGGGGGATGTCATCGCAAGTACCTAGCAGCCGGATACGGGAACATCAGGGGGCGAAGAACGTTGTCGGTGCGTCTCCACGGCTGGGATGGTGAGCACACTCTGCCGGGAGGGGAGAAGAAATCTCT
The DNA here is from genome assembly GCA_029777335.1 of Planctomycetota bacterium. Taxonomy (GTDB): domain Bacteria; phylum Planctomycetota; class Planctomycetia; order Gemmatales; family Gemmataceae; genus JAKOSN01. Next base: position 45,015 of record JAKOSN010000045.1, read on the forward strand.
CATTGAGATCCCTTGAGTGCCAGACGGTGCAGGTCTGCCTGTTCCTTCCCTTCCGCCCCAAGGGTATCGTAATAATCGCGCAGTTGTTCGTGGGCACGCCGATAGTTTGGATCGAGTTTCAGCGCGTGGTGCAGCCAGTGCAAGGCGCGGGCGGTCATCCCGAACCGCAGATAGATCTCCCCGAGTTCACACGGCAGGGCAGGATCGGTGGGGGAAGCACTCATGTCCTTGGTGGTGAGCTGAATAATGCGTTTCTCGTCCTTCTCGATCGAGGCCAGCAGAGCCCTTTGCTCGTTGGCCTCGGTTTCGCGGCGAAGCGAACGCAGGCAGCGCATCAGATTGTAACAGGCTTCGCGATGGCGTGGTTCACGAGCGAGGGCTTTCCGGAAACAGGTTTCGGCGCTCTCGAAGTGCTCCTCCTGCATCTCGACCAGGCCACGGATCCAGTAGACGTCCGCGTCGGTCTGGCGGTCGGCGGGGATCGCATCGAGCAGGGTGCGGGCCTCGCTGGTACGTCCCATGTCGGCGTAACAGTGGGCCAGACCGAGGAGGGCGGTTGGATTGTGCGGCTCCAGTTTGAGCACCAGTTGATACTGTTCGGCGACCTCGTTCTGCTTGCGTTCGGCCTTGAGCAGTTCGGCCAGGGCGAGGCGGACATCGACACGCTCGGGGTCCAGTTCCAGCGCGCGTGCGTAGTCTTCCTTCGCTTCCTTGGTGCTGGTTTGCAGGGCATACCACAGCCCACGGCGGAAGATGGCCTCGACGTTGTTGGGTTCCAGTTCCAGCCAGCGGGACAGGCTACGCCAGGCCAGCCCGGTCTGGTAGTTGCCGGTGTAGGCGCGCGCCATCGCCTCCAGCACCAGGGGAGTCAACGGGCCTTCGTGGATCAGGTAGGGGACGACAAAACGCTGCACCTGATCCACCTCGCCCGTCTGGGCTCGTAAGAGGTATTCTTCGAGTTGCTGCTCCTCGTTGACACCCTCCTGGAGTTCCCGACAGCGTTGCAGGTGCTGGCGTGCGATCTGGATCTTGCCACTGCGGCGAGCGGTGCGGCCAGCGAGCAGGTAGAGTCGCGCACTGCCAGGCCGATAGCGGAGGGCAGTCTCGTAGGCGGTCAGGGCCTGAGGATAGCGCTGGCGCTCGATGGCAGCATTTCCCTGGCGGAGGTAATATTCGGCCAACCCGTAGCTGACCACCATCCACACTCCCAGGCCAATCAACGCCAGGAGCAGAACGACAACCACAGCTTTGCCAACAATCCGGAACGTCATGGTGACAGGTTCGAGAGAAGAGGAGCGGTGACGAACCACGTGCTCGACAGATGCGGGCGACACGATTGAAAGGGGTAGACCGCCACCGTGGCAGGTCCGAGAGCAACACCATCCCAGACCGAGAAGGACAGACAAGTGAAGAGATTGGCGGAAAGATTCTCGCCCAGCAGAGACGCCGGAAGAGAACCCTTCCCCCAATCGCACATGGTGTTGGTATTACTTGGTGGTCAGGGGAACATCGTAGGAGTTCCCGGTCACCTTCACCTCCAGATGCAGTCCCGAGGCCTCCGGGTTGGTGTACTTCTCAGGAATGGCCCGATACTTCTCCTTCATTTCCTTGGCACGTTTGGCTCCGTCCTCGGCGGCTTTCCGCTGTTCCTCAAAATGCTTGCGTTGCTCGGGGCTCATCCTGCTTTCGGGGATGTGGCGATTGACCTGCCCCTGTTGCTGGGAGCCTTTTTGCGCCTGGTCGGCCTGTTCCTTGAGGTAACTGGTGGTCACGGTGACCTTGGTTTCCCCCACGGGGACCCCCGTGGCTTCATAGGCGCCATCCTTGATCTCGGCCGAGACGGCGGCTCCCTTGGCGGGCACAAAAGCAATCATCCCTGCGGGGAGTTTTTTGCCATCCAGGGTCACGGTGCCCGAGACATTCGCCTTGGGAGTGCCACAACCAACGTTCAGGCTGGCCAGGAGAGCGACCAGGAGAGGAGCACCAAGACGGAGGGCAAGTCGCTGATGGTTCGATCGCATAATGCTAGCACCTGTCAAAACGAGAATGCGAGGAGAGTGAAGGTAGGATGAAGCCGGGCGATCCAAGGAAGGACGCCTGCGGTCCGTCCACCCGAGAGCGGATCAACTCTCTGCCAATGACAATACGGATCAGGTGACCCAGGGGATCACGAGGGAACAGAACCCATGTGAACAAACCCGTCGCAGGGGCAACGGGTTTGTTCACATGGGTCTAAACGTACAGTGGCGCGTCAGGACTACCAGCCGTTACCCAGCACCGTGCCGTCCGAGGGGTGGCTGGCCTGATACCACACGGTGGGGGTGATCCCCGTCGCGACGGTACGCACCGAGCCATCGAGCAGACCGACCTGAAGACCAGACCCCGAGAAGGAGTTGGGAATCAGGGGATTCGCGGTGATCGCAGGTCCCACGGAAAACGGAGGGTTGTAAGCCGTGTTGGCCGTGTACTGCGGGCCGTTGAGGCGCGTTCCATCGGGGAAGTCCATGCAGGAGAACCACTTCACATCGAGGGGGCCGGGCGAGCCACCTGGATGCGCATAGCCTTCGGTGAAGGCGATGGTGTTCGAGAGACCGTCGGTGAAGGAGCCCGGCAACACGGGCCCGGTCCACGATCCGGTATTTCCCGCAGGAGCGGCAAAGGCCAGGTTGTTGACCCGGTAGCTGCACAGACCATTGGTGCCGATGTTGGTGCCATCAAGCGGAGCGATGAAGGTCTTGACAACGCGAGGGAGGCCAGCCCATTCGAGCTGATAACCGAGCTTGCCACCCGAACCCGTGGTCTGGGCGGACTTGTACATGTTGTCCTGTTCGATGAACGGCAACATGTGGAAGTAGAGCGAACCTTCCACCCCGTTGGAATCCCAGCCACCGGTGCCGGCCGGGAAGTAGCCGTAGGAGGGAGGCAGCTTTCCGTCGTAGGTGCCGGCGATGTTGTGCAGAGCCAGGCCGGTCTGCTTCAGGTTGTTCGAGCTCGTCATGCGGGCCGCCGCTTCGCGCACCTTCTGGACGGCGGGAAGGAGCAGGCCGATGAGGATGGCAATGATAGCGATGACGACGAGCAACTCGATCAGTGTGAACCCGCGATTTCTCTTGGACAATAATCGGAGTAGTGGCATATAAGACCTCTTTCGTGTAGAGAGTACAACCCCCGCATTCCTGGGTGAGATTGTATTACGAAACTCTGACAGGTCCGCAACTTCGTGTCAAGAAAAAATGAAAATCAGTGAGTGATTAGATAAAATATATCGGATGGGTGAGGAGCTTTCAAGACCCTTCGGCGCGGCATTTTGCGCCCCAATCTGCCACGCATTGCTCCGAGTTGACAACCGCGGCTAATATGTTCTAACTCATTGATGCTCATTGGTTTAGCCTCTTTGTGCTGCTGGCCCTGGCTTCGGTGTCACCCCGTTGTCTCTCCTCCCGAGGTGGTGTCATATGCGGATATGCTGATTTTCGAATCTTTATTGCGATCGCCGTTGGGGGAATCCTCCTCTCGGGGCTTTTTCGTTGACAGCCCTCTCTTCCCCAGAGACAAAAGAGTTTAGCGATCACGGCCCCCTCGATGTGCAACGACCCGGGAGTGCTCTCCGATGGCGAGCGGTGCTGGTGTCCTGCTGGCTCCTGCGCCCGGCAGCGGCAACGTGCTCGCTCCGACCCTGGTGGACCGTCCCTGGCGCGCTCCGTTGCTCCCGCTCGCGCTCCTGGTGACTGGCGGCGTCGTCCTTGATCGCGTGTTCTCCCTGTCCCTGGCGGCGAGTTTAAGTTGCACGGTTCTGGCGTTGCTGGCCTGGGGGGCTACCTGGCGCAGCTCGCGCCGGGGGTTACCGCTTCTCTATCTCGCTCTGGCCGCCGGGTCGTTTGGCGCTGCCTACCATCAGTGCTGCCGTGAACGGCTTCCAGCGGATAACGTGGCCTACCTCCTGAGCGAGAATCCTGCTCCGCTTCAGGTGCGGGGCGTGTTGGAAGACAATTTCCGCCCAGGCGCTCCCAGCGGAATGGAAGAGGAAGGTACGCCGGCGGTGCCGCTGTTTGCGACCACGCTGCGCGTTCACCACTGTTGGCGCCGTGAACACTGGGAGTCTGCCTCGGGCCGTTTGCGACTGAGCGGACGTGGCACGGTGGCTGGGCTACAGGCTGGGGACGAGGTGGAAGTGGTCGGCCAGGGGAGTTTGTTTCCCCGCGCGGCCAATCCTGGGGAACGAGATGCCTTTGAGGTCTGGCATGATCGCGGGGTGGCAGGGCGGTTGTGGGTGCCTCGGCTTGAACTGGCGACCACCCGACTCGAGTCCGGGCGACTTTCCTCCTGGCGCGGTCATCTCGCCCGCATTCGCAGCGCAGGAGTCGATTCGTTGCGCACCTTTCTCCCTGAACACGAGGGCAACCTGGCCGCGGCCCTTCTGCTGGGCGATACCCACGCCCTGGAGCAGAGCGATTGGCAGAAGTATGCGCGCACGGGAGTGATCCATGTGCTGGTGATCTCGGGACAGCACCTTGTCATCCTTGGGTTGTTTCTGCGTTTTCTGTGTGAACTTGTTGGAATGCGGCAGCGCCAGGCGGCGCTGGTGATTGCCCTGGTGCTGGTGGGCTACGCTCTCCTGGTGGGGTTTCAGCCCCCTGTGGTGCGGGCGGTGGTTACCGTTTGTGTGCTCTGTGGCGGCTTGCTCCTGCGCCGACCCTCGATGACCGCCAATTCCTTCGCCCTGGCCTGGCTGATCGTGCTCCTCCTCCAACCGGGGGATATCTTTACTCTCGGCTGTCAGCTGTCCTTTCTGGCGGTGGCGATCCTGTACTGGGGCTTGCCACGCGTGCTTACCACCCCTCCCGAGCCAGAGCCGCTGGACCGATTGATCGACGCCACACGTCCGGCCTGGCAGCGCTGGGGACGGCGACTGGGGCGGCAAACGCTGATTCTTTACGCAATCAACGGAATGGTCTGGCTCGCCCTGGGGCCGGTGCTGGCAGCACGGCAACATGCGCTTCCCCTGATTGGCCTGCTGATCGGCCCACCCGTGATGGTTCTGACCTCGCTGGCCCTGGTTGGCGGATTTGTGCAACTGTTGCTTGGCTTGATCTGGGCGCCGCTGGGATGGCTCCCCGCGGGGATCACCCGGCTCAGTTTGATGGGGTGCGACGGGTTGGTTACGGTGGGGAATGCGCTCCCGGGTGCGAGCTTGATCGTGGGAGAGGTGCCCCTGTGGTGGCTGGCGGGGTTTTATGGCGGAGTCTTTGCGGCGCTGTGGTGGCCGCGTCGCCCCACGGTGCGCACCGTGCTTGTGGGTGGGCTGGGGTGGTTGTCGCTTGGGTTGGCGATTACCCTGGTGCGCTGGCCCCAGGAGGGGTGTCGGATCACCTTTCTGGCAGTTGGCCATGGGGGGTGCACGGTCGTGGAGGCGCCCGAGGGGCGGGTGCTGATGTACGATGCGGGCGCGATGTGGCGCCCGCATGTGGCCCGGCAACAGATTCTGCCCTGGCTCCATGCACGAGGCATTCGGCGGATCGACGATCTCTTTCTCTCCCACGCCGATGCGGATCATTACAATGGGGTCCTTGAACTGTCCCAGATGATCTCGATTGGACAGGTCAGCACCAATCCGAGCTTTGCCGAGAAGCAAGACCCGCGCATCGCCCAGACGCTGGGTGTGTTAGCGGAGCGCGGAGTGCCAGTGCGCACCTTGAATCGGGGCGATCGGCTGAGCGCAGGCGCGGTGACGCTGGACGTGCTCCATCCGCCGGCGTCTGGTCCGCCTGGACCGGAGAATGTCCGCAGCCTGGTGCTCCTGATTCAACACGAGGGGCATCGGGTGCTCCTGACGGGCGATCTGGAGGGGGAGGGGCTGGCCGAGGTTCTTGCTCTCCCGATTGCCCCGATTGATGTGCTGATGGCGCCGCACCATGGCAGTCGTTTTCCGAACACGCCAGAACTGGCACAATGGTGTCAACCGGCGGTGGTACTTTCCTCACAGGGGCGGCCGCGAAGCGTGGGATGGAAGGAACCGTATTCGGCGAGCGGAGCGCGTTATCTCACGACCTGGGAGGAGGGAGCGATCACGGTGCACCTCCAGCCGGGCGGGGTGGTGGTGGAGGGGTATCGCTCCGGGCAACGGCATGTGGTTCGGAAACGCGCGGGTCCCTCAGGGGTGCCCCTGCTTCAGTAGCGCCCTTATACCCTCGGGAATCTCTCTTTTCTCCAGCCCTGGCCCGCCATTCAGCCGGCAACAGACGGCGGTGATCTCGCCCTGGGCAGCCAGTTGCTCGTTGCACAAGCACTCAAAGCGATAGGTGATCGAACTACGCCCAAGTTTTGCCACGTGCACTACCGTGGTGAGGGTGTCTTCAAAGCGAACGGGACGCAGGTACTGACAGGTGGCATTCACTCGGGGAAAACCGATCGACTCGCCTTCCCACTCCAGCGCGACGGATAATCCCAGCGAGCGCAGGAAGGCGTGCTCCGCCGACTCCATGAAGCAAAAGAAGCGAGCAAAATGGACGATGCCTGCCATGTCGGTGTCACTAAATTCGATCATGCGCGTGGTCCGAAAGGCGGCCGGCATCGGGGAACTCCTACTTGCCAGGGTGCGGAAGGGCGGTTAGCGCTCGTGGAGAGCCGAGGGGGAGAGATAGCGCTGGTAGATGGCGAGGGTTTCGCGAGCCATACGTTCATCGTGAAAGTGCTGGTGCACGACATGTTTGCCAGCACTCCCGAGTTTGCCGCGCTGTTCATGATCGCTCAGAAGTTGCAACAGTCCGCGGGCCAGGTCGTGGGGATTGCCCGGTTCGACCAGAATCCCCCCGCCGGTGACTGCGATCAACTCGGGGAACGAACCATGACGCGGCTGGACGACCGGCACCCCGTTGGCCAGTGCCTCCAGCACATAGAGCCCCTTGGGTTCGCGATAGAGGGTCGGCACGGAGAGCACATCGATGTTGTGGAAAAAACGCACCTTGCTGGCGTGATCCGGGCAGTCGAGATACTGAAAATCGTTCCCCAAACCCTCGGCGACTAGCTTCTGCCGGATCTCCTCGAAGTAGCGACGTTGATTCTCACCGAGCCAGCCGGAGACCAGCAGCCGCGCGGGAGGAGCATCGGGCATGCGGCGCAGCAGACGGAATGCCTCGGCGACAAGGTGAAAGCCCTTCTCGGGGCAGATCCGGGCAAAGTAGCCAATCGTGGGGGGACGATCCTGTCCCCCGGGACGCTCGGCGCCGTGACCCTTCAGATTGAGTCCCGGGTGAACGACGTGGATGCGCTGGCGCGGGATGGCGAAGTAGTCGGCCATGAAGTCGGCGTAGTAACTGCTGGTGGCGATAAAGCCGTCGATCGCCTGGCAGTGTTGCTGAATCAGTCGGAGCGCTTCACGGCGAAAGCGGTCCGGGAGCGCTTCAAGGAAGATATCGTCGCCCTGAAGGGAGCAGAGGATCGGTACGCCCACCTGCTGGCGAAGCGTGGGGACCATCCCCGCCAGGAGGGCATTGGTCAAGTTGAGGATCTCGGGGCGGACCTCGGTGGCGAGCCAGAGAGCGAGTTTATCGATCTCTTTTTTTTGATGGCCCTGCTCGCCGCGGAGCATGGAGAGGGTCAAATCGCCCAGCTCTTCGGCCTGGGTGTTGACCGCGAAGCGCGCCACCCAGCGCAGCAGGCGCGGCCAGTCGAGAAGCCGATCCAGAAACCAGGGGGTGTGGCGGAACAGGCCGAGTTTCTGTTGCAGGTAGACGTTGATCCCGCCAAAGAAGACACGGGGCTGGCTGACGTCTTCCTCGTCGGTGCGAATGGGCGTGTAGGTGGGGACCAGGAGAGCATCGTGACCGAGGCGGCTGAGGCTGGCGACCAGGGTGTTGTCGCGCATGCACGACCCACAGTACATTCCCGCGGCGCCCGCAGTGATGTAAGCCAGGCGTAAGGAGCGACTGGAAACGCTCACGGAGACA
>JAKOSN010000265.1 GCA_029777335.1 Planctomycetota bacterium
ATGTGCGCCTCGCGCTTGCAGCATCTCCATGATCTCGAAGGCTGGGGACTCCCGCGGATCGTCGACGTCTTTCTTGTAGGCGACGCCCAGGATCAGGATGTTGCTCCCCCGGATCGCCTTGGCGTGTTCATTCAGCGCCTCGGCAACTCGATTGACGACGTAGGTGGGCATGGCGGTGTTGACCTCGCCGGCCAACTCGATGAACCGCGTGTTGATGCCAAAGCGGCGCGCCACCCATGTCAGGTAGAACGGATCAATCGGGATGCAGTGCCCGCCCAGCCCCGGCCCTGGATAGAACGGCTGGAAGCCAAACGGCTTGGTCTTGGCGGCGGCAATCACCTCCCAGATGTCGATCCCCATCCGCTCAAAAACAATTTTCAATTCGTTGACCAGGGCGATGTTCACCGCTCGGTAGGTGTTCTCCAGGATCTTGCACGCCTCCGCGACCTGGGTGCTGGAGACTGGCACGACCGTGGGGACGATGGCGGAGTAGAGCGCCACCGCAAGTTGCCGACTGGCAGTATCAAAGCCGCCGACCACCTTGGGAATGGTGCGCGTGGAGTAGTAGGCGTTCCCCGGATCCTCACGTTCCGGGCTATAGGCGAGGAAGAAGTCCTTCCCAGCCTGGTAGCCGGATTCCTCCAGAATGGGTCGAAGCACATCGACGGTGGTCCCTGGATAGGTGGTGCTCTCCAGAACAACCATCTGCCCGGGGCGCAAATGTTTGCTCAGTGTCTTGCCAGTGTTGACGATGTACGACAGATCCGGCTCGCGTGCCTCGGTCAACGGCGTGGGCACGCAAATGATGATCACATCGGCGGATTCAAAGCAGGTGGATTGCGTGGTTGGTTCAAAGCGCCCGCTCTGGATCAACTCGGCAACGCGCTCGGAGGCGATATGACCGATGTAACTCTGGCCCAGGCGCAGTTTTCTCACCTTCTCCTGATCGAGATCAAACCCGATCACGGGGAATTCCCCCCAGGCGAATGTTTCCGCCAGTGGCAGCCCGACATATCCCAGCCCGACAACAGCGACACGCGCCGTGCGGAGATTGATGCGCGACATCAAGCATTCAGCAAGGGAGGACGTTGTTGTCACCGACGACATAACCCCAGGCTCCACATGGATTGGTTTCGTAACCCCTTGCCTCGTCGTGGCGAGCGAGGGAAGGAACACTCCCGGCGAAACATCTGTAGGATGCGCCGTTCCGTGAAGAGGATTCCGGCTTTTGCGCAGATTGGACGATTCGGTGAAGATGAGAAAAACGCGTGAGGCACGTTTCACTCCGCTGGAGAGAGGGGTGAAACGTGCCTCACGCGGCTCGGAGCGGAGACTTCTCTACTGCACGCCCAGGTCGCTGCGCAAAGCCTGGTAAATCGGTCGCTCCAGAGGATGGAGATCGCCCGGTTTGAGGCCCAGTTCGCGGGCCTTGCGCAACGCACTCATTGCGCCGAGCCGATTGCGCGCAGCCAGATGTGTTTGCGCCAGATGGAAGTAGGCCACCGCCCCGGGATGTTCGGTCACCAGTTCATCCAGAGCCCGAGTTGCCTCCTCAGTTCGCTTGAGGGCCAGCAAAATCATGGCGCGCGTATCGAGGAGGTCCGGGAGCGAACCCGCCACCTCCATCGCCTGCTGCAACAACCGCAAGGCTTCTTCTCCCTTGCCCTCCTTCAGGGCCAGCAAGTAGGCGAGGTTGTTCATCGCCAGGGCATCGTTGGGATTCAGAGCCAGCGCAGCACGATACAGACGAATCGCTTCCGGATAGTTCCCCTGCAGGTTGCGCAACGAACCCAGGGTGTTCCACAACGCCGCGTTTTTCGGATCCTTCCGCGTCATCTCCGTGAACCACCCTTCCACCCGCTGGATCTGTCGCTGATCGGTTTCGGCGGCGTACAGCACCCCGATGCTCGCGGCCGCAATCGCCTCGGGACGACAGGTCTTGCGTGCTTCCTCACACAGATCAAGCGCCTCGCGCAGACGATTTTGCCGGCCGAGAAACTGGGCGAGCACAAGGACCGCCTCGGGCTGTTTCGCTTGTTGCACCCAACGCCGATAATGCCCTTCAGCGGCTCGGGGTTGCCCCAGTTGATCGAGGAGTGCTGCCACGCGCAACAGATCCCCTTCCTTGCGCTGCAGATGGCTCTCCAGGATGGGGACCATCTTCTCGCCCTGCTTCTGGGCGTGGAGCACACGACATTTCAATTCGATCGTCTGGAAAGCATCGGGTTGAATCCTGGCCAGCTTTTCCACCCAGAGGGCCGCCTGATCTGGGTTATTGTGACGCAACAGCGAGCGAATGTAGCGCGCGAGATAGAACGGATTGTCTGCATTGGAGGACACCAGGCTGACCATGCGATCGCGTGCGCGCCCCCAATCGCCAACGGTTTCGTGCAACTGACCAAGCAGGAATTGATCGTCTTTGGTCAGCGGTTGACGCCCGGCCAGATCCTCGAGCAAGCGAATGGCACGGAGGCGATCGGCCCGACTCCCTTCCGCGGCCAGCACCAGCGCTCGCACACGGAGATCATCGCTACTGTCGGTCCCCGAAGCAGCACTTCCCCCCTGCGTGCCGAGCCCAAGGAGTTGCATGGCACGCCGGGTTTTTTCGCGGTTCCCCTGCAAGGCCAGCACCAGGGCGAGGGTACGTTTGGCCCAGACGCCATCCTCAGCCGCACCGCGGGCCACCAGGCTCTCCAGCAAGGGTTCGGCGGCCGACAGATCCCCCGTGCGCAGGTAGAAGTTGACCACGTTCCGCAGGATCGCCGGATCGCTGGCATTTTCCTTCAGGGCACTGGTGTAGAGCTTGGTTGCCTCGGCGATCTGGCCCAGCGCCTCCTGACACTGCGCCAGCGCCAGGTTGACGCGCTTGGGATCGATTTTCCCGCGTGCCTGGGCCAGCAAGGCGGTCGCTTCCTCCTTCTTTCCAGTGCGAACCAGATATTGCACCAGGGCAATCCAGGGAGCCGGCTC
>JAKOSN010000266.1 GCA_029777335.1 Planctomycetota bacterium
AGCCACCTCGGCCTGTACAAACCCCTCGCTCAAATGAACACGCTTCTCCCCTTCCGCAGTCTTGTTGTTTTGAGGAAGCAGACTCAGAATGGTATCGGTGCTCATTTCCAGGCGCGTGCCATCGGGATAGCGCACCACGGCGAAACTTCCCTCGCCGCCGGTCCGCACCTGTTGCCCCGGTTCCAGAGGCTGTCCACTCCGCGCCTGGGTGCGTTCCCCGCTGGGACGGCTTAACTCCACCTCGCCTTGCACTTCATCCAGGTAGGCGAGGTTGATGTCCGGAGGAACCGGGCGTGGCAAAAGGATCCCCAGAATCGCCAGGAGCACGACGGCGGCCAGGATCGAAATCACCACGCGCATGCGGGTGAACACAGGCCGATCGACCGGCGGTTGCCTGTGCGCGTATTCGCGCTCAACCTGAGCGGTAACGCGCATGGCTCGCCCCCACTCGCACAGAAGCGTTTCCTCACGCGCAAGCCGAATCAACTGCTCAGCAAGGGCCGGCTCAGTTCGGAGCCGCTGCTCCAGAGCGGCCTGCTCCTCGCCGGAGAGGGTTCTGGCCAGATAAGCTTGCAACTGCTCCGGATCCGCTGGGGCACTCATGACATTGTCTCCGCAGCCAGGCGGCGCTGGACACACGCGCGCAGAATCGCCTTGATGCGCTTGATCTGGGCGTAAATGCCCTGAACTGAACGGCCAAATTCCTGGGCCAGGGCGTTCATGTTATCCCCCGAACCGTCGTAGCGCCGGGCGATCAGGCGACGCGACTCGGAGGGTAATTGTTCCAGACAGGCGGTCAGCGCTGCCCATTGTTCCGTGGTTGGCGAGGCACGTTCGACCCGTTCCGCGGCCTCAGCCAGGGCGCGAACAAGTTCAGGATCGAGAGGCATCTCGCGCCGACTGGAGCGTCGATGAGCCAGGATGCGCCGCCTTGTGATCTCCCTCACCCAGGGCAAGAAGCCGGCTTCCGACTGGAGTTGATCGATCGACTGGGTGACCGCCACGCACACGTTCTGAAGGATATCCTCGGTATCGGGATGGCTTCGGACACAGGCAAAGATGTACCCATACAGTGCCGCCCGGTGCTGCATGAGGAGGCGGGCTACCAACGCCTGACGTGCCGCCTGATCCACCTTGCCCACTCCTTCTGGACGAGCGCTCCTTCTCTTCAGGATGCTTCCAGGATGGTTTAGGCACAAAATGGGCACGGATCTGCGCTGAGATGTCTGCGAGAAAAAAAGAGCCTCACGGCGAACAGGGCGGGGAGGAAACCGCCCCCAGGCCGTGAGGCTCTTCGATGATGCAGCCTTCGGATTCGCCAGGGCTCCTGCCGCTTAGCGATTGGACGCCAGGCTGGGGCGTTCCAGGGTCATCTCGATCGTAAGTTCCAGCCCCTTGCGGATGATCGTGATGGGGATCTTGTCTCCCCCTCGCGTTTCCCACAGCGCCCGTTCCACATCAAAGCGATTGTGAACGGCACAGGTCCCCACGCGAAGGAGGCAATCCCCCTGTTTCAGTCCTGCCGTGGCGGCGGGGGTGCGAGCGGCCACCTCCTGCACCACCACCTGCTGACGCTGAACTCCTTCCGGCATGACCGTTTCCCGGCAGCTTAACCCGTGATTCAGGCCG
>JAKOSN010000046.1 GCA_029777335.1 Planctomycetota bacterium
AACCGTTCCTCCGAACTGCTGCACGGCACGTCGCGCCAGCGCAGCGAAATGTTCCGGCGGCCAACGCTTGGTAAGCCAGCGGGCGCCAACCGCGAGCCCGAGCAGTGGGCGCGGATAACTCTGCAAGATGCCGCGCGCCCAGTCCAGCGCATGTTGTTGCAACGGTACACGAAAGACTTTCGGCAGGTGGCCCACTCCGAGTGTTTCGGCGACCCGCCAGTAGCGGTCCACGGCGTGCCCGGAGCGACGATCCGGCCCGTCCACGGTATCGGTGTAAACCCACCCCGCGCCTTCCCGGGCCCCCTTCAACCCCACCGTGCGCCGCGCTCAGTCGCCAGACACATCACCCCGGAACGGAACAACCCCTGAAGATCGATCACCAGATCAAACTGTGCGCGACGCAAGGTCGTCCAGAGGTCGAGATGGGCCCGAAGACCCGCCATCCAGCTCCTTCGATTGGCGCTCCGATCGTAGGCAATCACCTCGTTGAGATCCGGATGGCCTTCCAGGAGAGGCGCATAGATCTTGTTGACCACCCAGGCAAGATGGGCGCCGGGATAACGGTGACGCAGGGCAGTCAGCACGGGGAGGCTGTGCACAATATCCCCAAGCGCACTTGGTTTGATCAGGGCGATGCGTCGCGCCTCGTAGGCGTGCAATGGGGTCCGACGGTTCAAGATAGCCATCCCTGGCCCATCCTGTTCGCGAGGGTGAGAAGAGCATCCGGAGCGAGCCGCACGATGAAACGGGCAACCTGTTTTACCCGCGGCGGATGCGGGGAATCAACGGCAACATCAAGAGCAACAGCCCCCCGCCGAAGAGATACGGGAGCATATGGGTCGCCGAGAGTTCGTAGAGCGTCAACCCCAGGATGGGACCAAGAATGCGCGCCAGCGCCGACGCCGACTGATTGACCCCCAGGATTTCACCCTGGCGATGCTCATCGGCTCGCCGTGAAATCAGCGCCTGCGCCGAGGGAGTGACAAAGGCAAACCCCACCACCGCCAACGCCAGCGAAGCCATGGCACAGCCAAGGAGGTACGGGGGCCGTTCTATCCCCAGCGGCGCCGGCAATCCCATCGCGGCACCCGCCACGGTGCGCGGAGAGGGCGACACGCTCAGGATCGACCATCTTGCAGGATCGAGCGACCCCGCGTTGGCCGCCAGGCTCACCCCCGCCAGGCTAATCACTCCCAACCCCATCAACACAATGCCAATCGCCATGAAGGTGGCTTCGCTCATCCGCGGCGCCAGACGTCGATAGAGCACCCCCTGGGTCAGCATCAAGACCAGCCCCACGTAAGCAAACACGAGGAAGCTCGATTCCTCGGTCAGATAGAGGGCGTTCTTGTTCAGCAGGGCCAAGGTCACCTCGAAGCTGGCAAAACCGAGCGTGGCCAGAAAGAAGGTGAGCACCACCGGCGCCAGCCCGGAATCACTCAGGGCCATTCGCAGAGCCGACCAGTCCAGCCAGCGCCGCTTCGTGGGGGGCGCGGTGCCGAAGCGACGGGTTTCCGGCAGAAGAATGCTCCCCAGGATCAACGCCAGCAGAGACAACCCGGAAGCAGCCAGCCCGGTCACTCCGTGATGCTCTGGCACCACCACCAGCGACAACGCGCCGACCAGCGGGCCAAAGGTAAAGCCAATGCCAAAGGCGGCGCCGATCAACGCCATCCCCACCTTGCGCTTCTCAGGAGGAGTGCAATCGGCGATGACGGCCTGGGCCGTGGCAATCGTCGCCCCGGCAATGCCTGCTCCAATGCGCGAGACAAAGAGTAATACCAGCGCCAGGCGCGCCGAGGTTTCTGGGGAGAGTTCCGAGGCGTAACCAAACAACAGATAGGAAACCACCGTCCCGACCAGCCCGAGCAGGAGAATCGGTCGTCGGCCAACCCGATCCGAGATACGTCCCCACACAGGGGCAAAGAGAAACTGCATCATCGAGAAACTGGACATCAACAGCCCGACGATTGCTCCCCCCGCCGCCGAGTCCTTCCCCCCCGGAATGATCGCCTTGACGTAGCTATCGCCATAAAGCGGCAACAGCGGCAACACGATGCCAAAGCCGAGGAGATCGACAAAGACAACGAGAAAGACAATCAGCAGGGCGGACTTTGCGCTCTTGTCCAGCGGGGCAGCGGTTTCAGGAGCAGGGCTACTGGGCTCGAGTTCGGAGGTGGTTTCAGGCATGATCTACTCACGATGCAGGCGCAGGCAAAAGATCCACACGCCTTGTTGTATCAATCGCCGGCCCGGGGTGAAGCAGCAAGGGCGCCGCGCCCCGGCTCACGCGGCCCAGAACTCGGCCAGCCCATGGCGCAGAAAATAGCCCAGATTGCGCGCCACGGCCAGACTCCGCTGCGCCTGCCTGTGGCGGCCGCGCACCCGACGCCACAGGTATTGCCCCATGCAACAGAGCCATTGCCCGGGGGTATCGAGCGTTAACAGCGTTTTGTAGAGTGCCAGCGTCAGTCGCGGAGTGCCATGTTTGCGCAGATAGCGCACCATCCCCGCGCGGATGTGGCAAAAGGCGGGGCCCCCACACTGGCGCGTACTGCATCGGCCATGGTGCAGAATTTCCAGGGCGGGATGAAAGATGATCGCGCCGCGCGTGCGCACTCGGGCGCACAGATCGAGATCCTCACCGCCAAAGGCGAATTGTTCATCCCAGCCGCCAATCTCCGCGAACCGCTGCCGGGTGAGAAAGATGGCCGCCCCCAGGACGACCTCGACCGCCTGGGTCGTATCCTGATCCACGTCCCGCCCCCGAAAGCGCCGATGACAACGCCGAAAGAAGCCGGCCCAGCGAAACATCACCAGCCGCGACAGAAAGCTGCGCACCGTGGGCGCCTGGCGACAGGACAGCTGTGGCCGTCCCTGGGCATCGCGCAGCAGCGGTGCCACCAGCCCGATCTCGCGATGCTCCTCGGCAAAGGCGACCAGCCCCTGCACCGTTTCCGGGGGTACCTCGGTGTCGTTGTTGAGAAAGAAAAGATAGTCGCCGCGCGCCAGTGCTGCCGCCTGGTTGTTCCCGCGCGCAAAGCCTCGATTGACCGCGTTGCGCACCAGGCGCACCTCGGGGAACTCGCGCTCGACCATCTCGGGAGCGCCATCGGTCGAGGCGTTGTCCACCACAATCACTTCGAGCGACACCCCTTGCTGGTGATGCAGCAACGAGGTCAAGCAGGCGCGTAGCAACGAAGTGTTGTTCCAGTTGACAATGCACACTGACACGAGAGGGACATCGGGAAGCCGTGGAGGAGCCTGCGCATTGAGAGGCCAGGCAACCGACGCGGTCAGCATAATTCCTGCCATCCTTGTCTTCTGATGCTCCGTTTCCGTCGCGGACCAGATGTAGCACGGGCAGCGCAACTCGGTCAAGAACAAGTCTCAGCAGGATGGCAAGCGGGGAGAGGTGGGCAGAAAGGGATTCAATCCAGATGGAGATCGATGCTGTTGTCGTGGCCGGCCTTGACCTCAATGCGCTGGCCGGAAAGCTCCGGATCACAATACGTGGCGGGGATGCGCATGATCTGGTTCTCCATCTGGAGGTGGGCCGCGATGGTCACGCGATGCCAGCCCGGCGTGGCCCCCATGGTATCGCCCGTTTGCAGGCGATAGGAACCATCGGTCTTGATCTCCGCAAACGCCAGGGGTCCGTTGCCACCGCGGGTGGGATCGGGCGCAAACACGATCGTCCCTCCCTGCACGGGAGCACCGCGAAAAAAAACGGTGCCATGCACATTCGCCAGCGCCGCCGGGTCCTTGCTGCACCCGCTCAACAGCAGGCACCACAGGCACCCAGTGATCAACACGGCGCCAAGCCACAACCGACGCACCTCAGGACTCCCTTCCTGTTCGACAATGGACGTGCCTCGCCGGAGTATAGCAAGGACGCTCGCGCCGGAGCAATGCGGACTGCTCAGTTCGGCGACCGCGTTTCCTTCTCCTTCTTGTAACGCTCGACAGCATCGAGCACACAGGCGATTCCCTCGGCAGCCCGCGACCAGCCGACGGTCTCGATCACCACTCCTTCGAGCTGTTTGTACGTGCCAAAAAAGTGCGACACCTCACGCAGAAAATGGATGGGCACATCATTCAGATCTTCAAACTCGCCAAAGAGCGGATCGCGATGCGGCACCCCCAGGACCTTGTAGTCATTCACCCCACGATCGCGCATGCGAAAGAGCCCCACCACGCGCGTCTCGATCAGGCACCCCGAGAACGTCGGCTCGTTGACCATCACCAGTACATCGAGCGGATCGCCGTCCTCCGCCAACGTTTGCGGAATGAAGCCATAATCCCCCGGATAGTGACTGGAGGAATAGAGGTAGCGATCCAGACGGATCAGTCCGGTCGCCTTGTCGATCTCGAATTTGCTGCGTCGCCCCTTGGGAATCTCGATGATGGCATTGACCACCGAGGGGAGGTGCGTCCCGGGCGGAATCTTGTCGAGGGTTTCGCGATCAATCATCACAGGCTCCTGCCCCGCGGTCGGGGTCTTAGAACATGGCTTCCGCCACGGGAATCACATCGACAGAAACGGTCAGGGTGTGCGAACCGCCTCCCAGGATGACCCCCTTCATCGGGCTGACATCGTCGTAATCGCGGCCCCACGCCAGCAAGATATGTTTATCCGACGGGATGACGTTGTTCGTTGGATCGATATCGATCCAGCCATGCTCGGGACAGAAGACCGAGAGCCAGGCGTGCGAGGCATCGGCTCCGATCAGGCGTGGCTGCCCCGGCGGGGGCGTGGTGAGCAGATATCCGCTCACATAGCGGGCCGGCAGACCGAGTGAACGCAAACAGCCGATCTGCAAATGCGCAAAATCCTGGCACACGCCGCGCCGCCCGGCGAGCACCTCCTGCAAGGGAGTCGCCAGCGTGGTCGCCCGACTGTCGTAGCGAAATTCGCGATGGATCCGCTGCATCAGATCGAGCACCCCTTCGAGCAGCGGTCGCCGGGGAGGAAAGGACGGCCGCGCATACTCCGCCAGCGCCGAACTGCTGGCAACATAGGGCGAATCGACCACGTACTGGCACGCTTCCAGGCGCAGATCGCTCCGGGCCGAGCGAATCATGTCCCGCACCACTTCCCAGGGAGGGGTGCTCGAAGCCAGGGGCGTGACCGGGATTGTCAGCGCGGCCACATTGATCGCCGTGACACTAAGCCGATAATGCGGCTCCTGAATGGAGAAATAGGTGGTCGGATTACCGAAGTAATCCAATCGCGACGCCGTGACCGCCGGCAAGGGATTGACCAGTAACTGGCTCTGCTTGCATGCCTGCCAGGGAGACTGCCGCGCCGTCAGATGCACGAGATTCTGACAGAAAGTTACCGGATCGCTGTACTGGTAAATCGTACTGTGCGCGATGCGGTAAATCATGACCGGCTCCCCGGCTGTTCGCTCGCCAACTGACGCGACAGCTGCAGATGACTAAGAAAGGAGCTGGTGATGGCGTCGGACAGCAGCGGCAGATCGCTCTCCAGGCGCGCCAGAAATTCCTCCAGATTGGACCGTTGGTTTTGCTCGTTCAGCTGCGACAGGGAAAGGACCTCGGCCAGACGCACAGCCGTCACCATCGACAGGATAACGCGTTGCTCGGGAGTGCGCCCGGCGGTCGGCTGAGCACGGGGCAGATTGTCGATATCCTCGGCCAGCTGCACCAGTTGAAACGCCAGCGAGCGCGGATTGGTTTCGTCGGCCAGAAGCAAATCGAGCGCGGGCGCCGGGGCGACACTGTTCAGATAGCGCCGGCGAAAGGTCATGGTGCTATCCAGGATTTCCAGCAGCGCTTCCAGCAGCGGCCCCTCGGCGGTGGTCTTCTCTCTCATGGTGCTGCGAATGAGCGAGAGAATGTTGGCGGCCCGTTCGAGTTTCCGCCCCATATCGAGAAATCGCCAGCCCGCGCCGCGAGTCATGCTCTCGGCCGCCAACCCACCGAAAGCCGCCAGTGTCAACACCATCTGGTTGAGCAGGCCGAGGACCGCCGTCAGAGGGCGCTGAATGCCTCGAGCCCCCCAGTCGTCCAGATCGAGACTGTTCAGGATCCGCCACATATCAGTGGAGATGCGATCGCGGACCATGCTCGCCACGCGCTGCAACCCCTCGAACGTGGCCGCCAGACTCCCGGGGCGATGGCGATCAAAGAGCAGCGAACGAATCTCCGTCTCGGGATTGGCCAGGCGGACCTCCGCGCCCACTCCGGTGAATCCCGGAAAGGTCTGGGTCAGCTGGGTCAGCGCGCGCAGGAGAAGCGGTAACTCGGGCACCTCGATCAACCCCGACCACTCAGTCAGGCGAACGAGGATCGCTCGAAAAAGCCGGACGACTCCCTCGGCTCGCTCGGCATACCGCCCCATCCAGAAGAGGTTGTCGGCGGCCCGACTGGGGAGATCGCCGCCGCCGCGGTTCAGTTCCACCGGCTGCACCGTGCCACGCAACAGACTGAAAGTGCTCACCGGCCCAGAGGCGAGGACCCAGGTATCCTTGCTGCCGCCTCCACTTTGCAACGAGGTGGCAAGTAACTCGGGGGCGTTGGAGGCGACCCGCGTTAGCCCTCCGGGCATCACCGCAAAGCCTCCCTCGACGGCGGTCAGAAAGGCACGCAGCACCAGCGACCACGGCTCCAACCGCTGCCCGGCCAGGACCGGCGCGGTGGACAGTTGCAGCGGTTCCTGGCCGACATAATCCGCCGGTCGGGCACAGATGCGGTCACGCAGATCCTCGCGTTGTTGCGTGGTGAGATGCGACCCCACAATCGGATGCTGGCGATGGTTTTGAGAAACCCGGCGGAGGATCAGACGCGACAGGTTGGAGAGGACGTGATCGAGCCCGTTGGTTTCGCCGCACCACCACACCGGCGCCGAGGATATTTTCAGATCCTCCCCCAGAAGCGAACGACACAGCGAGGGGAGAAAGGCGGCCAGGGCGGGCGATTCCAGAATCCCGCTTCCCAGTGTGTTGGCCACCGCGACATTGCCCGCGCGCAGCGCTTGCAGCAGACCGGGAACTCCGTGGAAGGAGTCGCCGCGTAACTCCAGCGGATCACACATCGCATCGTCCAGACGACGCACAATCACATCGACCGGCTGCAGCCCGCCGAGGAGTTTGAGATAAACGCGATTGTCGCGCACCGTCAGATCGGCGCCCTCGGCAAGCACATGGCCAAGGTAGCGCGCCAGGTAGGCGTGCTCAAAGTAGTTGTCGGTGGATGGCCCCGGGGTGAGAAGGACAATGCGCGGATTGTCATGGTTGTGCGGCGCCATCAGGCGCAGCGTTTCGCGCATGCTGCGAAAAAAGAGCGCCAGACGCTGCACTCCGCAATCGCGAAAGACATCGGGCAAGGTGCGCGAGAGGATGATGCGATTCTCCAGCGCATAGCCCATCCCCGCCGGCGTTTCGGTGCGATCCCCCAGCGCCCAGATCGTGCCGTCGCTGGTGCGCCCCAGGTCCACGGCATACAGATGCAGATAACGCTGCCCCGGCGGGCGCAACCCATGGCAAGGACGCAAAAAGCCGGGATGAGCAAAGATCAACTCCCAGGGGAGCTGTCCCTGGCGCAGCAGATGTTGCGGACCGTAAATATCCGCGAGGATCATCTCCAGCAAGCGCGCCCGCTGGATCAACCCGGCTTCCAGAATACTTGCCTCGCTGGCGTTGATCACCAGGGGAATCGGATCGAGCTGCCAGGGCCGATCCAGCCCGCGCGGATCGCCATGGATGTTGTACGTCACCCCATTCTCGCGAATCAGGTGCCGTGCCTCTTCCCAGCGCCGCGCGAGTTCCGAAGTCCCCAGCTGATTGAGCGCACGCAGTAACGATTGCCAGTGCGGGCGCACCTCCCTCTGGGCATCGATCATCTCGTCGTGGCCAGCGACAAGCTGATCGTATCCCTGACCAAGTCCGCCGGGGAGCGAGGGATGCGCAGCAGGGATGGTGGCGTTACTACCGATCATCGCGGGCCGAAGTCCGTGCGGAAATACCTGATCATTATCCCTAGTATACGAGAGGCTTCGGCCAGAAAAGAGAGGTTCCCTCAGCGCGCTTGACGCCGCGCCGCCTCCAGAGTGTTGAACAGAAGCATCGTAATGGTCATCGGGCCCACTCCCCCGGGGACCGGACTGAGAGAAGACGCCACTTCCTTGACCGCGTCGAAATCCACATCGCCTGCCAATCGACCATCGGGCAAGCGATTGGTCCCCACATCGACCACGACCGCCCCGGGGCGAACCATCTCGGCCTTCAGAAAATGGGCCACTCCCATCGCCACCACCACGATATCGGCCTGGCGCGTGAACGACGCAATGTCCTTCGTTGCCGAGTGACACACCGTGACCGTGGCATTGCACCCCTTCGCCTTGCGCAAGAGCAACAGAGCCAACGATTTACCCACGATCGTGCTCCGCCCCACGATCACCACATGCTTCCCCTCGAGCGCGATGCCGCTCCGGAGCAGGAGTTGCTGCACGCCATGGGGCGTACATGGAATATAGCGCGGCTCGCCAACCGCCAGCAAACCGGCGTTTTCGGGAGTGAATCCATCGATGTCCTTCACCGGATGCACCGCGTGGATGATGGTCGCTTCGTGAATGTGTTTGGGCAATGGCAGCTGCACCAGGATGCCATGGACCGCCGGATCATGATTCAGCTGCTTGAGGAGATGCAGAAGCGCCTCCTGGGTGGTGTCGGCCGGGAGGTGATGCAGCCAGCTGGTCATCCCCACCTTCTCACACGCCTTGCGTTTGTTGCGCACATACACCTGGCTGGCCGGGTTGTCGCCGACCAGAACCGCCGCGAGCCCGGGGCGAACGCCACGTTCCCGGAACAAGGTCGCGCACTCCGCAGCGATCTCCATCTGCAAGGTCTGCGCCACCTGTTTGCCATCCAGCAAGGTCGCGGGCATGGAAACGCTCCTCTTCTTCCATCGACCAGGATGCGAAACACCGCCTGACCTTGCTTCTCCGGTGCCGACCGGAGAAAGGCAGCCAGGCGGTGCTTCGTGCCCTTGAACCGTGCGAGTTACCCCTGAGCTTCCAGCGCCGCGCGGGTGCGACGCAACAGGTCGGTATCTTTCATGCCACTGCCGCGCAGGTGGAAGAGGCTGCTTGCCAGGTAGCGGTTACGCCACGTCGGCGTCACATGGTAGGCATCTTCCAGGGCCGCCGAGCTGAACTTGTAATCATGCGAATCGTTGCCCTTGGCAAAGATCAGCCGCCGCGCCTCCTTCATGAGGGGGTCCAGGGCGCTGGGTTTGCGCTCCAGAAGGGTCAACGTCTTGCGCGCCGCGGTCAGCCGATCAGAACTCACGTCGCGGAAGATCTCGCCCAGCGCGGCGGTTCCCTCGGGCTTCAACTCCGCCTGTTCGATCCGGTCGATGGCCAGCTCGGCGAGTTTGCCGCTCTCCATGCGTTTGCGGAACATCGTCAGGAAAGCAGCCGCCTGGAGCATCATCAACTGGCGCGTTTGCTCGTCGCCGGAAGTGTCAAAGGCGTAGCGCAACGCGTTGGCGCTGGTGACACAATGGAGGCCGACGATGCCCGGCTGGCGCATCAACAGTTCACCCGCACCGAGGAAGAGCGCATCCCAGATCGAGGCGGGCGCGATCTCCTTGTTGAGCAGCGTGACGACCTCTTCCGATGCCTCGTCGGGAGTGGCCTTGCGCAGCACCGCGAGCAATTCCGTCGTGGCCGGAGCGCTGACCTTGCCCTGGGTCCACCCCTGGCGAATCTGGCGAGTCCGTTTCAGGTTCTCGCGGCCGATCACATCCTTCTCGTCCTCGCGTTTGGCAGGGTTGTCGCCCTCGTGTTCCAGCAGGGCATAGGCCATGGAGCGCAGGACCGGTTCGGCATGTCGCCAGCCGATGGTGTTCAGGGTCCGGGTGGCGTTGGCAACGTAGATCGCCTTGTGGCCGATATCGCGGAAGTCACGGGCGCCATAGCGCCAGAAGAGTTCGCAGATCTCGCTGGCGCCCGCCGTTCGCGCCAGGGCGGCCACGGCCACATCGGCCCCTTCCTCGTCCCAGCTGTCCATGGCATCGACAAAGCGCTTGCGTGCCTGCGTCGCCGAGGGAAGTTTCGCCTCGTGGACCGGCGCCATGTGCCAATCGCCCTGGGTTTTGTTGGCCGCCTGCGAATTCTTGAAGTTGTCGAGCGCCCAGAACAGCGGCAACCAGCGGTCGTTGTCGGTCGCCGCCAGGCTGGCCAGATGGGCCGAATGGATGACCAGCACGGCATGGAACTTGAACCCCACCGGGCGCGGCTGGATCCCACGCACCCCGGCCAGGAGAACCGCACCCAGCAGTTGCTGATAACTTGTCCCTGCTCGGACCTGGCGGGCCACGCTCTCAATCAATTTGTTGCGCGGCGTGTCTTCGATCAGGCGAACCAGAGGCTCCAGGTCGGCGCTCAATGGTACCAACCGGGGCGTCTCCTTGTCGGCGGCGTGCGCAGGGAATTGATCGAGAAAGGCCAGATCGATCAGGCCAGCGGCTGCACCGGCCTGGGCCGTGTGCGTTAGAAAGTCTCGTCGCGTGACGGAGTGGGACATGACGGATCTCCTTGCTCGGCTGAAAGCTGAGGATCGTCAGGGAGAGGGCTCCACGTCGACCGCTGTTTGCGATGACGGTAAATCAGATACCCCACCGTGCCCAGCAGAAGATAGGGCATACCCACCATCATGTAGATGCTGGTGTTGTACGCGCGGGCCTCGGTGAAGGGATCATCGTAGACCTCCTCCATGTCGTTGGTGGTGTTGATCGCTTCCTTGCACATCGGACAGGCACGCGCTTGCGGCGCCATCGGATTCGCAAAGCACAGACCAACCAGACACACCAGGGAGATCAACCAGCGCATTGAACACCTCTCCTTCGCTGTGCGAGGTGATAACTTTCCCATTGTACCGAACCCTCAGGGAGCCGGATAGAGGCGATACAACATCCAGTACACGACCACCCCCGTGATCGACACATAAAGCCAGATGGGGAGACACCAGCGTGCCACTTGCACATGCCGCTGCAACTGTCCGCGCCAGCCCTGGTAGGCGGTGAAGAGCGCCAGCGGAGCGGTGACCGCCGCAAGGAAGATGTGCGACCACAGAATCGCCAGGTAAATCTTCCCCACCCACGAGGGGGCCGCCGGGGCACGCTCGGAAAAATAGGTGGGTTTTCCCTGTTGAATCACCACATGATAGTAGAGATAGCAGCCGAGAAAGCACGCTGAGACAACGAGCGCACTCACCATACAGGTCTTGTGCAGCGGAATCCGCTTGCGGCGAATGGCGAAGTAGCCCGTAACGATGAGGATGCCCGCCGCGCAATTGAGCGAGGCATTGAGCATCGGAAAGTCAATTGCTCCCATCAAGCTGGCTCTTTCGTCAGGGCGAGAAGTTGCTGGCGCAATTGCTTCAGTTGTTCCTCAAAGCGCTGCTGCGCGGCAGGGTCAGCGACATCATCAGCCACGCCCTGGTAGTATCCCCGAATGTGCCCGTGGCGATCCACCACGACCAGGCGCGAGCTGTGTGACACCTCTCTCCCCGGCTTGCGGTCCTCCCCCCGATTCACCGACACCGCGACATGGAAGCCTTCCAGGAGCAAGCGGTGAATGTCTTCCTCTGGCCCGGTGAGGAAGAGCCAGCGTTGCGGATCGGCACCAAAGGCACTCGCGTATTCCTGCAATTCCCTGGCGCGATCATGTTCGGGATCGACGGTAAAGGTGACAAGACGTACCTCGGGAAGATCGGCGAGATCTCGCTGCAACCGAGCCATGGTGGCGGTCACCTGGGGACAAGGCCCTGTGCAGCGGGTAAAGACAAAGCTCGCTACCCAGACTTTCCCGTGCAAGGTCTGCTCGGTAATTGTTTCGCCGTTGCGCTCCGTCAGACGAAAGCTCCCCACAGGGCCAAGATCGTCGTGATTGTCCTGCGGAGGATGGGAACTGCACGAAAGCCCACTCACGATTCCCAGTCCCAGCAGCAGCAGGAGAGCATATCGCGCCATGGGGCAGCACATGAAATCATCTCCGGTGCCAGGATTCGCCCCAGATCAGGAGAGACAGAGAAAATGCTCCGCTCTCCTGATCTCGGGGAAGGAGCAGGAACCCCATTACTGCCAGGGGTGGTAGTCGGTGGGCAGTGGATGGAACCAGGCTTCCAGAATGTCCGGGAAGAGAACCATCATCATCATGGTGCCGAGAATGAAGGCGGGGATGATGAGATAGTACAGCTTGCTCCAGTCCCACTTCAAATGCATGAAGATGTAGCCGACCAGGCATGCCTTGACCACCCCCACGCTCATGATCAGCCCAGCGCTCAGGTGGTTGGTGATGATTTCGTGGCGAGCGGCAAAGTTGAACACGAACGACAGCGCCGTGAAAACCCCCAGGGCCACGAAGACCATCATGTACGACTTGTGCACATTGCCATTATCATGCGAATCCGCCATGGCGGTTCAACTCCTATCAGACAGGGTCCAGTCTACTTACACCAGGTAGAGTAGCGGGAAGAGGAAGATCCACACAATATCGACAAAGTGCCAGTACAGGCCGATCAGTTCAATCGCTCCTTCATCCTGCCGACCGAGTTTGCCCACCAATCCCTTGATCAGGAAGATGGCGAAGACCACCAGCCCGCCAAAGACGTGCAGGGCGTGGAACCCAGTCATGGCGAAGTAGCAGGACGCCCACATGTTGCCGTAGGGGATGGTCGGAGCCAGGTGCAGATGCTCGCCCTTTTTCTCGGCTTCTTCCAGGATCTCATTGACCCGTTTGCCCACCTCGGGCGGGCTGAGCGGTCGTTGATACGTGGACGACTTGACATCCTGGCCATCCTTCTTGACCATCCGCTCCACTGTGGACGCATCCATGTCCTTGCGCAGTTTCTCGCACAGGGCGAGCGTGTCCGCCGACACCCCGGCGGGCTTTTCCTTGATGATCTCGTCCAGGTCCGTGCGGACATTCGCCGTGTACAACTCAGCCACCCCGTGATACTGCCGTTCGCGTTCGGGAGGCATCCCGGGCAAACTCTCGCCGATTCTCCCTGGGAGAATCTGGTGCTGCCACTTGGAGTTGTACTCGTAGGCCTTGACCACCAGGAACAGCAACCCCAGCGCCAGCGTGATGCCGATGAAGCGCGTCGCCTTCTTGGCGTCGCCCTTGCTCAGCCAGTAGTGCGCGAGCACCACGGTCAACGACGAGCAGATGAGCACAAAGGTGTTCCCCGCCCCGATGGCCTCGATCAGATGCACCTCGTGGGGGGTAGGCCACTTGGCAATCACCTCCATCGTGCCGTCTGGCTTGGTCACCCGCAACGACGGGGTGCCGTTGCGCAGCAACAAATAGACGCCGATGAGCGCCGTGAAGAACATGATCTCCGTGACCAGGAAGAGCCACATGGCCAGCTTCCCGTGCGGCAGAGGCAGCCCCATCGAGGGCTGGGTTTCATCATGATGAGCTTGTGTCATGGCCAGATTCTGGGGTCAGAGGTCAGGGATCAGGGACGGAACAGGCCGTCCACAAGCAACAGGGCGAACAGACCAGGCAGATAGATCAGCGAGGCACGCAACACGCGCCGCGCCTGTTGATCCGAAGGGCGACGAGCAAAGCCAAGCGTTCGGGCCAGGAAACCCAGCCCCAGCAAAAGCGCACCGACGAGGTAAATCGGTCCCATGCCATATCTCAGAGGCACCAGACTGATCACCAGAAGGAGCAAGGCAAAGCCAACCATGTGCCGCGCGGTGCGCCTTCCCGTTTGATCGTCCACGGGAATCATCTGCAAGCCAGCCTGGGCGTAATCGGCGCGGTAGATCCAGGCAATCGCCATGAAGTGCGGCACTTGCCAGAGAAAGAGGATCGCAAAAAGCGTCCACACCTCCAGCCCATGCAACCCGCGCACCGCCGACCACCCGATCACCGGGGGCAAGGCGCCTGGAACAGCGCCAATCAGGGTGTTGTAGACGGTGCGCCGTTTCAAGGGCGTGTACAGCCCCACGTAGCTCAGGAAGGTAACCGCTGCCACCAGAGGAGTCCCTGGCTGCCTGAGGGTCAGAGCCAGATAGCCCACCCCAATCACTCCCAGGGCCAGGCCAAAGAGGATTACCTCCAGCGGTTGCAACCGTCCCGCCGGCAGAGGGCGATTCTCGGTGCGTTGCATGCGCGCGTCGCTCTCGCGCTCCAACCACTGATTGAGGGCGCTCGCGCCACTGGCTACCAGAGCGGTTCCCAGCACCGTGTTCACCAGGAGGAGCGGATCCACGGCCCCCCCCCCGGCCAGCAGGGTGCCCACGGCCACGGTAAAGAGGACCAGGAGGGCGATACGCGGCTTGGTCAGCGCCAGATAATCAGCGAGCCGACTGGGAGCCAGGGCAGTCTCTTGCGGATAGGCGAGCACGGTGGCTTTCATGCTGCTGCCTCCTGATGCGGAGTCAACTGGGGTCGCAAGGATTGTTCCACCTGGACATTCCGCCACAGATAGAGCAGCACCGCCACGCTCAGCGAAAAGAGCAACGCTCCCACGGGGAGATGGATCGAGCGAATGAAGTCGGGATGTCGCACCACCCCCCGATAAAACAGCTCGAAGAGGCTGTCCGTCTTTGGTGCTATGGTCGACGGTTGGAGCAGAGGCTGCAACTGCGACCACAGAGCCGTCCCCGATTGAAACTTCGTCAACCACGCCTCAACTCCCAGGAACAGTTGCAGTGCCAGGATGCCCCACAGCCAGCGAACCACATTCCGTAACGGCCCCCCTGCTCCCTTGAGCATCGCAAGGCGCACGGAAAAGCCGACCAGAACCGCCGTCACCAGAAACGCCGTCAGCAGATGCAGCCGGGGACC
The DNA here is from genome assembly GCA_029777335.1 of Planctomycetota bacterium. Classification (GTDB taxonomy): domain Bacteria; phylum Planctomycetota; class Planctomycetia; order Gemmatales; family Gemmataceae; genus JAKOSN01. Next base: position 14,831 of record JAKOSN010000046.1, read on the forward strand.
AAACCAGTAATTGGTGTGCCGGGTGATGGCACCAAGCACGATCTGCACATAGATCAGTCCCACCAAGCAGATGGCTCCGCGGTACAGAGCGTTCAACTCGCTCGGCTGGGCAGCCAGCGTCGCAGGTCTGGCCCAGGAACGCGAGGTGAACAGTGCCACCGCCACCAGGAGCGCCACCACCAGTTGCGCGAAACACCCGTGAATCAGGGCCAGCGGTTCGCCAATATTTGGCCCCAACCAGGTTTGGAGCTGGACCCGGAGGGCACCCAGCATCCCCTGGACACACACAGCCAGCAAACACAATCCAGCCAGGATACGCACCCAGCGGCGCGGCTCCACACACCAGGTACTCACTGCCAGGGCGAGGATAAACACTCCCACCACCCAGCCGACCGTGCGATGCGAATGCTCGACCAGAAACCCCAACCCACGTTCCTTGAGCGACACCGTGAAGATGTGCCAGGGAGTGCGCAACCCCTGAGGATCGACCATCCCTACACCCTTGGTCGTCACCTCCGCTCCGAGAATCAACAACGGGAAGGTGACCACCACGGTGCACACCGCCAGGGCGTGCAACCAACGGGGAGAAACAGGAGTGGGAAGGGCCGGGTCGCTCATTCACAGTCCGTGGAGGGTCAATTCGCGTGTGCTGCCTGGGGCGAGTGACAACCGAGGGCGAAGGGGAAGAAGGCGGACCGCGCCGCGTTCTTCTCCCTTCGCCAGAAGCCCCTTAGTGGGCGTGGACCGGAGTCCCACGTCCAACCGTCGAGGGATCAAACTGCGGCAGGTAGTCCTCGTTGTGATCGGGATGGCCGTATTCGTACGGGCCACGGTAGACCACCGGTTCCGTCTCGAAGTTGCCGTGCGGCGGCGGCGAGGGCGCGCTCCACTCCAGCGAGTTGGAGTGCCACGGATTGCGGTCTGCCTTCTTCCCCCAAACCAGGCTCAGGAAGAAGTTGACAACGAAGATGAGTTGCGTGAGGCCAAGCAGAATGGCACACACCGTCATGAAGACATTCAATCCCTGTAGCGGTTCCAGGAACTTGTACAACGTCGGATCGGCATAACGGCGCGGATGGCCACCGATCCCGATGATGTGCATCGGGAAGAACGTGCAGTTGGCGAAGACAAAGGTCAGGACGAAGTGGATCTTCCCGAGCCGCTCGCTCATCAACCGGCCAAACATCTTGGGGAACCAGAAATAGATGGCCGCGAAGATCCCGAAGATGCTCGACATGAAGAGCACGTAGTGAATGTGGGCCACGATGAAGTAGGTATCGTGGAAATAGACATCCACCGGGGTGGCCGCCATGAAAATACCGCTCAGCCCACCAATCACGAACATCGACACAAACGCCAGGGCGTTCAGCATGGCGGTGGTGTACTGAATATTTGCGCCCCAGGTGGTACCCAGCCAGTTAAACGTCTTCACCGCCGACGGCAAGGCAATCATGATGGTGGCGAGCATGAAGCCGGTGCCCAGACGCGGATCCATACCGCTCTGGAACATGTGGTGGCCCCACACAATAAAGCCCAGCCCCGCGATGCCAACCATCGAATACACCATCGGCTTGTAGCCGAAGAGCGGCTTGCGGCAGAAGGTGGCGATGATGTCAGACACCATCCCCATCGCCGGCAGAATCATGATGTAGACGGCAGGGTGCGAATAGAACCAGAACAGATGCTGCCACAACAGCGGCTGCCCACCGCCAGGTCCGGTGTGCCAGTTGCCAAAGGGAGCGCCGCCCGGCGGCAGAAAGAAGGTGGTGTTGATCGTTTTGTCCAGCAGTTGCAGGATCAACGCCACGGTGAGAACTGGCAAGGCCATCGCCTGAAGGATGGCGGTGATGAACATCGCCCAGACCGAAAGCGGCATGCGGTTCAGTGTCATCCCCGTGGCGCGCAGGTTGATAATGGTTGTGATGTAGTTCACCGATCCCATCATGGACGAGATGCCCACGAAGAGGAGCGACGTCAACCAGAGCACCTGTCCCATTCCCGAGTTGGGAGCGGCCAGGTTGATACTTGCCAGCAAGGGGTACGAGGTCCACCCCGCGCCGGCGGCCCCACCATCGACAAAGAAACTCGCCAGCAAGATGATGAAGGCGGGCCACATGAACCAGTACGAAAGCATGTTCAGCTTGGGGAACGCCATGTCGCGTGCCCCAATCATCAGCGGAATGAGGAAGTTGCCAAACGCCCCCGTTAACCAGGGAATGATGACGAAGAAGATCATCACTGTGGCATGCATGCTAAAGAGCATGGTGTAAAACTCGGGAGCCATCTTGTGGCCCCAGCTATGCGGAAAGAGGTTGCTCAGGACAGGGATGTCCTTGTTCGGCCAGGCCAGCTGAATGCGCACGCCCAGCGCCAGCGCCCCGCCCAGGAAGAGAAAGATCAGCCCCGAGAACAGGAACTGAATGCCGATGATCTTGTGATCTTCGGAGAAGATGTATTTGCGGATGAAGCCCAGTTCGGTGTGCCCGTGATGAGCACCGACATCTTGGGTATGGCTGTCACTCATGCACACGGTCCTCTTCTACGGGCGACTCCCGGTTGGCGCCCTCGCCAACGAAGTCCCAAACGCCCATGCTTGTCAGGGGATTATTTCTTTTCGCGGGTGCGAACGTTCTGTTTTTCCAGGGCATGCTGTAACCAGGCCTCATAACTGGCCTTGTCCTTGTGGACATACAGATGCCCCTGCATCTTGTAGTGGCCCCAGCCGCACAGTTCCGCACAGGCCAGCTCCCACACCTTTTCCTTCCCACCCTCGTCCTTGTCATAGACCCATTTGCCATCCTTGAACTCGCCGTTTGCTTCCGTCGGCTGAAACCAGACGGGGATGGTCTTGCCCGGCACGGCGTCCTGCTTGAGCCGCATGTTGGGGAGGAAGAAGCTGTGCAGAACATCGCGCGTCTTGAGGTAAATGCGTGTCTGCGCCCCCTTCCAGGTGTGAACCTCATTGCCAATGTGGAGATCGTCGAAGTCGGCGAGATAATCGTACCCCCAGCGATCCGCCAGCTTGTTGGCCTTGGTGGGATCTCCCTTCCAGTTGCTCACCAGATCGTCCCGGGTCTTGACGGTGGGATAACGCATGCGCCACTCAAACTGGCGTGCGCTGACCTCGATAATCTGATCCGGGAGCGGAGCTCGCGATTGATACTTGATCTTCTCCCACGCCTGCACCTGGGAGAAGGCGATCACCAGCAGAATGGCGGCCGGAACAATGGTCCAGGCAATTTCGAGTTTGTGATTGCCGTGCGTGTAGCTCGCCTTGCGCCCGGGTTCGCCGGCGAACTTGAACATGGCGTAGACGAGGATCACCTCTGTCAACACAAAGAAGAACGTGGTGGCCCAGAGGATGAAGTAAAAGAGATTATCCACATCCTTGCCCCAGTTGCCTTCGTTGGCCAGGTGGGGCAACCACCACCCCGGGATAAAGTAAGCAGCGACGAAGAGGCCAAAACACAGGGCCAGCACCACACCGAACAGGACAGCCCACACCTTCTGCACGGTATCCACTCCTCAAGGAACGATTGAACCCTGGCGAGCCGGAGACTTCTCGGGACCGAAGCCCGCGGCTCACCGTGGAGACAACCCGGCCCAAACGGCGCGAGGCTGAACGTTATTTCTTGTCACCGTAGATCCGGTCACGCACATCCGGAGGCAACATGCTCGGATAGGGGAGCGCCTGGACAAAGTTGACCAGATCCCAGATGTACTTCGGGTTCTTGGCCACCGTGTCGGGCGCCTTCGGCATTCCTGAAGGCGGAATGCCGCCATGCACCCGGTAGTAGAGATCGATCGGCCGCCGTCCGCCCCGATAGATTCCCGTGGTCAGGTTCGCCGGACGCACCATCGTTCCCCAGACATCGTAGCGGAATTGATTCTGGCGTCCGTAGTCCTTGTGGCAGCCGATGCAGGCACCCTCCACCCCGCCCTCGTTGATGAAGATCTTGTGCCCGTTGCGAACGGATTCCTCAAAGACTTTCTTGTCGTTGAATTCCTTGGGATACTCCAGAACGGGGATCTCATTCGCCCGGGCATCGGACCACCCCTTCAGGAACACCGGCGCGATCTGGCCAACATAATCCACCACGTCGCCCGCCTTCACATCGGTCTTGTTGCTGTCGATGTACTTCAGCACTTCCATCTCGATCTGCCCCCGCAGACTGAGATGGATCACGTAGCTGATGATCGCGGTGATGTGCTCTTCCGGCAGAAGCTTGAAGGAAGGCATCGAGGTCCCCTCGATCCCCTCGTGCAGGGTGCGGCTGAGATCCTCGCGCGTCGGGCGCCCCTCAGTCACCGAAATGAACTTGTAAATGCCGGGGCGATAGTCGCGCGGGTGCGGGTTGACCCAGGGCGCCGTCGGTCCGCGTCCATCGCCAGTCAACCCGTGGCAGTGCAGACAGTGCCGCCGATAAAGCTTGCTCCCCTCGGCCAGCGTCTTGTCATCGAGCTTGAGTTGCTCAAGGGCGGCCTTGTCGTCCAGATCGACCTTTGGCGCGGAGGGCCGGCCAAAATGCTTCTCCAATGTCTTCTGCAGCGCCTCACGTGCTCCTGCAGGCAGCAGCTCGGGATCAATCGTCTTGTACAGACGAAGGTTCGGCAAGTCCTGCAACTCGGGGGGCAGGGTGTTGGCATTGAGCTTCCCCTCGGACTCCAGCCGGTCCAGGGTTTTCAGCCCCGCGAAGATGGCGGTGAACTGGCCTGGTCGATCCGCAGGCACATCTTCGAGTTTGGGGGCTTCCACAACGATAACGTCGGAGCGAGCCGGATAGGTGAGGTCAGCGGGGTAGGGATCAACCGGTTCGCAACCAGACAGCAGAACCGCTGTCAGGAGCACCACCGCCGCGCCCCCCAGACGCCAACCATTGCGTGCCGAGAACAAGCCAGCCATCACTCGTGATCCCTCCTAGGGCACCCGACTCGTGACGAGGGCCAATGATCAAACCAATTTCAGAAGCCTGCCAGGGGTGGTCGCAAGGTCCGACCTCCCTGGTTTCGAGCCTGGGGCTTCCCGTGACGATGGACATTTCGTGTTGTAGTGCCCACCCCCCCGCCGTCAAGGACATTCATTGGCCAGGGAACGAATAAGGGAAAGGCCCGACCCGATTGTTGCGGAGGGGAATGCAATTCATGTGCCGCCCCGAGGCGCGCTCTGGCGGTTGACGGACGCGAGCGAAAGTCCCGCGGTAGGAAGGGCATCTCGATGTCTGCCCCCCGCGGCCCTCTTGCTCTACAATGAAGAGGTGGATGTCGCAGAAGCGGGAACGACAGCGCGGCGATTTCCCAGAATCGAGAATCTACCGCACTTGAGGCACGCGCAATGCTTTACAAGGTCGGGCGCTTCCTGCAACTGGTCGGCATGCTCCTCCTCCCCATCGCCATCGCTGGCAACGTATATGATGAACGCCAGGTGACTCTGTGGCGTTCGCTGACCATTTCTGGCATTGGCATTGCCGTCTTCACCGTCGGCTATCTGCTTCAGCAGGCGGGGCGCTCTCAACCCTGAAGAGAGCCCTGTGGTCACGCCGCCCACGAGTCCCGAGGACGCTCTCTGTGGAGGACAGGCATGCCTCGCTGTTCGCGCTGGCTCACACTGCTTCTGGTGCTGGGAACGTTCCTGGCGGGCGAAACGCTGCGCGCCGCCGAGGAGGACCACCAGGCCACCCTCGCCGGCGCGCCCGCCCGGACCGCGCGCCGGTTGGCGGACGCCGCTCAGAAGGCCTCGGCCAAACAATGGCAGGACGCGCTGGAAGACTGGATTGCCATCCTTGGCTCGGTCGGCAACGATCTGGTCCCCTTGCAGGACAATCATTACGTCCCGGCACGCTGGATCTGTCAACGACGCCTTGCGGCTCTCCCCCCGGAGGTCTTGCGCGGCTATCGAACCCGGGTCGAGGCCCAGGCCCAGCGCTGGCTGACCGAAGGCACCCAGACACGCAATGTCCTTCTGTTGCAACGGGTGGTGGAGGATTATTTCTGCAGTCGGTCCGCCGAACGCGCATTGGATTTGCTCGGCGACCTCGCCTTTGAACGGGGCGAGTTTGACGAGGCCGAGCGCTGGTGGCGGCATCTTCTCCCCACCGCCGAGGGCAAGGACAGCGAATCCCCGCAGGCGCTGACGTATCCCGATCCGCAGGGCGACCCCGCACGCTCGCAGGCGAAGATTCTGCTTGCCCGCTGGTTTGCTGGCCACCACTCCAGCTGGAAGAGCGACCTGGCGGCTTTCGGCAAACGCTATCCCTCGGCCGAGGGCACCCTGGCCGGACAGAAAGGGAAGTACTCGGAGATCCTCACCCGGGTTGCAGCACAGGAACCGCTCCTCCCGCAGGCCCAGCACAACGAATGGCCGACGTTTGCAGGCGATCCGTCCCGCATGCGTCTTCTCCCCGCCTCTTCCCTGACCCCGCGCCGAATCAGTCAGTTGCTTGTTCGAGGGCAACACCTGCGATTCCGGCTGGATGGACGCGAAGGGGAACCCGACGAGGATAACTTCCCCCGCGGCAAGATCCAGAGCGTGACGGCAGCGGCGCGATCGCTCGCCTTTCACCCCCTCCTGCTCGATGGCCAGGTGCTGTTCGCCGACGCCCGGCGGGTGACCGCCTACAATCTGCGATCCGGTCAGCGCGAGCAGTGGTACGATGCCACGCGCGACACCATCGGTCTGGATCCCCCCCTCGATCTTCCGGCGCCCCAGGACCTCCGCTACACCCTGACTGCCACCTCGGATTGCGTACTCGCGCGATTGGGAGCCCAGGGACTTCGTTCCGATCGCACCGAGCGTCAACAAACGCGCGAGGGGAGCAGCTGGCTGGTCTGTCTGGAACGTCGCCCCGTGCGCCCCAAACAGCGGTTGCGTTGGCGCGTGACACCGGAAACGCCCAACGCCGTCTTTGAGGGAACGGCCCTGGTGCGCGGTCGCCATGCCTACCTCGCTGTCACACGTTTCACGACCAATCAAACCACCACGGCGATCCACTGTTACCCTCTCGATGCCCGTGGGCAGGCCCCGTTGCGCTGGAAGCAGGATGTGTGCATCACCCACGAGCTCCCCCCCCGGGCAGTGCGCTACCGTCATCACCTGCTCACGGTGGCCGGGCCGTACCTTGTCTACTGCTCGCACTCCGGGGCAATTGTGGCGCTCGATGCCGACACGGGCAAACGGGTCTGGGCCATTCGCTATCCCTCGCGTGGAACGGCAGAGGAGCCCGCTCACCTGCGCTCGCCGCGCGATCTGGCGCCCTGTGTCCACGCGGAAGGAAAGATCTATGCCGCCCCGGCCGATTGTGATCGTCTCTACTGTCTCGACGCCCAGAGCGGGGCGATCCTCTGGCAACGTTCCGGCATTGAGGTGGTTCATCTGCTCGGGGTGGGACAGGGGCGCTTGCTCTTCACCACACAGACTCCCCGCGCGGGGCTCCGCGCCGTGGACGCCGAGACCGGCAGCGACCGCAGTGGCTGGTTTGAACCAGGCGATGGCGGGTCCCTCCCCTCGTTTGGTCAGGGTCTGCTCACCGGCGAGCTGGTGTACTGGCCCACACCCAAAAGGGTTTATGCGCTCAAACTGAAGGATGGCTCCCCGGCGGACGATGTTTCGCTCCTGCACCGTCTTCCCAGTGGGAACCTGGCGTATGGCGAGGGCTGTCTGGCGATCGCCAATCGAACCGTCTTGCACGTCTTCGTGGAGCCCGCGACTCAGCTGGACGCTCGTCTGGAGGAGACCCGGCGCAACCCTGACTCTGGCAGCGCCCACTATCACCTGGGCTGTGCTCAACTCTCGGCGGGTAACTTTTCCGAGGCGATCCAGGAACTGCGCCTGGCCGAGGAGCACGGCGAGGGGGTAGTGGTGGAAAGCGTTCCCTTGCCTGAGCAGGCCCGGCGGGCACGCCACGACGCGCTTCTCCAGGCAGCCGAGGAGGCCAGCAAACAACGCCGCTGGGATACGGCTGCTTCCTGGCTCACCCGAGCGAGCGCCAGGGAGTTTGCCCTCGCTGAACGCCTGGAGGCGCTGGCGCGGTTAGCCACCTGCTGGGAACACGCTGACCAGCCCGCTCGTGCGCTGCAGATCTATCAGACTGTGCTTCAGGATCGCTCCCTCCACCAGGGGCAGGTGCGGGATCCGCGGAATCTCTTGCAATCCGCCCCGGTCTGGGCGAGGACCGCCATCGACGCCCTGCTCACGCGGTACGGTCGCGCCGTTTACGCCGACGTCGAAACCCGCGCGCGCACCTTTCTACGTGATGGGGCGATGGCTGGCGAAAAAAAAGCTCCCGAGCGCCATGCCCTCCTGCTCGAACTGGTGGAGCAGTTCCCTCATGCCGAGGTAACTCTCCAGCATCTCCCCGAGTTGATCCAGCTCCAGGAACAGGGCAAGCACGACGGCGAGTTGTCAACGACGGCGCGCTTCTGGCTGCGTCGCTTATCTCCCGCACAGGCGGACGATCGCGGCCGCGCCCAGCTCGCCTTGTTCCACGCCCTGGAACGACAACACCTCCCCGAGTCCGCACGCGCTCTCCTGGAGCAGATGGCCCGTGAGCATGGCGACCGCATCCTTCCTCAGGTCTCCCCCCGAGATCGCATTGACGAGTGGGTAGCGCGTCGCCTCAAGGAACTCCCTGCCCGAGACCCCCAACCGAGCCTCGACGTTCCTCTCCAGAAGCAGTTCTGGCTTGGCCCTTCGCCTGGCCAACGCCCACTCGGCGCTCCCCTGGGTCGATTCTTCTATACTGCCAATAAAGAAGATCTTGTATGTCGTGATTGCACTAACGGTTCGCTGCGCTGGGAGCGGCGTCTGAGGTTTGCTGCACTGTGGGTGGATCAACAGTTCGATCTGGTCCTGGTGGGAGGAGTCGACGGGGTCTGCTGCCTGCGGATGCAGGACGGGGTGGAGGTCTGGCATTATCACCTTCCTCTGCTGCCAACTCCCCAGGAGGAGGAACCCGTGCCCAGGTTTCAGGCCACTGCAAAGGCGCTGCTGGTTTTTCAGGGGAACCGGCGTCTCCTCGTCCTGGATCCCGAAACCGGCGAATTGCTCTGGCTCCGCTGGGCGCCCGCCGCCTTCCTCGGCGACACCACCCTTGGATTCCGCCCCGAGGGAATCGTCGGCCCCGCTTGGGTACTCCTCTCTCTGGAGGATGGGACAACCTGGCGAGTCGATCCGCGCACGGGTGCCACGCTGAACAGCTATCCTCCAGCGGAAATCGATCAGTTGATCCAGCGCGATCCGCCAACGGGGAAGATTCTGTGGACGCACCTCCTCGAAGCCCGCACCACGCTCGCGGGCACTGCCCCGCAACAGGTGGCGACCACCGATGCCACACTCGTGCTTGCCTGGCGGAATTTCGGCGCGACCATTCAACGTCTGGACCCGCGTACCGGGCGCGCCCTCTGGGAGCACGCGACGGTGATCCGCACCCAGAGTCCTCTGGCAGCGGAACACTTCGCCACCGATGCGCATGCGTGCTACTTTGTGCAGGATCAGGTCCTTTACGCCTGCGCGCTGGCCAGTGGAAAACTGCTCTGGACCCAGGCGCTGGCTGGTCCGGGCGGCCCCTGGCGCACGGTGCGAGCAGGGGCTTACGTTGTCAGTTACCCCACAGGAGCGTGTCACCGGGAAATTCTGTTTCGTTGGCGCTTCGGTTCGCTAAAATGGACTGTGGATTGGCCTCTGGAGCAGCACGCCGGCGAAGGGACTCCGTTCGTGGTGCATGAGGCACAGACCGGCAAACTGGTGCAGCGTCTGAACCTCCCGGCCGATCCCGTCCGGCTGCACTTTCAAGTCCACACGAAGTGGCACAGGCACACGCCCATGCTCCCGCGCCCCGAGCCCCGTGTGCTCCCGCAGCAGCGCGGCTTCCTGATCCTGCTCGGAGAGCAGGCGGGGAACTGGCAGTTCGTTCCGACGGCAGAAGGAAAGCCCTGACCGATCGGCTCTGCAGATCAACGACCGCGAACTTACGAGAGCGATACCGATGCCGAGCATCCGATGCACAACGTGTGGCCTTCTGGTGCAGGTGCCCGAGGGTGGGCGCCGCATGTGTGGCTGTGGCACGTGGCTCTCCAGCGATGATCCCCCCCTCCTCGATCCCGTGGATGTCCCGGTCGCGGGCCACGGTCCGAGCGGATGGCCTCGCATCGACGGCGACCTGGCTGCCATCGAGCGCCTCACCGAGGGTTCGAAACGCATTCGGCGTGAACTGAGCAAGGCGATCGTGGGCCAGGAAAAGGTGCTCGAGGAACTGCTGATCGCCATGTTTGCACGCGGGCATTGTCTGCTCGTGGGGGTGCCCGGGCTGGCGAAAACCCTGATGATTCGCACTCTTGCGGATTCGCTCTCGTTGTCGTTTAGCCGCATCCAGTTCACTCCCGACCTGATGCCCTCGGACATTACCGGTACCGAGGTGTTGCAGGAAGATAAGGCGACCGGGCAACGTGCCTTCAAGTTTCTGCACGGCCCGCTCTTTGCCAATGTGATCCTGGCCGACGAGATCAACCGCACCCCCCCCAAGACCCAGGCGGCCCTTCTGGAGGCGATGCAGGAACGGCAGGTAACCGTGGGCGGAACACGCCATCGTCTGCCGGATCCGTTCTTCGTGCTGGCCACGCAGAATCCGATCGAACAGGAAGGGACCTATCCGCTTCCCGAAGCGCAACAGGACCGCTTCATGTTCAACATTCTGGTGGACTACCCCGAGGAGGAGGAGGAATTTCGCATTGTCGAGATGACAACCTCCACCCATGTGCCCCAGATCGATCGCATGCTCTCTGCGACCGATATTCTGGAGATGCAGGAGATTGTGCGCAAGGTGCCCGTGGCGCCCTATGTGATCCGCTATGCGATGAAGTTCACCCGTTTGACCCGCCGCGGTCCCCAGGGCCCCCGCGGTCCTTCCCCCACGCTCGGGGTAATGCGCGGGAAAGAGAGCGCTGAAATTCCGGATTTTATCCGCGATTATGTGACCTGGGGTGCCGGTCCGCGTGCCTCGCAGTTCCTGATTCTCGCTGCCAAGGCCCGCGCCGTCCTTCATGGCCGCTACTATGTCTCCTGCGAAGATGTTCGCGCGGTCGCTGCCCCCGTGTTGCGCCACCGAATCATCACCAACTTTAACGCCGAGGCGGAGGGCATCAAGCCCGACGACATTGTCCGGCGTCTGGCCGACCTGATCCCGCGCGACCCCAACGAACGGGCCCTCGAAGAGAAATCAGCCAAGGTTTGATCCCCGGCATCGGCAACGAGGCGTTCGCCAACCGAGCGTTCCTGTTGCCGTGCTACTCCCCGCGTTCCTGGTGTTCCCCCTGATGGATGATCCGCACAAGTATCTGGAACCGCTCGCCCTGGCGAAAGTGGGCAGTCTGGAATTGCAGGCCCGGCTCATCGTCGAGGGCTATCTCTCGGGGATGCACAAGAGCCCCTATCACGGTTTCTCCGTCGAGTTTGCCCAGCATCGCGAGTACGTCCCTGGCGACGACATCAAACATGTCGACTGGAAGGTCTACGGCCGCACCGGGCGTTTTTATCTCAAGCAATACGAGGAAGAGACCAACCTCGTTTGCTGGTTGCTGGTCGACGTGAGCGAGTCGATGCGTTACAGTTCCGGGCCGCTGGGCGCCGACGGTACTCCGCTGGTGACCAAGTATGACTATGCCTCGATGGCCAGCGCCGCCCTGACCTATCTCACGCTGGAACAACAGGATTCGGTGGGACTGGTCACTTTCGACAACCAGGTGCGGGATTTTCTTCGTCCTTCCAGCCAGCCCTCGCACCTCAAGACTGTGGTGCAAATTCTCAATCGCGGCGCGCACCGTGAGAAATCGGGACTGGGGCCAATCTTCCATGACCTCGCCGAGCGCATTACACGCCGCGCGATCGTGGTGGTGCTCAGCGACCTCTTCGATGATCCCGCCTCCCTGCTGACGGGATTGCTTCATCTCCGGCATCGCCGCCACGAGGTGGTGGTCTTCCATGTGCTGGATCGCGCGGAACTGGAGTTCCCGTTCTTCGAGGCGACGTTGTTTCGTGGTCTGGAGCAGTATCCTGAACTGCTCACGGATCCGCGAGCACTTCGCCAGGGGTACCTGGACCAGATGCAGGCGTTTCTGCAGGAGATTCAGTGGGGCTGTCGTAACCAGGACATCGATTATGTGCAACTCTGCACCGATGTTCCTTTGGGGGTGGCGTTATCGAGTTACCTGGCTCATCGGCTGGCGCGCAAATGATCCTCGTCGCCATTGGTAGCGAGCGCTCGTGTGAGGGAGAGGCACCGTGAGTCCACTTGTTGCATTCCTCTTTGGCAGCCCGATTTCGCTGCTGCTCACGGGAGCGGGCGCTGTCTCCATCCCCATCGTTATCCATCTGCTCAACCGCAAGCGCTATCGCACGGTGACCTGGGCCGCCATGCGCTTTCTGCTCGCCGCCGAGAAGAAGAATGCGCGTCGGCTCCGCATCGAGCAACTGTTGCTGCTGGCGGTGCGCGTACTCCTCGTTCTGCTCCTGGTGCTAGCGATGGCTGCCGTCACGGACTGGGCCGAGGATCTGTGGGCGACCATCCTTCCCGAGAACACCCTGTTCGCCTCGTCCGCGGGGCGACGCACTCATCGCATTCTGGTGATCGATGGTTCATTCAGCATGGGCGCCAGGAACGGGGAAACCACCTGTTTCGAGAAGGCGCGCCAGGTGGCAAGGCAAATCGTGCGCGACAGCCAGCCCGGCGACGGCTACAGCATCATCTTGATGACCGAACCGCCCCGGCGTCTGATCGGCGCGGCCAATGGCGGACCGGGGCCCTCCGAGTTGATCGACAAGGTGCTGGCCGAACTGGAAACGATGCGCATGCCCCACGGCAACAGCGACCTGGGCCGCACCCTGGAAACGGTTGCCGATGTGGTCAAGCAATCGCCCGGCAAGTTCCTCGACAAGGAAGTCTACTTTTTGACCGATCTGCAGAGAGCAACCTGGCTGCTGCCTCAGCCGGGCGAGTTGACTGCATCCCTCCAGGGATTGCAGGCGCAGCACATCCGCACCACGCTCATTGATGTCGGCGCAGGGATCTCTCCGAGCAATCGGGCGGTCACGAGCGTGAGCCTGGGCGCTCCGGTTGCGCTGGCCAATACCGATACCCCCATCCTGGCCACCCTTTATTCCCACGGGCCGGATAGCAGCGATCAGGTGAAGGTGTCGCTCCGCATTGGGCGGGCTCCGGTGGCGGTTGGCGATCCTCCTTTTCAGATCCTCGATAAGAATTATCAGATGGTCCCGCTGACCCGGGGCGAGAACCTGGTCAGCTTCAAGTATCGCTTTCCCTCGGCAGGCGAATACCTGGTTCAGGTGCGCATGGAGGCGGACGGACAGGAACTCGACGATGTGCGCAGCACCGTGGTAACCGTCCGGGAGAACATCCCCGTGATGGTGGTGAACGGAAAACCGGCCCCCGCACTCTACGATCAGGCGACCGAATATCTGCTCGATGCACTCAACCCGTTCACCACTGAAGGAGCTGCTCCCCAGACCAGCACCCCGGTCAAGGTTCGCACGCACAAGGTCTCTGCGGCCGAGTTTGCCGATGCCGGGCTGGGGGATCTCACCAACTTCGATTGTGTGTTCCTCTGCGATGTCCCGCGCCTGAGTCTGAGCGAACAGCGGCGCCTGGAGGCCCATGTGCGCCGGGGTGGCGGGGTCGTCTTCAGCCTGGGTTCGCAGGTGGATCTGGCGGCGTACAACGAGGTGCTCTATCGCAACGGCCAGGGCTTGTTGCCCGCGCGTCTGCTGGGACGCCAGCGCGCCCCGCAAGGGTACACCTTCCACTTTGCCCCGGATGAACAGGCCTTTCGTGAACCGCCCCTGGCTGCCTTTCGCCTCGATCGCGAGCGCGCGCGCCTGCTGTCTGTCCCGTTTTTCGAGTATGTGCGCAGCGAGCTGCCCACCCGGACCACGGCGCGCAAGGTACTCTCGTTCCTGACTGCTCCCGAAACACCTGGGAAACAGCCCGCCGTCACCGAGGACGAGCGGGCCATTGTGGCGGCACGCTATCCCGCTGTCCTCGCCTGGCACCCGCCGCTGCGCAGCCCAGACCGCAAGCCCGCCGAGAGCACCTCTGCCTCCCTCCATGTGCAAAGCGCCCCCCAGATGCGCGGCCGCGTGGCCCTGCTCACCAGCACCGTGAACGCCGATTGGACCGAATGGCCCAAGCAGGGGAATTTCGTCTGGTTCATGCAGGAGTTGCTTTACCACGTCAGCGCGGGGCGCCTGCGCGAGCAGGCGGTGGACGTTGGCACTCCGCTCGAAGCCTTCCTCACCTTGCCGACCGGTGAAACCGAGATCACTCTGCACACCCCCGAGGGGCGAAGTGAAAGCACCCAGGCGCAGGTGAGCGAGGAAACCACCCTGCTGCGCTGGATTGACACCGATGTCAGCGGCGTCTACCGCGCGGTGATCGGTCAGCATCCCCAGGAATACCTGTTCGCCGTGAACGTTCCTCGGGCGACTCCCCAGTTGAACAGCACCGAGAGCAACCCGGAACGAACCTCGGCGGAGGAGATCCGCAAGAGCTACCCCGAATGGGATCTCCAGGTGCTCAACGACCCCAGCGAAGCCCTGCGCTCGCAACGGCCTGTGTTAGCCAGTGGCGGCGAGAGGATGCGTCAGGTGGGCAGCGGCCTGGCCCGCTGGCTGCTCCTGATGGTGCTCGCCTTGCTGGTGGTCGAGGTGATCCTGGCCTGGTTTTTCGGCCACTACAGCGCTGCGCCCTCTGGGGACCAACGTGCCTCGCTCTGGCCGGCCACGACCCTGGGAACCGTGGGGAAAGTGGCCTGGTGCGCGGGAATGCTCGTTCTGGGAGTGACCTCGGTCGCCCTCGCCGGAATCGTGCTGCATGCGGCCTGGACCGGGGATTTACTCAGCTTCATGCCCGACAGTTTTCGCCAGGGCGTGGAGCGAGCGCTCGACATCCCCCCGCCTGCCCCGGGAGAAGGCAGTCGCTGGCATCTGGAGTTTCTCCCCTACCTGTGGAATCGCGCGGCCGATCCGTGGATTGTCGTTCCGCTTTTCCTGGGCCTGGGTGTGCTCGTGGTCTGGCTCTACCAGCGCGAGAGCGTGGCACGCACGGGGACGATGCAGGGATCGGGCGGCGTCGGGCTCTGGATGGCCTCGTCGGCTCTGCGCCTGGGAATGCTCCTCTTAACGCTGGGAGTCCTGTTGCCGCAACTGCGTTTGTGGTTCGAGCGGCAATCGTGGCCCGATGTTGTCCTGCTCATCGACGATTCCGCCAGCATGGGAGAAGCCGATGCCTATCGTGATCCCAGGGTGAAGGCGATGGCGGAGCAACTGATGCACCTGGGAGACCTCAAACAACCCGAACGGTTAACGCTCGCCCAGGTCCTCCTCACCCGAGGCGAGCAGGACTGGATCACTGAGTTGATGGTCAAACGTCAGGTCAAAGTCCATGTCTACCACTGCTCGGCCCGCGCCAGTCGCCTGAGTACGGTAACCACCGCCAGCGAACGTGACGACGCCATCAAGGCCATTTTGGGGCTCCAGGCATCCGAACGGCACGATTCCAGCCAACTCGGCAGCTGCGTGCGCCAGGTGTTGAATGATTTTCGCGGCTCGGCGCTCTCGGCCATCATCATGATCACCGATGGCAACACCACCGAAGGAGAGGATTTACAACAGGCGGCCAAGTATGCCGCCCAGCTGAAAGTTCCGCTCTACTTCCTCGGCATGGGCGATGCTCAGGAGAGCCGCGACCTCTCGCTACACGATCTGGAGGTCGCGGATACCGTCTTTGTCGGCGATACCCTGGTGTTCAACCTCAGCCTGACCGGGAAAGGCTACCCCGATCTGGCCGCGAAGGTTCGACTCGTGGACAAGGCGACGGGAAAAGAACTGGCCGCCCAGCAGGTGGCAGTGGATCCCGCCGGCGTTCCAGTCAAGGTGCGCTTTGACTACCGCCCCACCGAAGCGGGCGAAAAGACCTTCATCCTCGAAACTCCGCCCCAACCCGACGAGGTGGATCGCGAAAACAATCGCCTGGAACGGACGGTCCTGGTCAGCGAGGTAAAGCTGATCAAGGTGCTGTACATTGAGGGTTATGCACGTTGGGAATATCGCTTTATCAAGACCTTGCTGGAGCGAGAAAGCGCGCGATTGAAGAACAACAAAACGGTCGAGCTGAAGGTGCTGCTGCTCGACGCGGACGCCGAGTATGCCGCCCAGGACAAGAGCGCCTTGCCCGATTTCCCCACCAAGGCGGAGTTGAATCAGTTCGACGTGGTGATCCTGGGGGATGTGGATCCCCGGCCACGCGACAACCCCCGCATGAATCAGCACCTGCAAGACCTGGCCGATTTTGTCCGGGTCCGCGGCGGTGGCCTGCTCATGATTGCCGGCGAACGCTTTGCCCCCAATGCCTACAAGGACACTCCTCTCAAGGATATCCTCCCCATCGATATCCTGGATGACCATCCGGTGAGTGAGCCGGAGGAAGGATTGTTGACTCCCTACCGCCCCGAACTCACCCCGATTGGGCGCATGCACCCGATCTTCAGTTTCAACGAAAAAGACGCCGAGCAGATCTGGAACCATCTGCACGAGTTTTACTGGGCGGCGCAGGGGTATGTGCCCAAACGGGCCGCCGAGGTGCTTGCCACTCATCCGACACGCAAGGCGCAGGGGTTGGGAACCCCTGCACGGGGAAGCATGAACAAGCAACCGTTGGTGGTGCAGCAGTTTGTCGGCGCGGGGCGCAGTCTCTTCTATGGGTTCCACGAAACCTGGCGCTGGCGCTGGCGCGAGGACGAGTTGCGCTTCAACCAGTTCTGGATCCAAACAGTCCGCTATCTGGCGAGCAATCGCCAGGGACGCGTGGAATTGCGTCTCGATCGCCAAACACCTTATCGGCGGGGTGAACCGATCAAGGTTACGGTGCGCTTCCCCGACGATTCACCGGCTCCCTCCCACTCCGCCAACATCCGCGTGCAGATGGATCGTCGAGTCGCCCGAGACGGAGAGCAGGAAACACGCACCGTGAAGTTGGCTTACGTGGAAGGCAGTCGCGGCACCTTTGAGGGGTTAATCACCCGGACTCCTGTGGGGCAGTATCACTTTGAGCTGGTGGAACCCCCTGTGGCCGCCCCCAAACCGCGGGCCGATTGCAAGGTCCTCGCCCCCCCGGGCGAAAAGGAACAGCTACGCATGAACCAGGTGGAACTCAGGAACGCTGCCAACACCAGTCAGGGCGGATTCTACACCCTGGACGATGCCGCTCAGTTGCTCGACGATCTCCCGGGGGGCACACGCGTGACCCTGAGCACTCCCGGACCTCCCTGGCTGGTGTGGAATCATCCGCTGATGTTCGGGTTGGCCATCCTCTTTCTCAGCAGTGAATGGATTTTACGCAAGCTCCGCCATCTGTTATGATCAGAACACGCTGTCACGACCGTCGCGCCTCCCCACTCAGGGCGGTGGTCTGAGCACCCAGCGAGGAAACCAGCATGGCCGTCGTCGCCACAACCAGAAACCGCGAGGCGGACCTTCTCCGCCAGCGTCTCCAACGAGTGCGCCGGCGGATGCGCCTGATCGTCGCCGTGCGTGGCCTGAGCTGGGTCCTCGCGCTCGTTCTCTTCGGGCTGGTCTGTGCCTGTGTGCTGGACTGGCGCTTGCACACCCCTTCGCTGATGCGTGCCCTCCTGCTGGTACTTGGAGTGGCAGCCACCGCCACCCTCGCTTACAGCTACCTCCTTCGCCCGCTGCTGGCACGCCTGGACGATCTCACCCTCGCCCTGCAGATCGAGGAACGCTATCCGTCGCTCAACGATTCTCTCGCCAGCACGGTGCAATTTCTTGCCCACGAGGCCCCGCCTGGACAGTCGCCAGGAATGCTGCAGGAAGCCATCCGCCGCGCGCTGTCGCGCGCCAACGGGGTCGATTTCAATCGCATCATCGACCGGAGGGGATTGAACACCGCGGTTCTCGCTGCGCTCACCGCCCTGCTGATCGCCCTCCCCTTGCTGGCATTCTTCCCGGGGCTGGCCAGCATCGCCCTGGCGCGCCTGGCAGATCCCTTTGGAGCACACCACTGGACCACTCTGGAACTGGATCAACCACGCCTGCGCATCGGCCGCAACGAGGGTTATGAGGTGACCGGGATGGTGCGCGGCATCATCCCCGAGCGTGCTGTCGTGGTCTACCGGGTGGATGGGGCGGCCCCGGTCGAACACAGCGCTCCCTTGACCCCGAGCGAGGACCATGCCAGTGCTCAACTCTCAGTACGCTTCCGCGCCGGCCAGATGTTGCGCGACTTCTCCTTCCAGGTACGGGCCAACGATTGGGAAAGCGCGTGGTATCGCGTTCAGGTTTTGCCCCCGCCGGTGCTGGTTCATTTGCATGGGCGTCCCTCGCCCCAGGTTCGGCTTGACTATCCACTCTACACCGATCGCTCCTCGCAGTGGCTTCCCGATGGCAATGGCAACGTCGACGTCACCCTGGGGACGTTCGTCTACCTGCGGGCCGCCGTGGATCGCCCTCTCCGTGCGGCGTGGATCGAGTTTCGTCCCGAGCCCGAGCTGGTGCGAACCGCCGCTCTCCTGACCCCTCTGCAAGCGCAATCGCCCCTGGGCGGCTATGCCCTGTCAACCATCAGCCAGCTGATCGCTGGGCGCACCCCCGCCACCCTGGCCGAGGATCGCCAATCGTTCCATGTCCGTTTTCAGCCGCTCGTACGTGGGAATTACGAGATCTGTTTTGAGGACGAAACCGGTCTCTACAACAACCGCCTGTATGAGATGCTCCTGCAGCTCGATCCCAGGCCGTCGGTGACCCTGGATCGCCCCAGCCCCCAGAAGGAAAGCCTGGAAGTGCGCCCGGAAGCCACCTTGCCCCTGGAAGTGCTTGCCGAGGACAGCGTCTTCGGCCTGCGCGCTGTGTGGCTGGAATATCGCTTCGATGGCGAACCACGCTTCCGGCGCTGGCCCCTCTTTGACCCCGAACGGAGTGTTGCCCAGCTGGTTCTCGCCCCGCTGACCTGGCCGGGAGCAAACGCCGGGCTGGTACGTCTCCGCGAGCAACGGCTGGCCGTGAGTCGTCCGCTCCCCGTGTTTCAGTTCCGTCACGAAGATGGCCGTGCACTCAGCGAGGGCGATGTGATCACCCTGCGCGCGTGTGCCGACGATTTTGACAACGTCACCCCGGAGAAGGCGCCCGGGCGCAGCAATGAGATTGAGATCCGCATTGTCAGTCAATCGGCGCTCGAGCTGGCGCTTAACCAGGACCAGGCACGGGTTCAGCAGGATTTGCAGGAACTGCGCAACCAGGAGCGCGAAGCGATCAAGAGCGTGATGGAGGTCGAGAATCGCCTGGCACGCACGGGGAAACTCACTCCGCAGGACCTGGCCCAGTTGACGCGGGCGCAGCAGCAACAGTTGCAGATCCGCGAACGTATCGAGGGACGGGATCAGGAGAATCTGCGCACCCGGGTGGAGCGGATTCTCGACACCCTCCGTCAGAACCAGCTGAGACGAAGCGCCGTACAGGAGCGAATGGAACTCGTCCGCCAGGAACTGAATCGCCTTTCACGCGAGGAACTGGAGCAGATCGAAGGCCGTCTGACCACGGCCCGGAAACAGGGCGAGCTGCCCGAGGAAGGACGCGGCCAACGACAGCCCGAGGCACTCGACCGTGCCGCTGACCGTGCTGAACAACAGGCGCGCCAACTCGAAGAGCAGGCGCGCGATCTTGGCGAAAAGGAAGCAGCGCAGCTCACCGCCCAGGCACGCGAACTGCAAGAACAGGCCAAATCCCTCCGCGAACTCGCTCGCTCCGTGCGCCCGGACGCCACCCCACAGGAGGTAAAGAAACAGCGCCGTGAACTCGAACTCCTGGCCGAACAGCAGGAGAAGGGCGCTCGGCAGTTACAGGATCTGGCCCGCAAACAGACCGGACGGGAACGCGAACTCGCCCGCCAGGCCGACGAGTTGAAGGCATCGGCCGAGACTTTGCGGCAACAGGCTCAGCCGACCGAAGGTTCAACGCCGCAGGACATCAAACCCAACCTGACCGAGGCACGACGGCGCCAGGAAGAGGTGGAGAAAACCCTCGGCGAACTTCTGCAGCGCATGGAGCCGTGGAGCAGTTCCCGCGAGATCAAGGCGGAGGCTCGTTCGCTGCAGGAGGAGCAACGCCGACTGCTCGAAGAAGTGGAGACGATGAAACAGCAGGGGTTCCTGGGGAAGGAACGTGAGGAACTCAAGCCCGAGCAAAAGGCTCAGCTCGATACCGCCACCGCCGCGCAGCGCAAATTGCGGGAACGCATGAGCCAGATGCTCGACAAGATGAAGCGCATCGCCAATGATCGCCGCGAAAGCGATCCCCGGACCGCTGCTGAACTCGATCAGGCACAGCGCCAGGGAATTGAGAGCGACATCACCGGCAAGATGCGCACCGCCCGCGAGGAGTTGGAAAATAATCGCCTGGGGAGTGCCACCGAGCAACAACGCGCCAGTCTCGACGAGTTGGACAAACTGGTGAAGCAACTGGAGGACCGACGCGAGGCAGAACTCGATCGCCTCCAGCGCAAGTTGCGTGAAACCGAGAAAGCGATCCAGGAACTCGCCGATCAACAGGAACGACTGCAGAAAAAAGCGCAGGAAGCAGCCCAGCTCAAGGATCCGAAGAAACGCGAAGAAGAGCTCAAGCGGCTGGCCCGCGAGCAGCAGCAGCTCCTGGAACAAACGCAGGAGATGGCGAAACAACTGTCGCGCCTGCGGAACGAACGCGCCAGCGAATCGCTCCGGCAGGCGGCGGCTCAGATGGAACAGGCGGTGCGCAACCTGGAGCGTGGCGAACCAAGCCCTGAGCAACAGGCAGAAGCACTTGATCGCCTCGATGAAGGGCAGGAGGATGTCGAGAAGGCTCGGGCCGAGGCCGAGGAGGAACTCGCTCGCGAACAGCTGGTGCGCGTTGCCGACGTGCTCAAACGGTTGAAGGAACGCCACGAACGCCTGATTGCCGAGCGCGAACGCATTCACAAACAGGTGTTGCAGCAAAAAGCGTGGTCGCGCGGGTTGCTCATCAGCCTGGGGGATCTGTCGCGCGCCCAGGAAGGGTTGGCGCAGGAGAGCCGCAGTGTTGCCGAGCGGGATCTGACCAGCACCCTCGTGGTAGCGCGCATGCTGCGTCGGGCTGCCGATGCCATGGAGCGCGCGTCCAAACGCTTCCTTGCCGAGCGCGAGCAGATCCAGGATCACCCCGAAAGCACCGAACCCGACCAGCAAGCGGTGGAAGCCCAGAGCGAGGCGCTCCGTCGGTTGCAACAGATGCTCGACGCCATCAAGCAGGAAGCTGAGGCCAGCTCGCGCCCCGCGGGAGGGCGTCAACCCGGGGGCGCCTCGGGACGCAGTGGCCCGGAGAACCCCGGCATTCCGCCTTTGGCGCAGCTCAAACTGCTGCGGAATATGCAGCTGGAAATTAACAAACGCACGCAGCAGTTCCTGGAAAAGAACCCCGAGCGCGAGAACTGGACCCCCGCTCAGAAAGCGGAACTCGACGCCATCCAGCGCGAGCAACGCGAGGTCGCCGATCTGATCGAGGAATTAACCCAGGGCAGCATGGGAGGTGAAGACCGATGACACGCACATGGTGGCTGATCCTGGTGTGCTGCCTGTCCCTCACACTCGCTGGCCTGGCGGAGCCACCGGAGCGGGTGACCAGCGAACCGCCGGTGCGTTTGAAGAAAAAGAAACCTTCGGCGGAGGTCACCCCGCCCGCTCCCATGCCGGAGAAGAAGCCTCAACCGCCGGAGAACCCATCGCAACCGGAGAAGAAGCCCGACGACGAGCGCCTCGATCCGCGCGAACAACCGGCGATGCCCGACCTCGGCGGCGACGAACAGGAGGTGCTCGACCGGCTGCGCAAGAACACGCGCTCAGCGGAGGAGCGCCTGGCCAACAAGGAACTGGGTGACGCGACGCGCCAGGTGCAGGACGATATCCTCAAGGATCTTGATGCCCTCATCCAGGGGCTGGAGAATCCCGAGGAGAATCCGCAGAATCAGAATCAGCAACAGAACCAGAGCCAGCAAAACCAGGACAATCAGCAAAACCAACCGCAGCAGAACCAACGGAACCAGCAGAACCAGCAGCAATCGGGGGGAGCGTCGCGCCAGCAGCAACCGGGAATGCAACCGCGCGGCGGCAGTCAGCAGGAACGCGAACGGACCCCGCAGCAGGCCCGTCGCGAACGACGCAAGCAACGGCAAACGCAGACCGCGCAGCGCCCGCGCCCGCAAACGGGCCAGCAACCGCAAAGCCGACCGCAGGATCCCAACCCCATGAATCCACGCGAAACCCCGGTAGCCACCGGCGCCAGGGAAAAACCGCTCGATCCCCGTTTCGATACCTGGGGCCACCTGGATGAAGTGGAGCGGCTCAAGATGCACCGCTACATGGAAGAAAAGTTCATGGACAAGTACGACGAGTTGACCCGACAGTATTACCGCACCATTGCCGAGAAGAGTCGCCGCAAGGGAAACTGACCTGGCCCGGACCGTCCCTGGAGCCGCACTTGCTGGAGGGTGGATCATGTCCAATCGTCGGCGGTTTTTGAAAAGCACGTCGCTGGGCTTGCTTGGCCTGGGCGGGGTCGCGCTGGGGTTCTCCAGCGATGGCCGCGAGCGCACCGATTCCGGTCTCCCCGACGGCAGCGCTTCCCGAGGCATGATTACCCAGGAGGCCGAACACGCCATCGAGCGCGGCCTGGCCTTCCTCGCCTCGCGTCGCCGAGGTGGTTCGTTTGGCACCAACGCCTACCAGGGCAACGTCGCGGTCAGCAGCCTGGCCGGGTTGGCGTTTCTCTCCGGAGGCAGCCAACCCGATCGGGGGCCTCACGGCAAACTCCTGACCGAAACCGTTCGCTATGTGCTCAGCCAGGAGAACCGCGAAGGCCGCTACCCCGGCTTTTTGCACAACCCCGAAGCCTCTCCGCATGGCCCCATGTACGGCCACGGCTTTGCCACGCTCTTTCTGGCCGAGGTCTACGGGATGGTTCACGATGGCGCCCTGCGCAAGGAGTTGCACGACAAGCTCAAGGCTGCGGTCAAACTCATCCTGCACAGTCAGAATGCCGAGGGGGGATGGCGCTATCGTCCCGACACGCGCGACGCCGATCTCTCGGTCACCATCTGCCAGATCATGGCGCTGCGTGCGGCACGCAACGCGGGCTTTGCAGTGCCAAAAACGACCGTTGATGCCTGCGTGCGTTATGTCAAACGGTGCCAGGATCGGCGGGGGGGATGGTTCCGCTACATGGCCCAGGGAGGTGGCGGACCCCAGCAGGCGTTCGCTCGCACCGCCGCCGGGATCGCCGCTCTCTACAGCGCGGGCATCTACAAGGGTCCCGAGATCGACGCCGGGCTGCGCTACCTGAAAACCTGCAAGCCCACCGGCAATCCCACACCCCGGCCGGATATGACCTACTTCTACGGGCATTACTACGCCGCCCAGACGATGTGGACCGCGGGCGGATCGAACTGGAGCGAATGGTTCCCCGCCATCCGCGATGAACTGCTCGCCAGCCAGATGCGCGAAGGCTACTGGTGGGATCGTATCTGCACGCACTATGCCACGGCGATGGCTCTGATTATTCTGCAGATTCCCAATAACTATCTCCCCATTCTGCAGAAATGAGCCCGCACACCCTCCCGGGGCGGACCACGCCCTTTCTGATTGTCCTGACCGCGCTCTTCGGAGTGCTCGCGGGGGTCGTGCAGGGTGCCGACCAACCCGGAGAGAAGCCGGTGCTGTTCGTGGTTTCGCGCGCCACCGGCGAACCCCTTCGCGGACCCGTGCGGGAACTCGGCGACAGCTGGAAACTCCGCCTCGGAACCGCCGAGACCCCGTTGTACCAGGGTGACGACTGGTTGACCCTGCGCCGCGCCGACCACCCCCTCCCGGCCAACCCAACCAGTGCTCAGCTAATCTTCACCAATGGCGATCGTCTTCCTCTCGATCTAACCAGCGTGAAGCTTGTCGGGGAGCGGCTGTCGTTCACGCATCCCCTGCTCGGCGAAGGCAAACCCCTTCAGGTGCCCTTGCCCGTGCTTTCGGTCCTGTGGCTCCAACCGCCCGACCAGGCAGCCAACATCCCCGCGCTGCTCCGCCGCCTGGCCAGTGATCGTCACCCGCGCGATGTGGTCTGGCTGCAAAATGGCGATCAACTGGAAGGAGTGCTCGACGGCCTGCAGAAACAGGAACTGCGTCTCGACGTGGCGCGCAAGCTGACCACGATCCCTCTCAGCAAGGTTTCCGCGCTCACCCTCAGCAGTGAACTCTCCCAGGCGCCTCGTCCGCGCGGTCCCCATGCGCGCCTGGTCCTCGCCGATGGCACACGCTTGACCATGGTGGAACTCTCCGCCGCCTCGGGGAAGCCACTGCGCGGTAAGACTGCCTTTGGAGCGACCGTGGAAATCCCGCTTCAGCAAGTGATCGCGCTCGATCGCCTCCAGGCCCGAGCGGTCTATCTGGATGAACTGCAACCGGTCCGCTATGAGCACACCCCCTATCTCGATCTGAAATGGAACTATACGGTGGGGGCCAGTGTCGACCGGGGCGATCTGCGTCTGGCGCGCGGAACCCATGATCGCGGGATCGGCATGCACAGCGCCAGTCGCTTGACCTACCATGTCCCCGCCGGGGCGCAGCGTTTCGAGGCCCTGGTGGGACTCGACGAAATCCGCGGGCGTGCTGGCAGCGTGCGCCTGCAAGTTCTGGTCGATGATCGCCCCCACCCCCTGGAAGACAACAAGGACGTGACCGTGGCGCGCGGCGCCCTGCCCGTTCGCCTCGATGTTCGGGGAGCCAAAACCCTCACCCTGGTCGTGGAGTTTGGCCAGCGCGGGGATGTGGGGGATCATGTCAACTGGGTCGATGCTCGCTTTATCAAGTAATCATCCCTCCGTCCGTCTCCCTTCAAGGAATCCGCAGCGCATGCCAGGCAACTCGTTCGGCGAACTCTTTCGTGTCACCACCGCGGGCGTCAGCCATGGCCCGGGATATGTCGTCATCCTCGATGGCTGTCCGCCGGGGCTGCCTCTTGCGGTCGAGGATTTGCTCCCCGATCTGCAACGCCGGCGTCCTGGCCAGTCCCGGCTTGTCACGCAGCGCAAGGAAGCGGATCTCCCCGAGATCTGGTCCGGCGTGTTCGACGGCAAGACCGATGGCACCTCGATCGGCATCGTGTTTCGCAACACCGATCAACGCAGCCAGGATTACAGCGACATCAAGGAGAAATATCGTCCTGGACATGCCGACTTCACCTTCGATGCCAAGTATGGGCTGCGCGATTACCGCGGTGGGGGACGTTCCTCGGCGCGCGAAACGATCTGTCGCGTGGCGGCCGGCGCGGTTGCCAAGAAAGTGCTCGCCCAGCACGGGATCCGTATCGTCGGCTATGTGAAACAGGTAGGCACGGTGATTGCCTCTATTCCCGATCCGACAAGTGTCACTCTGGAACAGGTCGAAGCCACCCCCGTCCGCTGTCCCGATCCAGAGGCCGCCGACCGGATGATTGCCCTGATCGAGGAGGTTCGCAAAGATCAGGATTCGATCGGGGGAGTGAGCGAACTGGTGGCCACGGGTGTCCCTGCGGGGTTGGGGGAGCCGGTCTTCGACAAGCTCAAGGCGGATCTGGCCAAGGCCCTGCTGTCGTTGCCCGCGGTCACCGCCTTTGAGTACGGCGCGGGGTTTGCCGTGGCGACTGCCCGCGGCAGTGAAAACAACGATCTCTTCATCAGGAAGGGCGAGCGGATCGGCACCGAGACCAATCGCCATGGCGGCATGCTGGGCGGAATTAGCAGCGGTGAACCGATTGTATGCCGGGTCGCCATCAAGCCCACGAGCAGCCTGTCACGTTCTCAGCGGACTGTCACCCGCAGCGGCGAACCCACCGAGATTGCCACGCGCGGGCGGCACGATCCCTGCCTGCTGCCCCGTTTTGTCCCCATGGGAGAGGCGATGCTGGCACTGACCCTGGTCGATCACTGGTTGCGCTGGCGCGCGCAATGCGATTTTGCGCGCTAAGCTCTTGCATTCGCTCTCGAATGTGGGCATGCTAAAAGTCTCCTGGCACCCCACCTGCGAGGTCCCCACCATGGTCGGTGCGCTCCCGCTGACTGCGTGTCCTCAATGCCGCCGATGTACCGGTCCCTGGTCCTGCTCATTGCGTGTGGCAGCGACCATCCTGATTACGCCGACGTCGTCGTTGACGCCCTCGGGTTAATCACCTACCGCTGCTTTACATTCACGACCGTGCCTCAGGACGGCATCTGGCACAGGGTGCTTCCCTCTACCCGAAGCACACGGGGAAGAAGACAGGTTCCGTGATCGCGTTCAGGCTGGCGTATGGGAGATCGGATCATGGCCGGACGAGGAATTGGCGTACTGTTCGTGGCGCTGGCCCTGCCTCTGGCAGGACGCACTGCCGAGCCACCGCTGCGACAGCGCATTGATGCTGAGGTGCAAAAAACCTGGCAACGCGAGAAGATTCAGCCAGCAGGGTTGGCCGACGATGCCACCTTTCTGCGACGCCTCTTTCTCGATCTGGTCGGCACCATCCCCAGCGAGGCCGAGGCGCGCGCGTTCCTCGCCGACCAGGATCCCAACAAACGTGAAAAGCTGATTGATCGGCTGCTGGCCGATCCTCGGTTTGCCGCTCATCAGGCGACCACCTGGGATCTGGTGCTCTTTGGCCGCCATCCCCCAGGGGGCGATGCCACGCGCAAACGCGATGACTTCCGCGCATGGCTGACACAGAAGTGGATCCGCAACGAGGGCTACGATCGCTGGGTGCGCGCCCTCTTGCTGGGCGAGGAAGAGGGCTCGGCGCTCTTTCATGTGCAGTTTCGAGGCCAGCCCGAGGAGGCAACGGTCGCCATCACGCGTCTTTTCCTGGGCACTCAGCTGCAGTGTGCACGCTGCCACGATCACCCGTATGAGCGCTGGACGCAACGCGATTTTTACGGAATGGCGGCCTTCTTTGTGCGCCTCGTGGTTGTCGATGGCCCGGCCAAAGGAAACCAGCGCAGCTATCGCCTGGGTGAGAAAAGCACGGGCGAAGTGCTCTTTTCAGGATCAGCCAAGGAGCAAAAGCCCGGCAAAAAAGGGGACCCGATCGCACCCCGTTTCCTGGGCGCGGCTCAGCCCCTGGCCGAACCCGCTCTCCCCATGGGGTTCAAGGAGCCCTCTTTGAGTAGCGGCAAGATGCCGCCACCTCCGCACTTCTCGCGCAAGGCGCGGCTCGCCGAATGGGTCACCGCGCCTGACAACCCGTATTTTGCTCAGGCGGTCGCCAATCGCGTCTGGGGGCAGTTCATGGGGCGCGGGCTCGTCCACCCGGTCGACGACCTGGGCGAAAAGAAAGAACCTTCGCATCCCGAGTTGATGCGTGCTGTGACCAGTCAGCTGATTGCTCACAAATTCGATCTCAAATGGTATATTCGTGAACTCGTGAATAGCCAGACCTACCAGCGTGCGGCCCGGGGACCATCCACCGCCGCGCTGCCGCAATGGTTCGAGCGTGCCCGCGTTCGGCCGCTGCTCGCCGAGGAGTTGCTCGCTTCTCTCCGTGTGGCAACCGGCACCGAGAACGAGAAGGATAACTCCGGGTTGAAGGAATACGTCACCCAGTATTTTGGCGAACCCACCAACGGGCGGGGCGACTTCCAGGGCAGCCTGGCGGAACACCTCTTCCTGAACAATAGCGGCCAGGTGCGCCAGATGATCCAGCCGCACAAGGGGAACCTGGCGGACCGCCTCCTCAAGAGTTCCCACAGTTGGGAAGCGCGTGTCGAGCAGATGTTCCTGGCAACGTTGACCCGGTTGCCCACGCCAGAAGAAAAAGCCCGCTTTGTCAAGCACCTGACCTCCACGAACAAGCCAGAACCGCTGGTGGGGGAAGCCATCTGGGTGCTGGTGAACTGCGCTGAATTTCGCTTTAACCGTTGAGGCCAGACTGATCGGGGGGAAACGAATCATGTCGTCATTTTGTCCGGCCCACGAGCATCTGAGCCGACGGGCTTTTCTCAAGGGCGCGCTGGTGACTGCCGGCGGATTGACTGTCCCCAACTGGGGCGGACTTTTTCACTCGCAAAGCATTGCCGCGGAGGCAGCCAAACAAGGCAAACGCTGCATCTTGCTCTGGATGAACGGCGGCGCCAGCCAGATCGACACCTTCGACATGAAACCCGGACGACCCACCGGCGGACCGTTTCGCCCCATCGCCACCAGGGTCCCGGGAATGCAGGTGTGCGAATACTTGCCGAAGA
The DNA here is from genome assembly GCA_029777335.1 of Planctomycetota bacterium. Lineage (GTDB taxonomy): Bacteria > Planctomycetota > Planctomycetia > Gemmatales > Gemmataceae > JAKOSN01. Next base: position 43,147 of record JAKOSN010000046.1, read on the forward strand.
TGGCGCAGCACGCGGACAAACTGGCGGTTATCCGCAGCATGCGCACCTCGGAGCCGGATCATCCCGGAGGCATCTACCTGATGCACACGGGTTTCCGCCCGCTGGTGAATGTTTCGCACCCCGAGCTGGGCGCGATGGCGGCGAAGTATCTGGGCAAGGAAGGGTCGGATTTGCCCAGTTTTGTCCGCATGGGCCCCACGGGCAACGCCGGGGCCGGCTTTCTGGGACCGAAGTATCAGCCTTTTAGCCTGGGGCGCGAGGGCCGCTTGCCTTACTTCACCGACTCGTCCCTGAGTGCCGAGGCCGAGGAACGCCGCAAAAACCTCTGGCGTTTCATGGAAGAAGGTTTTGCACGCGAGCACCATGCCGAGCCATTCGAGGCGCATCGATCCGCCAAGGAACAGACGTGGCGTTTGCTGCGCGCCCGGTCGGCCTTTGACATCAGCAAGGAATGGGAGAAGTATCGCGACCTGTACGGCGCGAGCGACTTTGGCCGTGGTTGTCTGCTGGCGCGCAAGTTGATCGAGTCGGGCGTCCCCTTTGTCGAGATTGGCCAGGACAACTACGACAGCCACGCGGATAACTTTGTCTGCCACAAGGCGTCGTTGCGCGTGCTCGATCCCGCCTGGTCGGGGTTGCTCCAGGATCTGCACGACCGCGGGTTGCTCCAGGATACATTGGTGGTCTGGATGGGCGAGGTGGGCCGCACCCCGAGCATCAACAACCGCGCGGGCCGCGATCACTTTGTGCGCGGCTGGACGGTGGTGCTGGCCGGCGGGGGAATCAAGGGCGGGGCAACCTATGGCGCCACGGACGCCGATGGCAAGGATGTGAAGGAAAACCCCGTCACCGAGGGCGATCTCTTCGCCACCATCTACACCGCCCTGGGCATCAACCCGCGCGCCAAGCATTTTGTGGGCACCCGTCCGATCTGGGCCACTCCCGAAGGCGCCAGGCCGGTCCGAGAGATCCTCAGCTGAGGGAGAAGCAATGGCGGCCACACCCAACTTTGAGAAAGCAACGCTCGTCTGGACCCTCCCCTGGGATGCCGACTGGGTGACCACGGTTTGTTTCACGAACACGTCGCGGCGTCTGGTGGCGGGGAACAACCTCGGCCAGATGCTGCTGTGGGAATTACCCGAAACACCAGGCGGGGCCGCGCCCTTGCCGATTCGTCAACTTCAGGGACACACAAACTCTCTTACTCGCCTCCTGCGCACCCCGGATGGGAAATCGCTTATCTCGGCGAGTTTCGATCACACCATCCGCTTCTGGGATGTGAACACGGCGACAACGGGGACCGCCACGATCCAACTGAATGAAACCACGCGCGCCGAGGCCAAACGGCGCCGCTCAAGTAAGATCCCCGAGCCAATCTCGGCCACGGTCGCGGTGCAACCCTCCGCACGCGTGTTTGCAGGCCACCAGGACTGGATCCTGGGCCTGAGTCTCAGCGCCTCGGGCAAGGTGCTTCTGAGCGGAGACGATGCTGGCGTTGTGATCGTCTGGGATGTTGAAAGCGGCAAGGAATTGCGCCGCTGGAAACTGGCGGGGTGGGCCTATGGCCTGGCTCTTTCGCCCGATGGCAAGCAAGCGCTGATCGCCGAGCGGGTTCCGCTGGTGTTCGATTCTGGGCGGCAAGCAGCGGTGCACCTGTGGGACGTGACCACCGGCAAGGTGCAACACGACCTGAGCAAGCTCTTCGCCAAACATCACATGGCCACGTCGGCCTATTCCCCTGACGGCGTAGTGGTGGCGCTGGGGCGCGGCGGCGAACTCGATGGCAACAATGGGAAGATCACCTTTATCGATCCCAAAACAGGGAAACAGCTGCGCGAACTGACGCCCGGCCATCTCTACGGCGCGACCGACGTGGTCTTTCATCCCGATGGCAAGCACCTGGCCTCGGCCGGGCGCGATACCGTGGTGCGCATCTGGAATCGCGACGGGAAACTGCTCAAGGAGCTGGGCAAACCACGGGGCGGGCAGTTCAAGGACTGGATTCACGCCATTGCCTTTTCTCCCGAGGGGAACTGGCTGGCTGCCGCCGACATGGCTGGTAGTGTGCAGGTGTGGCATTTTCCCGGTTGAACGAGGGTGCTCAGGATGAGTGACATGGGCCTGACACTGTCCCTGCTGGCGTGCCTGGGCGCGCCCGCTGCCGAGCCGACGCCTCTGGCACAGAACGCCAATACCTGGGTGAAACGGAGTCCGCTCAAGGGGGGGCCGCTCTCACCGGGGATGGGGTACGAGGCGTCGCTGGGTTATGATCCGGCCTCGCGCAAAGTGATCCGCTGGGGGGGACACAATCAAGGGGGCGGCGGAGAGCAAAACGCCGAGTTGTGGCTCTTTGATCCCGCCACCGCACTCTGGGAATTGCGCCAACCCAATCTTTCTCCCCCGGGCGTCTGTTGTGCCCAGCAGAATCTCTTCGATCCGATCGGCGGGCGTTTCCTGCGCTTCCCCGCCTTTAGCGGCAGCCATGGCTGGCAGTGGTTTCGCGAGATCTACCTCAACAACACCAGCGTCTGGAACTACGACCCGGCGAAGAACCTCTGGCGCAATGCCATGCCAGTCCCCGCTCCGCCGGTCAGCCCGCTTCGCTGCGCCAGCTGGGACAGTGACTACCAGGTGGCCGTCCTCTTTGGCGGCGAGGGCAACTCCGAGGGCACCGTCGTTTACAACCCGTACGACAACAGCTGGACGCGCATGCGTCCCGCGAAACAGCCCGCCTTTCGCAGCGGGGGCAACATGGCTTATGATGCCGCCCACAAACTGCACATCCTCTTTGGCTCGCAGTTTGACAATGATCCCCATACCTGGGCCTACAGCCTGGCGCGCAATGTCTGGTCCGACCAGAAGCCCGCGCTGCAGCCGCCAACCGATCGCAACGATCCCGTGCTCGCCTATGATCAGGAAGGCGCGGTGGTGATTGCCGTGGTGCGCGTGGTCGACAAATCGGCCGAGCGCGAGGTGGTCCAGGGACACCTGGAAACGTGGGCCTACGATGCGGGGAAGAACACCTGGCGCGCCCTCAAGCCGGCGCGGGAACCCGATGGCTGGGGGAGTCGGCGCAACATCATGACCGCGCTCCCTGACTTCAACCTTCTGCTGCTGGAACATTACGTGAACCCGACGGAGAAGGTTCCGGGCGTTGACCGCGAACAGCAGATCTGGACCTATCGCTATGGGCCCGCGCGCAAGACGAATCGTCCCGATCCGCCCTCCGGTGTCACCGTCCACACCACAGCCCGAAGCGCCGTTCTCTCGTGGCACCCCTCTCGCTCAAACGAGGTCGCGGGCTACACCATTTACCGAGGCAGCGGACTCCCTCCCTGGCAGGCGGAGTTCCGTCGCATCGGCCACGTGGGCAAGGATGTGACGGGCTACCGCGATGACACTGCTCCTGCGGGCAAGGTCCAGCACTACTACGTCTGTGCCGAGGGGAAGGAGGGCAAGGAGAGCGCCCCGAGCAGCAAGGTTCGCACGCGGCCTCGCCTCGTTGAGGATGTGGTCGTTTCGGTCCTCTCGGCAAAGGAAGTCAAACTGACCTGGTCATCCCCTTCAGGGAGCGATATTGTCGGCTATCAGATTGAACGCGCCGCTGTCGAGGTGCTCAGCGAGGACGAACTGACCCGGCTGAAGAAGGACACCCCACCCCTCGCAGAGCCGAGTGTCGGGGCGATCCGCGCCATCGGTCCGTTCATCCGTTTGACTCGCACCCCGGTAAAGGAAACCCGTTTTGTGGATCGTGGGCTGGATCTCACTCGTCCGGCTCCGCTCACGGATCCGCCCATTTATCAACGTCGTTTCCATGCCGAACAACGCGACGACAAGGGCAAACCCTATCGCCACGCAGTCTTTGCCTATCGTGTGCGCGCCGTCAATGCCCTGGGAGTCGAGGGGGGAGCCTCCGCTCCCTTCTTCACGATCCCGTCGGCGCCGCAGTGGTTGTTCTCCCGCGAAGAGGGCGACAAATGCCATCTGAAATGGGAGGCCAATCGAGAGGATGGGATCAAGGGCTATCGTATCTATCGCATGGAAAGTCCACGCAAAAATGGGCCCGGGCAGAAGGTGACGCGGGTGACTGCGGAGCCGATCCGGGAGAATCGTTTCCTCGATCCTCAGGCGGGGAAAGAGACTCGACGCTACTGGGTTGTCGCCGTCGATGCGCTCGGGCAGGAAGGCTTTCCCTCGGCGCCAACCTGGCACGAGCGCCAGTATCGCAAGGTTTATGTGCCCTTTGTCGGGGAATGGCACCAGTGAAATCTGCGAGGCAGGTGGGGCCAGGGGGGCGCCCCATCTGCCTCAACGAATTCCCAGGCGACGCCGGATCTCACGATCCAGTTCGAGGAGTTGTTGATCCCCTAGCCCTTCGCTCTCCCACACAATCGTGCCATTCTGATCGATCAGCTTGAGCGTGGGGAAGGCGCGCACATTAAATTGGGTTTGCACCGGACAGGGTTGGCGCGGATCGCTGTTGCTCCCCAGGAGGGTGCGATAGTTGATGCGATAACGCCCGCGCGCGGCGATCACCTGTCGCGCCTGCTCGGTCGGCGACAGCGGTTGCTCGGGCGTGACCGCCTGTTCATACGCGATGCCGATCACCTCCAGGCCAAAAGCGCTGTAGCGATCCTGCAACTGCGTCAGATGACGAATCGCGCGCAGACACGGTCCACACTGACTATGCCAGAAATCCAGCAGCACCAGCCGGCCCTTGTGATCGCGGCGAAAGTCAAATGCCTGACCATTCACATCGTAGAGGGCGAAGTTCTCCAGTTTGCGCCCCACAAGGACACAGGAAGGCACCGGCGAGAGTGAGGTGGAAACCGCGGGAGGATTCTCCACCGCAGAGGCACCCGTCCCTCGTGGAGTGGGCAATGGGGCCACCGGAATCACAGGCGAGCCTGGTTGTGCCGTGGGCGGTGCGGGTGCAACCTCGGGCACCTGCGGAGGCGGAGGGATCGGCGAACCACCCTCGCTTCGGTAAGGGATGTCCATCTGCAGATCCGTCCGCGGGCGTGAGCGCGGCAGTGGAATGCTTGGCGGAGTCTGCGCGGGCTGACTCGCCACCGGACCAGGGCGCGTGGAGGGGCGGTCCAGCGAGGCCGCCGGCTCATCGCTCGACTTGACCTTGGGTTTGCGCTCCGGACCATTGCGTTCGGTGGGCACCTTGGGGAGAGGCGGCACCGGAGGAGTCGCCGGGTTGGTGAACTCCTCGCTCACACGAATGAGCAGACGCGGATCGGGAGGACGTGCCCAGGTGGCCCCGCTCAGCACCCGTTTGCCATCCTCCACACGAGCAATCAGCTGGTAGGAATGCCCCGGATCGAGCCCCGGGATGGTGAAATAGCCATTGCCATCGGCCTGTGCTTCGATCGGAGCCGCTTTTTGCCCATCTTCCCGCGCCATCACCACCATGATGACCGCCTTGGCGCCCTTCCGCTCGTAGCTGTCGATCACCTGCCCCGCCAGCATGCCATTCACCCCCTTGAGATTGGCGGCCTGGTCCCAGGGCGCGGGGGAGGACGGAGGGAGAGCGCCTCCCAGTCCAGTGGAGGGAGCCGTCTTGGAGACCGGAGGCTGTTTCTTGCTCGGGGCGCTACAGCCACCGAGCAAGATCGCCGCCAGGATCATCACCCAGGGTGAGATGCGCACAGCATGGCCCCTCTCGCTCCATCCCTCTCGCGGCGCACCAGAGCCACGACGCGAGGGCAGGAGTGTTCGCCTGGCAGGGCAGAGTCCCTCAAGAGGTGTTCCGTAAGTCCTCTCAAGAGCGAAAGAACGGTGTCGTTTTACAGTCACTCCGCCCGACGTTCTGACCCTGTCAGAAACAGACGTTCAGAGTGAACAAACCCTTACAATCTGAGTTCGTCGATCTGGCCGTATGCCACTCGATTCTTCCCGCATCTTGAATGCGCGTCAAGACGGAGTTGTCTTGGCGGGGGTCCCCGGGAGGGGAGTGTCAGGCAGGATCGTCGCAGACCGGACATCTCCCCCGGAGGGAAAGGACCGGCTTGCTCTTGTGTCGGAGCGCCCCGACCAGTATAACGAGCCCGCCTTTCTCCTGCGGCGCAGGTGCTTGACGACCCCGAGAGGGTGGGTTATCGTAGAATCTCGGGTTATGCGGACTGAGAAGACGGACCCTGTCGCCGAGAACCACGATGACCAAAGCCGATCTTGAGAGTTATCGCCGCGCATTGCTGAACTTGCGAACACGACTGGCAGGAGATGTGGATTACCTCACCGAGCAGGCCATGGGCCCATCTGGCAATGGGATGTCGGGGCACATGACCGGCGACCTGACCGACCTGGGCGCCGATCTCTCCGAGCAGGAATCGACGCTGAGTTTGCTGAAAAACGAGGAGCAGGTGCTTCAGGATATCGGGCTCGCCCTGCGACGGATGGACGAGGGAACTTACGGCAAGTGTGAGGAATGCCAGGTGAACATCCCCAAGGCGCGCCTGAGTGTCCTTCCCTACACACGCCATTGTGTTCAGTGCGCACGCACCCTGGAGCAACGTTCCTGACCCGGTGGTGAAGCCCCTCGCGTCTCCGCTGGGGAGCGTGCAGGACTCACCCTTCATACCCGCAAGGAAGCTTTAACCAGGCTCCTGATAAAACCATGGAACGATCCTATCGCAAGCTCTTCTGGACGCTGGCTCTCACCGGGGCCATCGTGGATCAGCTCTCGAAGTATTCCATTTTCTCCTGGCTGTACGAGGTCGAGGACAATCGCCATCCGCTGATCACCGGCGCCTTCGATCTGGTGGCCCAGTACAAACGCGTCAATGGCGAGATTGTCCCTCACGTCAACCACGGGGCTCTCTTTGGGTTGGCACAGCAGGGCGAGAATGTGGCCAATGGGGTGTTCGCCGCCATTAGCCTGATCGCCGCGGTCGCCATCATCTTCTGGAGTTTCCAGCGCTCCACGGCCAGGGATCGCTCACTTTGTATCGCCCTGGGGTTGATCCTCGCTGGAACGCTGGGCAACCTCTACGACCGCCTGACCTTTACCGGGGTGCGCGACTTCCTGCACTGGTATTACCTGGTTGATTGGCCCGTCTTCAACATCGCTGATTGCTGTCTGGTGGCAGGAGCAGGCTTATTGCTCCTGCAGGCCTTTCGTACTCAGTCGATCGCGGAAGACGAAGTCGGAACCCCGCCCGTCCTCCCCGTGACGGTCGGCGAACCCGGCTACGCCGCCTCCAAGACCTGAGCCTTGTTCCCCTATTACCCAGACCGCCAACCGGGCTCGCACCAGGACGAGTGCGGTTGGCGGTTTGCGTTTCCTTCCATGAATGCCTTCGGCCGCCTGTTTCTCCAGCCACCCTGGATTTCCGCGCCCACAGGCTTACACTAAACCAGGGAGCCAGCGCCACCTGGTTCCATGCTCCAGTCCCGGAACGAGGGTCCAAATCATGGCGAAAGGTGCGGGCAAGGCACGCAAGAAACTTCCGAAGGAACTGGCGGTCGTTCGAGCAGACAACTGCACAGGGTGCGAGGCCTGTGTCGAGGTCTGTCCGGTCGATTGCATCTACAAGGTACCGGGTGAAGACCAACCGGGCGTGCAATCGTTCGTCGATATCGATCTGGAACGCTGTATCGGGTGCTCGCTGTGCGAACGCTGGTGCCCCTGGGATGCCATCGATATGGTCGATTCGGTCACGATCGCCGAGCACGTGGCCAACAAGGGGGGCCCCCCGGATTACGTCGACAAGAACGGCGCACGGCTGGTCGCGGTGGCCCAGACCCTCGCCGAGCTGGCCGCCGAGCAACGCAAGAAGTAACCGCCACGGAATCCCAAAAAAGCAGAACGACCACACGGAGACCTTTAAGGCTTCCGTGTGGTCGTTCTGCTTTGCCACCCCATGCAGCTCGCGCCATCACCTCCTTGCGATGCTTAGCCCAACTTGATCGTGTTCAGTTCCGTGATGGGGCGGCGCACATCCTGAGCATCGCTGTGGTAGCGCCAGGTACGCAAGGGCAGTTCTTCAAAGAGATCGAAGATAAACCAGGCGAGTTGCTTGCCGTGTGGAAAGGGGAGCAGAACCTCCCCGCGAATCGGATCCTGACAGAGGATGTCGAGCGAGCGGAGTTCCAGCAAGGCCTCTTCATATTCAGCGCGGACGCGGTCGCTGGCTGTTCGGGCTTCTTCCAGGGCAATCAGGGTATCGCGCGTAGGTTGGCCAGGCCTGGCATCCAGGAGTTGCACCTGCCGCCGCAGCTGCCGCAACTCCAGGGCGCGTTCGCGCACCGACCGCACGATGTGCGTCAGGTACGGAAGCGTGGCCATGGCGCGACTGTGCGTGAAGACACGCATCCCCTTGAAATATTGTCGTCGCGCCCGTTTCGGATTGGGATTCATCGGCATGTTCTCCTGCTGGTGGGTCCCTGACCGGTGCGATACCTGGGGGGACACTCTGTTCCCTCGTGGGGGAGGGACGTCGGGAACCAGAGTTGGCTGATTTTTCGCCCACTTTTGTCCCGAGACCGCCGTACAATATTGTACGAGAGAGGCGCCTCGGCGAGAGGAGCCCCTTCGCCAAAGTTGTAGGAAAAGCGTCCGCTGTCGCCAAAAAAATTGCGGATCGGGTAGTCCAGCGAATCCCAGGACTCCCCCCTTCTTTCATCCCTATCCCCCAGGAGCCTTCTTGCATGCTCCGTTCCTGGAAAATTGGATCCGCCTTCGGGATCGGCATCCACATTCATATCACGTTTCTCCTGTTGCCGGCCCTGCTCCTTGTCAGCCACTGGGGAGATCCTCTGGTCCTGCAAGGATTTGTGCAAATCCTCTTGCTGGCGACCTTTACCTGTGTCGTTCTGCACGAACTGGGGCATGCGCTGATGGCCCGCTATTTCGGCATTCGCACCCTCGATATTACTCTCTACCCCATCGGCGGGGTGGCTCGCCTGGAACGGCTGAACGACCGCCCCATCGAGGAATTCTGGATCGCCCTCGCGGGGCCGGCAGTCAACGTGATCATCGTGTTGTTGCTCACTCCCCTGCTGATTGGGGGCGTCAGCCTCATGGAGGAACCCCCGACAGACCTGGTCGCCGCCCTCCAGGGCGAATACGGCTGGCTCGGACGGGTTCTGCCGTTGGTTGGCAGTCTCTGGCTGGCCAACGCCGTGCTGATCCTCTTCAATCTTCTCCCCACCTTCCCGATGGATGGAGGGCGGGTCTTACGATCCCTCCTGGCCTGGAAAATGGGGCTGTTGCGCGGTACCCAGATCGCCGTCATCACGGGCCGTCTGGTCACCATGGGTGCCCTCTTCCTCCTCGCCCTCTTCGCCAGCGGCTTTTTGCTGAAGAATCCCATGTTGCTGGTGGTGGCTTTCTTTGTCATCCTGGCCGGGCAGCGTGAACTGAACGCCATCCGACGCCAGGAACGTGACCGGCGCCTGGCTCAGAGCGAGGCTCCTTCGGTAACCGAGGAAACTTCGTGGCCCGCGCTCGATGCTGCTCCCCCTGGCTTTTCCGGCTTTACCTGGGATCAGGAACAACGCCTGTGTGTGCACTGGTTGGCGGGTCGACCTGTCGGCGTCTTCTTCATCCCGGTGCGCCCGATGCCGCCCGGGTGACGATCTCGTAATGATGTTCAATGCATGCCACGAGCCGGGGAGTAGTCTTCCCGGCTCGCTCTGCATCCACGGAGGGACCGGCGATGGCGAGCGCAGATGTGCCCGAGGAATCCCCTCAGAGCAACTGGACCAGTATCGGGCAGGACTTCGTCAACGAACTTGGCGATCTGAGCCTGTTCGCCCTGCAAACCCTCGGCTGGTGTTTGCGCCGGCGCCCCGCACCCGGCACTCTGGTGACGAGTCTCTACACCGTGGGCGTCCGCACCGCCCCGGTAGTGGCAGTCACCGGGCTCTTTATTGGGATGGTCCTGGTCGTCCAGTCACACGCTTCCTATCAGCGTCTGGATATGTCGAGCCTGATGAGCCGTTCGGTGAACCTGTCGATCGTGCGGGAACTCGGGCCCGTCCTGGTGGCAACCATGCTCGCGGGTCGCGTCGGGAGTGCCATGGCGGCCGAACTGGCGACCATGCGCGTGACCGAACAGCTCGATGCGCTTTCGTGTCTTGGGGTTTCGCCCATCCATTACCTGGTGGTCCCCCGTTTTCTCGCCTGTGTGCTGCTGGTTCCCTTGCTGACCATCCTGGCCGATTTCACCGGGATGATGGGGGGCGCCGGGATGAGCATCTACTACTACCGCGTGGAGAGCTTCCATTACTGGGTGCACGCTCAGGGGAGTCTGAAACCGTGGGATTTGACCATGGGCTTGATCAAGCCCACCTTCTTCGGGGCGGCCATCAGTCTCATTTGCTGTCATCGGGGGATGAAGGGGACGGCGGGCGCCGAGGGAGTCGGCCGAGCTGCCACCGAGGCTTTTGTGATCTCTTTTGTCGTCATTCTCATCCTCGATTTCTTCATCGCGCTCTTCCTGAACAGTCTTTACGATTATCTCTGGACCGCGAGTGATCTTAACCCCCTGTAACGAGGGCTCCGTTCATGGCAGCTCCGTTGTTGTCCCTGGAGCAGGTCTCGGTTCGCTTTGGCTCCCAGGCTGTCCTGCGCCAGATCAACCTGCAGATCCATAAGGGCGAAACGGTGGTGGTGATTGGCGAGAGCGGCTGCGGCAAGACCGTTGTGCTCAAGCTCCTGATCGGTTTGCTCGAGCCAACCACCGGGCAGGCGACTTTTGATGGCAAGGTACTCACGCGGCTCCCCGAAAAAGAACTAACCCGGCAGCGTCTTCGCTTTGGCTTTCTCTTTCAGGGAGCCGCGCTCTTTGACAGTTTGAACGTCTACGACAACGTGGCTTTTGGCCTGCGCGCCCAGGGTGGATTTCCCGCAGCAGAGATTCACGAGAAGGTGCGTCAGCGCCTGCTGGAAGTTGGGTTGCCCATGACGATCGCGAGCAAAAAGCCGGCTGAGTTGTCTGGCGGAATGAAAAAGCGGGTTGGACTGGCGCGCGCCCTCGCACTCGACCCAGAAGTCATGCTTTACGACGAACCGACGACGGGTCTCGATCCGATCATGACCGATGTGATCAATGAGTTGATCCTGCAAACACGGCGACAACATCCCGTGACGAGTGTGGTGGTCACGCATGATATGAAGACGGTCGTGAAGGTCGCGGATCGCATCATCATGCTCTACCCGCTCAGCCGCCTGACTCCGAGCGAGCCTCAGATCATCTTTCAAGGAACCGCCGCCGAGTTGCAGCAGTGCCAGGATGCACGCGTCCGTCAGTTTGTCGAGGGAGAAGCCCGCGAACGGCTGCGCGAGCTTGGCCAGGCGAACTCCCTCGCTCCCCGCTGAGTGACCTGCCCCCTGGGAGCTGCCATGAGCGAAAAAAGTCTGCGCTTTCGCATCGGTCTGTTTGTTCTGATTGCCCTGGTGCTGCTGGCGGGGCTTATCTATCTCTTCGGCAGCGTCCCCAACCTCTTCCGCCTGGGCAAGAGCGATCACCTCTACGTGGTGACGTTCACCGATGCCACCGGAGTCGGTTCCGGCACCCCGGTGCGGCGCAGTGGGGTGAAAATTGGCGAGGTTGATCGCATCGATCTCGACGACGAAAACGGCACGGTGCGCATCACCCTGCGCATCGAGCCCGCCTACCAGATTCGCAAGTACGAACAGATCACCCTGAGCACCGGGATCCTGAGCAACGACACCACGCTCGATCTCTTGCCCCGCGAGGAGAAACCCGGACAGCCTCTCGATCGTTCACCGGTCGATCCAGGAACCGTTCTGCAAGGAGTGCGTGCCGCCACGGTCAGTTCGCTGATCGCCCGTGCCTCCGAGGTGGTGCCCCCGGCACAGGAAACTCTCAACGAGATGAAAAAGTCGCTCCAGCGCCTGGAGAAACTCGAACCGATCCTGACGGACACGCTCAAGGAATATCAGGAACTCGGGAAGGCGGCCCGCGAGATGATCCCCGAGATGCGTCGCACCGTACGTGGAGTGAACGACGCCATCCCCGAAGCGCAGAAGATTCTGCGTAATGTCAATGAGACCATCCCCGAGGTGCAAAAGCTCGTCCGCAACGCCAACAATACCTGGCCCAAGGTCGATAGCACGGTGGAGACCGCCGAACTCACCCTCGTCAATCTCAACAAGGTGATCGAGCAACTCTATGTCTTTCTTTCCAGCGAGGATCAGTTCAAATCGCTGGTTGAGAAAACACGCAATATCCTCACCGCGATGGAGAATATCCTCACAGTGGAGAGCCAGAAAAAGATCAAGGAATCGATCGACTACACCCATCGAAGTTTGAAAACCTTCGACACCGTGATGAAGGATGGCCAGGAAACCCTGAAAAAGATCGATAAAACCGCGGATCAGCTCTCCGATGTGATGGTCGATGTCAAGAAGGTGTCCAGACCGCTCGGTGATCGCGGCGACCGCATGATCAAGAACGTGGACGAGTCGGCGGAACGAATCAACCAGACCCTGGGCGATGTCCGCGAACTGATCAAGGTGATCGGCCAGAGCGATGGGACCTTCAACAAGTTCCTGAACGATCCCTCGCTCTACAATCACCTCGACGAAATTGTGCTGATGGTGGGCAAGGTGGTCCCACGGCTGGATCGCATCATGAAAGATCTGGAAGTGTTCGCCGACAAACTGGCCCGGCATCCCGAAGCGATCGGCGTTCGCGGCGTGGTCAGCCCGAGTAGTGGGCTGAAGGATGTTCCGTCACAGTCCTACTACCCCAACCAGCGCCGTTGAGATGGCCCCAGGCACGATCGTTGTGGTTGGTGCGGCAGGGGACACGATCAGGAATCGCGACGCTGCTGCTGAGCGCGCGGATGCGGCAGCAATCCCCGCCTGACAGAGCGTTGCGCTCAGGGTTTGGCGAAGGCGCGCTCCTCGACACGCGGAGGAAAGAGATAGTTGACAGAGGTGACTTCGCTCACTTTCTTCCCGTTGAGAAGTTCGATCTCCCTGGCGGGGAGTTTGAGGCCGTCGAAATCCTTGTAGTCGGCGAAGAGTGTTTCCTTCAGGCCAGGAAGCCCTGCGGAACGGCCTTTGCGCGACATCTTCACCAGCAACTTCGTCATGGGATCGAAGGCGAGGAAGACGTCTTCATGGCCCTTGCTGGACACCTTGATGGTCGGCGCTTTCTTGCCCTCGACCTCGGTCGTCCCCGCCACATCGAGTTCCAGTTGTTTGTCGCTGCGCAGGGGAAGAAGCGTGGTGAGGTTGAGAGCATGGAGCGATTCCTGGAATTCCTCCAGGCGTACCTTACCAATCTCTTCCACCTTCCCTCCCACAACGCGCCAGCCTCTGTCCCGATTGACGACAAAAAGGATCCGTTGATCGATCACCGCCACATCCTGGCGCATCCGTCCCGGCAAACCGTACTGGCTTTCATCGGTGAAAGTGGCCTCGCCCTGGCCCAGAAAGAACTTTCCCTTGACGACGCGCCGCGCGGTTGCCAGGCGCGCCAGCTTGTCAGCGCCCCCCTGCGCCTTGATCGCTTCCTCGACAATTGCCAGAGCGCGAGCGCGGTCGGCAGCCAGGGCGCACGAGGCGTGGAGAAGCATCCAACCTACGAGCAAGAGAGAAACCAGGACACGGCGCATCGAGGGTCTCCAGCATGGAAGGAGCCGTGGGACGCGACAACCTTCGCTGTTGTACCGCAGGGTCGCCAACGTGTCCAGCATGGGCTCACTGGCCCCGCGAGACTGTTCCCCGGCGCGAGCTGGCAATGGGAAAACCCCGAGGGAGCGGGCGGCCCGCGACCAGCACCTCCCTGCGCACCAGGTAATCGCGGAGTTGACGATAGAGGGGAAAACTGTCCGGGTAGACCCAGAAGGTGACCGCGGTTTGCTGGGGATCGATCCGATCGACAATGCGGCGAAATTCAGAGTTGGCCTGCAGGGCCTTCTCGGCGGACTCGCCCCGATGGGGATCGACCGGTTCCGCGACCCAGCTATCCAGCCCGTAGGAAAAGTTCGCTTGTGCATTGGGCGAACCAGGACTGGCGACCGAATCCAGGAGTTCGCGTTGCCGAGCGATCACATAGCGAAGCCGGAATGCCCCGATCGGTGCGCTGCGATCCTCGATCTCCCATTGAGTGCGGAGTTGTTCACCCTTGTCTCGCAACCCGCGCTGAATGTCGCGCAACATCGCCTCGACATCGAGAAACGTGACACGTCCGCCCTGGCACTCGAACTGTAACTCCTCACTCTGGACAACCTCCGCCACCGGCGTTTGATAGTGCAGTGTTTTGCTCGTGCGGGGCAGTCGGTTCAGCATCGCCAGCTGTTCCTGGAGCTTGCGCGAACGCTCCTTCAGGTCGCTCAACTTGAGGACGGTGTTCGAGGTTTTCTGTTCGAGCAGTTGCTGTTTCTCGGCGAGCGAACGCGCTTGCATTGCCAGTTCCGCTCGGGTGCGATCCTTCTCCTGCATTGTGCGAGCAATCTGCGGATCGTTCGTCTCCAGGTTGGGCTCGAAGGCGAGTTGATGCAGAAGGGCCACCTCTGCCCGGGCGATTTCATCCTGCAATCGTTTCAGGGCAGCTTCCTCGGCGGAGGTATCCGGTTCACTCAGCCCTGGAGACTTGATCGCCTGGGGCGGCGAGGTGGGGCGCGGCAGTTTCTTCAGGCTACTGTAGGAGCGCGCGCCGAACCAGGCGACCAGGATCAGGCGCAGGATGATCCCAACCACGTTGGCCACCAGGTCGAGAAACGAATCGAACTGAAATTCGATCGTTCGCGGGCGGTATCGTCGGCGGATCATGGGGCCTCCCAGGACAGATCAGGGGGCGGTCTCGTTCCCCGGGCCATAGGGCATGGTGCGTTTGGGCACGGGGACGCTCTCCAATGCCGGGTAAATCAGGTGGAACGTGCGCATTCCTTCGGGGTGAACCAGGAAGCGAATCATGGGCCGATACGGGAGTTCTCCGGGGAGAACGGTGGTCTGCTTGCGCTCGATGAGTTTCTCCAGCGCGGCGCGCAAGCGGGCTTCGGCACCACTCCCTGTCCCCAGTTGCGCCGTCGGCAAACTGAACCGGATAACGGGAACCGTCACCTGCTCAGCCTGGCATTCGATCACAATGACCCAGTCGCGATCGCCGTGGAGCGCAGCGGGGCGAAGCACTTTTTGCCGTGGGCGGACCGGACGTTTTCCGGGCAGACCCGCCGAGGGATCAGGGAGTGCGACCCCGTCGCCCTCGCCATCGCCCCCACCTCCGCCCCCGCCCTGCGGCTCGGAGGTGGGCCGTTTGTCATTCGGTTGTTGTGGTCTTTTACGATCTCGTTCGGGGAGTTCTTCCCTGGAGCCAACGTTCAGGGTCACACTTCCCTGAGCGGATCCCTGCGGTGCCCCCTGCCCGCCCGATTGTCCAGGGTTGCCGGGTGCGCCCCCTTGCGCCGCTCCCTCCCCCCCTGGCTGCCCGCCGCCCCCGCCGGCCGAGGCTTCTCCCCCGGAAGCTGTTCCACCCGACCCTCCGCCATTGTCAGAATTCCCCTGTCCAGCACTCGCCGTGGCTCCTCCGGGTGAAAAGGGCTGCCCCAGTTGCACTCCCCCTCCGGCACCTGCGCGCGGCCCGCCTCCCCCATTGCTCCATGATCCGCCTCCGCCTGTTCCTTCCTGAGAGCCTCCGGGCAATCCGGAAGGACTCCCTCCCACCCCTCCGAGGGGCGTTCCCCCCTCCGCACCGGGTCCTCCCGCCATCGCTCCCTTGCCGGGTTCCGTTCCCGCCTCCCCCTGCGTTGATCCGCCTGTGCCGCCCGACATCCCAGCTCGTGGTTCGCCAATGCCGGCACCCGGAGATCCTCCCTGGACCCCCTGGCTCCCACTGAGCCCACCCTCGCGTCCGCCCTGTCCAGATGACGCCGTGGAACCCGCGCGGCCTCCGGGACCATTCCCACCAGGTGCGCTGTGAGGCTGTCCGACTCCGCCACTCCCCGGGAATCCCCCCTGAGCCACACTCCCTGGTTGTCCCGAGTTCCCCGAGCCAATCGGGAATGCGCTCCCTGGCCCCGTCCCGCCTGCGCCAGTTCCGCCAGTTCCCAGGGCTCCTGGTTGTCCAAACGTGGGGCTCGCTCCATTCGCGCCTGAGCCGCCGCCAAGGCCATATCCGGGGACCCCAGAGAACCCCGGGCGTACTCCTCTCACCGCGCCCGGAACGCCGGTCCCCGAGCGACCTGTGAGCGCAAACGGTCCCGAGGCGCCCGTGCCCCCCGTGGTGGAGTTGCCCGTGCCTGTTCCGTTCCCTGGCGAACCCCCTGTGCGGCCGTCCCCCCCTGTCCCCGGCGGTCCTCCCGCGCCTCCACTCTGGCCTGTGCCTGGGAAATAAACGGTATTTCCGGTCGCATGAGGTGTTTGATTTGTCCCCAGCGTGCGCGGCGGTTGTTGCCGCGTGGGCCGTGTGGCAGACGAGGAGGCGGTCGCCACGGTTTCCACCGGCTCGGAGGGAGGATCGGGAAATTCCAGATTCCAGTCCGGATCGACAAACTCGTAGCCGAAGCTGACATCGACCCCCTTGGTGGCCCCCTGGAACTCGTAGTAGTGACTGATCCCCTCGGGTCGGACCAGGAGCATCCAGTACACCTGGCGATTGGGGTATTGTTTGCGCGCAGCAGCGGTCCGACGCTCGACCTCGGCGCGGATCTTCTCCGGGGTCAGCGTCAGTCCTTGCAGCGTCAACCGATCGGGATGGAAGATCAGTCCGCGCTCATCGCATTCGACATACAGCGGCCGTTGATTCATGCCGCGTTTGCCCACGTAGGGGACGATCGACCAGGTGTGTTCGTCGCGCTTGCGCTGTTCGAGGACCTGGGCGAGCGCCTTCTCCAGCTGGGTCAAATCGTTGGCCAGACGAATCAACTCGGCGCTGGCCTGGGTTGCCTTCGCCTCGCTCTTCTCGAGTTGTCCCTTCTGCTCCAGTAGCTGCTGCGCGGCCAGTTGAACCGCTCGCTCATGAGCCTGAAGATCCTCCACCTGCGCGTTCTTTTTCTCCTGGTGCTCCTGCATCTCATTCAGCCAGTGCAGCCAGGTGGCAAGCATCTGCTGGTGCAACTCGGCCTGGCGCGCATCGATCGCTTCCTTTTGTTGGCGGAGTTGATTCTGTTTGAGGTGGAACCGGGCCAGAAGCGCCTCGCGCTGTTGCCGCAACCGTTCACGCTCCTCGCGTTCTTTCTCCTTCTCCTTCTGTTCCTGGCGGACCTGCTCCTGCGTTGCCTTGCGAAGAGCAACCATGCGCGCGCGGCGATCAAGGATCATGAGGATCAGGATGAGTGATCCCATGGCACTGAGCAAGACGGCCAGGAACGGAAACGTGTCCGGTCGCAGGGTTCGTCGTTGGCGCATCACTGGCTCCCAGGAATGGAGGCCGGATCGAGGGCAGCGCGGGAAGGAATCACGCAGCGTGGCCGGTTGAATCGCGCCAGTTGGTGTGGCGCAGTCCGCTTACCCGGGCGGTCAACAGATGGATGACTGCCGACAGACTGTGGACGGCCTCCTCGAACGCCCCGCTACTGGCCAGCAGCGAAAGGTTTTCGTGGAGCGCCTGCTGCAGGCGGAGCAACGTCCCTTCTTCCTCGTGCAGGCGCGCCAGGGTCTGCCCAAACTGAGTCATTCCTTCGGTTAGCGGGTGCAAAGCTCGCTGCTGTTCCTGCACGGTTTGCGCCAGTTGCACCAGCGGAGTCATCACGCGCGCGGTCTGTTCAGCGGTCGCCTGTTCCATGCGACTCAACCGCGTCTCGTGGGCCGCCAGGGTTTGCTCCAGAGCCTGGGTGAGCGCCGCGATCAGCCGCCCTTGCTGTTGTTGTTCCACCTCGCGCAGTCGGACCTCGGCCTGCGTCAAGGCACTGGCCCAGATGGTCGCCTGTTGCCGCGTGACCTGTTCGAGGCCCTGGAGCAACACGGCACTGTTCTGCTGTAGCGCATCCAGATAAGGGCCGGCATCCTGATCGGGGCGGACAAAGCGATGCGCCAGATGGAGATCGACAAACTCCTCGACCTGCTCCAGAATCCCCTGTTCCACGCGTTCCATGATGAAGCTGAAGAACATCATCCCCATCGTCAGGATCAGCGCGAGCCCCGTGGTGTCGAAGGCGAGGGCCAACCCCTCGGTCACCGAGCTGATGGATTGCTCCAGCACCTCGGGGGTCACGCCGGCGATCGCGTCGGCGATCCCGAGCACCGTCCCCAGGAAGCCGAGAATCGGAGTACCCCAGCAGAGAAAGCGCACGAGCGCATAGCTACTATCGAGAGAGACATTGTCGTTATCGCTCAGGGTGCGCAGATGGTCATCGAGTTCGCGCGTTGATTGCCGCTGACAGAGGAACGACAGAATGGCCTGGGTGCGCTGCACCACCCAGGTGCGCTGCCAGCGTGGCCCCAGACGACTCACATCCCCCAGAAGACGTGGCGCCTCGCTAAAGGGGACCGGGTTGCCATTCCATGCGGGCAGAACCTGCATGCGGAGCGCTCGCCGTTCAAAGAGGCTCTGCCAGAGTTTCACTCCCAGCGCTCCCAGTGCGCAGCAGAACATCACCAGTTCCGCTTTCTCCACCGGGTGGCTGGTATAGCGTTGGACGAGAGTCCCCTGGAAAACGGGATGCTGAACCGCGACCAGGAGCCCGATCGCCATGGGGACACCCAGGAGCAGAGCTGCCCAGGTGGTGTTGGGACGGGCGGGCCGTTGATGGTCGTGATCGTGCGCCGACGAGGCGGCGCGAGGAGTCGGGGACGTGGTCATGGAACCTGCCCTCCAGGTACAGGAAACCTCTTCGTCCATATCGACCGTCCACCTACTCCTGTCGCAACGATTTTTCCATTCCAGAATCCAAACCATCATTACGCGGTTTCGCTGTCCTCGCGCGTCGCTGACGGTGCCTTTCACAGACAGGTACAGGGAGGGAGTTGACGCAATCTTTTCGGGGTGGGCAGAAGGATTCGATTGCTCCACCCCGCGAAGGGGAGTAGTCTGCGCAGCAGAGCGTGACATGGCGTCTTTCGTGGAGGTAACCCCCATGCGCTGGTTGCTAGCGGTTCTGCTCCTTGGCGTGAGCGCGGGAATCCAGGCGGCCGAGACAAACTCACCCGTATTGATCGCGCGGCCCGAGGCGTTCTCGACGCTGGTGAATCCCCGCTGCTCCCATTGCCGAGATGAGGCGAAACGACGCGCCACCGACCTGCGCACCGACGACCGCGTGCTGTGCTGGATTCGCGGTTACTCGGACGGCGGCACCATTCCCCTTCGCTTCTTTCTCAATCGCTCCCGGGTGATCAGCGATACCTATGGCGTGTTTGTCTACGATCCCGATGCGGGCTATGCGCGCGGCTTTGCCCCTTCCCTCGATTTCACCTTTTACGGATGGCGAAACGGGGTAATGGTAATGAAGCACAAGGACGGCACCCTCTTCTCCTGCCTGACGGGCGTTGCCTTTGCCGGGCCGCGCAAGGGTGAGCGCCTCAAGCCGGTGCCAACGCTCATGAGTGACTGGGGGGTCTGGCTGCGTCTTTATCCGCAGGCAGTCGCCTATCACATGTTTGACAAATATCAGCCGACAGAACTGCCGACCCGCATCCACCCCGATTCGCGCAAGAGTCGCGCTCCGGCAGACAAACGCCTCCCCGAGGACACCTCTGTTCTGGGCCTTCACCTTGAGGACCAGGCCCGCGCCTATCCGCTGGGTGCTGTCGAAAAAGCCGGTTTGCTCACCGAGCGGGTTGGGAAGGAAGAGGTGATCATTCTCTGGGATCCGACGACCCGTAGCGCCGCCGCCTACGAACCGCGGGCCACTCCGCCGAAGGAGAGTCGAGACGAACCGCGGCGCCTGACGCTGAAGGTCGAGCGCACCAAACCGGACGCCCCCTTCGTGGACCAGGAAACGGGCTCACGCTGGGACATTGCGGGGCGCGCCGTCGAGGGCAGGCTCAAGGGTTGGACGCTCACCTGGCGCGATGGCGTGCAGGTCAAGTGGTTCGCCTGGGCCGCCGAGTACCCTGCGACCACGCTTTATTCCGCGACATCCTCCTGTCACCAAAAGGAGGACAAGCCATCATCCCAGAGGAAGTCAGCGGAGAAAATTCGCGAGATTGCCGGGACCGCAGAGTTTTTGCGTGCGCTCCCCAAAAAGCACGCGCGCCTGCAGGACGTCGATCCCACCCGGCGCCAGGTGACCTTGCGGATCGAGGGCGACAAGGCGGATACCACCTGGACGCTCCTCCCCGATGCGGAGGTGCGCATCGCCGGCTGGTGGGGACGATTCGAGCAACTCCCCCGGGGCGAGCGCGTCTGGGTGTGGTTCAAACTCAATCGCAAAAACAAACCTTCGGGGATCTTTTTCATCGGCGATGAGGTGAGCGAACAGGATCTGCACGGCGCGGGGGTGACACTCCTTCGCCAGGACGGCCAAACCGTGAGCGTGCGCCCGGTTCGCGGGGAAACGCGCACTCTCAAGGTTGCCACGAAGGAGGTGTTCATGGGAACGAACCGGGTGGAACTCGCCCGGTTCAAGGCAGGTGACAAAATCTATGTGCAAACCAGGGATGGCGAGGTTCGGCTGCTCCTTGATGCCGCGGCGTTTGAGCATCGTCGCCAGCAGCAACGGAAACTGCTCAATCAGCGCTGGGAGCGGGAAGGATTGCCGGGGACGGTCACCATTCTGCATCTGACCGGTGAGATGGATTTCCTCCTGGATCACGAGGGAATACGCTGGGGGCGGTCGCTGCAAGCAGGTGACGAGGTGCAATTGCTCGCCGATCCGCCCATCAAGGCGGTGGTCAAGCAGGTGAATCCGTGGCGCGAACGCACCCTGCTTCGCTTGGTGGTCAAGGGAAGTGACCAGGCTGATCTCACCATTGGCGAGCGTCTCTCGCTGAAAATGAAACCACCGACCTCCGCGATCGAGGAGAGTCCCTTGCCTCCCGATGTCGATCGTCCCCGGAGCACGGAACAACGGGTGGAATGGTTCTTGGCGAGCATTTACTGCACCTGCAAGGTCGGCAACGATACCTGCACCGGCCATTACTACACGTTGGCGAGTTGCAATCCCAACGGCTGTGGCATGCCAGGGATGATGCGGAAGAAGGTGGCGGAGAAGATCGCGCGGGGACAGACCGATCGGCAGATTTTCGAGGACCTACTGCGGGAGCAGGGGCCGTTGCTCATTCGCCCGCATCTGTTGCCGTGAGGCGTGGGGGGAAAAGAAAAAGCCAGCGAGGGAGTTTGAGAACTCCCTCGCTGGCCGAGACACTCCTGGCGGGAGGACCAATCACTTCGCCGGCGAGCTTCCACTCACCGTCTGCACCTGGCTCGCCATCCGCGGCAGCCACTCGTGCAGATTATTCTTGCACCCGTTCAGACACGGGGCGGGGCACGGCGTCGGGCACGGCGGGCAAATCG
>JAKOSN010000047.1 GCA_029777335.1 Planctomycetota bacterium
CTTTTCGGCAACCCAACTTTCAGGTAGAATCATCAAACACGGAGACCTTGTTCGCGTTTCGTGGAAGGGCGTTGTCGCAGGCAGGGGATCACTCGACTGGCCCCTCTCCTGAACAAGAGACCTTTGCCCCCGTAGCTCAGCCGGATAGAGCAGCGGTTTTCTAAACCGCCGGTCGGGTGTTCGAGTCACCCCGGGGGTACTGATGCAAGTCGATGCGGGCCGGTGCAAATCAGCGCCGGCCTCTTTCGTTTCAAGCACTTGTGGCGATTGCCTCAAATCAGACTCAGCAGTCCGAAACATGTACATCGGTGCAGATAAGTGCGGATCGGCGCCCCCTGCCACTACGCCCGGCACTACGCCCGCGATTACACCTAAGTCCTTTTCGCTCGTCACTTCTGGCGCGTCTCCTGTATCTCTGTTCAGAATGGGGATCGCGGGGGAGGGATCTGTTCCAGTCAGGCGAAGGGGGGCTGCGCCCGCGTCGCTCGGCCTGGTGGGCACCAGACTGGGAAGCCGGTCCACGGCCCCGGCCAGATCGTACAGACGGCGATGCGAGTAGCGGGCGGTGAGCAAGGGTGTGGAGTGCCCCGCTAGCTCCTGTGTGGTCCGCAAATCAACCCCATGACGCCCCAGCATGGTCAGGTAGCTATGGCGTAAGGAATGGAAGTCGGCGTACTCGGGTCCGTCTGGCCCCTCAACTGCATAGGGGATGCCAGCGGCCTCCAGATCGATGCGGATCATTTCCGCCCCATGCCCCTCCGCACCCGACCACGTTCCGCCCCACACAGGCGATCTGGCGGGCTTGCTGACGAGGTAATCGCGTAAGGCAACGGCCACATCAGCGGGGAGGGGCTGAACCTTGGTTTTGCGGTTCTTGGCGAAACGCGCCGTCAAAGTCACAGTAGGCGAGTCGGCGTGTAGCTCGAAGTCGCCTGGCGTCAATCGCGACAAGGCGGATGCGCGAAAGCCAGTGGTAGCGGCCACAAGGTAGAGGAAGTGTCGATCCGTGCCCGTTAACCCTCGGAAGGTCTGAGCGCTGGCGCGGGCAGCATCGAGTAATTGCCGGAGTTCAATGGTCGTTAACTCTCGCCGAATCCGTCGCACATCCACGGCGACATTGACGAGCGTCAATGTGTCGAGAGGGTTGGCCCCCATGCGCCTGGCGCGCACCAGCCAGCGGAAGAATCCGCGAACAGCGCGAACGTAGTGATTGATGGTCTGCGGTCCGCTCCCCTTCGCTCTGTCTGCCGTCAGGGCCTCCACGGTGGAGCGGGGCAGGCGACGCGCCTTGCCCTTGCCGACGCCGGTCGCGGCCAGCCCTGATCGTCGCAAGGCGGCGGTGACAGCGGAGACAGTCACTCCCAGCAGTCTCGCCACCTCGCCTGGCGTGAAGGATTCCCCGGCAGGGATCGGCATCGGCGCGCCATCGCGGCGAAGTGTGCTCAACCACTCCGCTGCTCGGGCAGGATCAGCATCGAGGGGGAACACAAACCCGCATCCAGACAGCAACGCGGCAACGCGCCCGATGGTCAGCCGGATGTGCTTGTCGGTGTCGCCCTTCGCTGCGAGGTGGGCAGCGTAATCCCTCAGATGATCGGCCAGAGGTCGGCGCAGGTGCTCCTCAGCTGGATCGATCAGCCCAGCGCGAACCCGCGCTACCCTACGCTCGGCCTCGGCGGCGATCTGCTCGGTGGCCTTCAAATC
>JAKOSN010000267.1 GCA_029777335.1 Planctomycetota bacterium
GCAGGAATTGATCGTCCTTGGTCAGCGGTTGACGTCCGGCCAGATCTTCCAGCAAGCGAATGGCACGGAGGCGATCGGGCCGACTTCCTTCCGCGGCCAGTACCAGCGCTCGCACACGAAGATCATCGCTACTATCGGTCCCCGAAGGAGCACTTCCGCCCTGCGAGCCGAGCCCAAGGAGTTGCATGGCACGCCGGGTTTTTTCGCGGTTCCCCTGCAAGGCCAGCACCAGGGCAAGGGTGCGTTTGGCCCAGACGCCATCCTCAGCCGTGCCGCCTGCCACCAGGCTCTCCAGCAAGGGTTCGGCGGCCGACAGGTCGCCCGTGCGCAGGTAGAAGTTGACCACGTTTCGCAGGATCGCCGGATCGCTGGCATTTTCCTTCAGGGCACTGGTGTAGAGCTTGGTTGCCTCGGCGATCTGGCCCAAAGCCTCCTGACACTGCGCCAGCGCCAGGTTGACGCGCTTGGGATCGATTTTCCCGCGTGCCTGGGCCAGCAAGGCGGTCGCTTCCTCCTTCTTTCCAGTGCGAACCAGATATTGCACCAGGGCAATCCAGGGAGCCGGCTCGGCCTCGGCCAGCTTCACCGCATGGCGAATCCGTTTCTCGGCTTCTTCGGGTCGCTGGGCCGCCCAGAGCATCTGCCCCAACCACAGGTGATCGCGGTAGTCCTTGGAATCCTGAGCAATCACCTTCTCGGCAAGTTTCAGAGCACGTTCCCGATCGCCGGATTGCCAGGAGACCTCGGCGGCCAGCCGTTGCAATTTCCCCAGCACAAGGGTTTGTTCGGGGAGCAATTGCAAGACGCGATTGGCGTCGTCGTAGCGACGCTGCTCGGAGAGAAGTTCCACCAGACGGCGCAACACATCGGGCGCGCGCTCGCCCTGGGTGACCGCTTTCTGATACTTGGTGATGGCGAGCCCCCGATCGCCCAGAACCAGCGCCAGTTCCGCCTCGCACAGGGCAACGCGGGACCAGGCCGGCCGGCGAACGCTCACCTCGCCAAGGAGCTTGCGTGCTTCCTCGACCCCTGACCGATCCCCCCCGCGCGCCTGGATCACCAGTTCACAGGCACGCGCATAGCGCCAGAAGGTACCGTCCATCCCTTCAATTCGCGAGATTTCACTCGCCCAGTGTCGGGCCGCGGGCATGTCATTCCGCAGGATCGACAGGTCAAAGAGGACAATGCGGGTGCCCAGATCGTTTGGGAGTTCCTCGGCCAGTTTCCCCCAGAACTGGGCGGCCTGATCCTTCTCGCCCACGCGGAGATGCGCATCGGCAAGTCCACGCCACAGGAGTCTTCGCTCCTGCACGGTGAAGTGATCCACGTTCTGCGCCAGGGGCGGAAGATGCCTGGAGCCCTGCTCCTCCCGGCGTGCCCAGTAGGCAGCGCGCGCCAGGCGCAGATCCAGACGATCCCCGAATTTTTTCTCCGCCTCGTCGAGGAGTTTCAGGGCGACCTCGGGGTGTTTCTCGCGCTCGGCGAGGACCGACTGCGCGATCCACAGATCGGCCTTGTCCGGATTTTTCTCGCGGGCCTTGTTGAGGAGTGCCGCGGCGTCGGCTGGTTTTTTCTGAGCAAGAAGCGTCTGGGCTCGAATCAGGGCGAGTTCGTCCGCGGTGATCGGGCCGGGAGACTTTTCCGCTTCCGCGATCACCTGTTCGACGGGTTGCCAGCGCTGTTCGGAGGGCGCCAGAGCCAGGTTCTGAGCGATCAACAACTGGGCCACCAGCAGGCGCGCCTGAGGAGCCCTGGGGACAATGCGCTTGTAAACCTCGATCGCCTCGTCGGCCCTTCCCAGTCGTTCCAGTGCCCCCCCCAGTCCCAGGCAGGCCGGCACCGAGAGCGGATCGGCTTTCACCGCGCGTTGATAGGCCGCGTAGCGTTGATCGGTGTTTCCAAGTTCAGAATAGCACGTGCCCAGAAGGAGATCCGCCTGGAGCGCGAGTTCCGGCCAGGGTTGCAGCAAGGGATGCAGGCGGTCCAGTTGCCCCGAGGCTTCCACCCAGCGCCCCTGGCTCACCAGCGCCCGCGCCTCCAGGAATTGAAGTTGCGCATCGGGAACCCGAGCCTTGCGGAGCCGGGTGATCAACTGCCCCACCTCCGCAGCCTGTTCTTTCTCCGTCAAGCGAATCGCCAGATCCCACAGCAACACCGCACTCTCGGGGACCGTCTTGAGACCCGCCCGCAGAGAGGCAATCCCCTCGGCGCGCTGGCCCGCAGCATCTTCCAGGCGCGCACGCGCCGAATGGAAGCGAACATCCTTGGGATACAGTTCCGTGCCCCGATTCAACGTGGTGCGTGCTTCCGCGAACTTCTTGCGCTCCTGCTCCAGCTGGGCGACAGCGAGGAGAACATCCGCATTCTCCGGGGCGCGTTTCCGGGCCTCCTCGATGTCGAGCGCAGCATCCTCAGGCTTGCCGAACTTCTTGCGAAAGGCCGCACGCGCCAGGGGCGCCTCGGCGGAGGACATCGTCTTGACCATCTGTTCCAGAATCTGGTCCGCCTCTGCCGCTTGCGTCATTTGCTCGCGCAACACCACGGCTGCCAGCACATACCCCTCCAGTTGCTGCGGAGCGTGTTCTCTCACGCGTTGCAACCAGGTCAGAGCGTCGGCGAACCGTTTCTCGAACAGCAGACACCGGGCATAAAGGAGTTCCAGTTCAGGATCTTTCGGTTTCTCCTTGAGAAGTGCATCCAGGTGGGTACGCGCATCGGTCGGTCGCCCCATGACCTGCATCGCCAGCGTGACAGTTTCGCGGCGCAACTCGGTCAGTTCGGGATGATTGCGCAACATCTCTTCCAGCCCGAAGTAGACTTCTTCCCGTTCCTTGGGGGTGCGCGCCAGTTTCACACGCAGAAGCATGAAGCGCACGCGCGCATTGAGATCATCGGGCACCCGGCGCAGATAGGTGCGGTAGAAGAAGCCGGCATCGGCGAGGGCGCCGGTTTCTTCCATTCGCTTCGCCTGCTCGAGAATCGCCGGGTCATTGCGGTGTACTTGCTTCCCATGGAGAAGATGCACCCCCCCTCCGAGCACGACCATCCCGATCAGGAAGAAAAGGATGTTTTTCCAGCGTAGGCGTATCTTCATGAGGGCATCCCGTGTGCGCGTGTACCATTGAGTGAGACCCGATCCCCGTTGGCGCCTCTGCGCCATGACGGCAGGATCTCGGCGATAACACTTCGAAGAGATGGATGAGGATGAACGCGGGAAGGATTCAAGGAAGCGCGTGGACCGACGAGAAGACGTCGCTGCCGGGAAGGAGAGCGCGGAGCGGAACAATAATCCGCTGAGGGTGTCCCACCGCGGAGATCGCTTCATCAAGGCAAGTCGATGAGGACGATCACGAGAGGGACACCAGCAGCGGATACAGAGGTTACACCATCTGCAGCGCAGGCGATTTGCGGCGGAGGAACCGTCCCCCGAGCAAGCCAACCACGCCGATCAGCGCCAGCACCCCCGCCGGAGGCGCCGGAACGACCGCCGTCGTGGTACCAGTCACTTGCAGGGTGTCTTCCCCTTCCGCCATTGTGAGGGTGACCACTTTGGTCAAGGAGTAGGTAGCGGAACCAACAGGGGTTCCAACCACGAACGAACCGTCTGATTTTGCACTGGAGGGAAGTTCCGTGAGCGTCAGTTCCGAAGTGGAACCTGTAGTGCCATCTGTGCCCAACCCCTGGCCAGTGCTTTGGGAAGTCACGCTGAAGGAACTGTTAGATCCCGTCACGGAGATGTTATCCGTGAGGGTCATTGCATCCGTCCCCCCATTGGGTTTGGTAAAACCGTCAGCGAAGACGGTAATCGTCAGGGTCGACGATCCTGCCGAGACATTCGTGATCGCCAGGGTGCTGATGTCGATCTGGCCTTTGGCATCCGTGCCTGTGCCGTTTCGCTGTGACCCCACAAAAGTAATGTCGAAGCCGGCGAAACTGATGCTGTTCACCAACCCTGCGCCAATGATATCCGACCCTGATTTCTCATCAGCGATGTCGCCTTGAGCGCCACCCGTGCCGTTTCCACCATCAACGATAACTTTATCGCTGAAGGTATTATTGCTCGAATGGAGGGTAATTGTGAACGTGGCACTGGCACGAGAGGTGATCCCGAGCAACGCCAACGTCACCAGGGTACCCATCAGTGCCCCGATGCGAATTCTTCGAAACATGCATTTACTCCTTTGAAACTGAACCAAAC
>JAKOSN010000268.1 GCA_029777335.1 Planctomycetota bacterium
GTGTACGAAGAAGATCCCACCATCAGTCGAGCGCTCAACTGGCTGGCCCTGCGGTTCCCGGCGCAGCTCACGCAGGCCACGATCAACAATCGCTCACTCGGCGACAAGCAATTTCAGCATCCGTTCTATGCC
This sequence comes from Planctomycetota bacterium, assembly GCA_029777335.1. Lineage (GTDB taxonomy): Bacteria > Planctomycetota > Planctomycetia > Gemmatales > Gemmataceae > JAKOSN01. The sequence continues at coordinate 133 of JAKOSN010000268.1, forward strand.
CTGTACGGCATTGAGCGGGCGGGTCGTCTCACCGGGCATCGCTTTCTCGGAGGGCATGACTGGTATCGCGTGGGCTGCGAATATCTGGTGAAGGCACAGATACGCGACAATCGCGAGGGTGGAAAGCTGAATGGCGCCTGGAGTGGCGACAACTCCCTGGATCGCTGGCCGATCGTGGCAACGAGTTTTTCCCTCCTTTTTCTCTCCAAGGGGCGTAACCCGGTTCTGCTCACCAAGCTCGCCTTTGGCACCAACCCCGACAGCACCGGGTGGAACAACAAACGCAACGATGTGCGCCACGTCGTCGAGTTTGCCAGCAAGGAGATCTGGGGATTGAAGAATCCGCTCGCCTGGCAAATCTTCGACATTCGGCGCTTTGACACCAAGCCCGCGGTGGTGGATCAACTGACCCAGGAGTTGCTGCAATCGCCGATCGTGTACCTCAACGGCCACACCCTGAATTTGTCGGGAAGCCAGATTCAGCTTCTCAAGGAATACGTCGCCAACGGCGGGTTTATCGTTGCTGAGGCGTGTTGTGGCGATGAACGCTTTACCAGGGAGTTTCGCAAGGTCATCGAGAATGACATTGTCCCGGGAGGGGAGTTGAAACCCCTCAGTCGCGATCATCCGGTGTGGACCGCCTCAGGGAAATTCAAGGTTCCGCCGGGGCGTATTCCGCTCGAAGGGGTGGAGCAGGGCTGCAAGACGGTGGTGATGTTCAGCCCCAAACCGCTGGCGGGGTACTGGGAAATCAACGATTACGCGGGGAGCGCCGAAGGGAAGATGGCCTTCCAGCTGATGACCAACATCATCACCTATGCCACGGGAGGCGAACAACCGCGGCCGCGCTTGCAGGAGGCGGACTTTATTCGCAGCGACGAGAAAAAGACCGCCCCGCGCGGCTATCTCAAGGTCGCCCAGCTCAAACACAGCGGCGACTGGCAGCCCGCCCCGCGCGCCATGCGCAATCTGATGATGGAATTATCGCGCAACGAGATCGAGGTGAGCGAGGCCACCGAGGCAATGGATCTCACCAATAAAGATCTGGTAAAGTTCAAGTTTCTCTATCTCCATGGCCGCAACAATTTCACCATTCCCGATGCGCAGTATCTCAAGGAGTTGCGCTTCACTCTGGAGACGGGGGGCGTCTTGCTCGCCGATGCCGCGTGCGGATCCAAACGCTTTGATCCCTCCTTCCGTGAACTCATCAAGAAACTGTGGCCGGACAAGAAACTGGAGAAGATCGATCCCGAGACCAATCGCGCTGCCAACGAGTTGTTGAGCAAGGAGGTCAACGGGGCGGTCGTGGGCAAGGTGCGCTGTCGCCTCGAAGGCCCCGATGGCAAGCCAGATAAGGAGTTCTCCGAGGTCGACCCAATGCTGGAGGGGATCAAGATCAAGGGTCGCTGGGTGGTGATCTATAGCAAATACGACCTTGGCTGTGCTCTGGAGAAGCACAAATCGTCGGACTGCCTGGGATACGATTTCGAGAGTGCCCGCTTGCTGGGAAAGGCCGTGGTATTGTACGCCCTGCGCCGCTGAATCGACCTACGGACCTCGACGTGAGCGGAGTCGGCTGGATAGAATCCGCGCCGGAGAGAATCGTGTCACCCTTTGGCGAGAACCACCCATGCCCGATCTGAAAGATGGCGAATCGACCACCATGCAGGGCTCCGGCTCCCAACCCTATGTCCTCCGCAACGTCGGTGGAGTCTACTCCTGCAGCTGTCCCGCCTGGCGCAATCAGTCGGTCCCGATCGAACGCCGCACCTGCAAGCATCTCCGGCGCTTGCGCGGCGATGCCGCCGAGACGGCGCGCATCGGCAACCCCGCCACTCCTGGGGCACCGGCCCCCGCGAACGCGGGGAGCAAGACCGACGGTCCTCCCCTGTTGCTGGCGGAGAACTGGGCGAACGACAGTAACCTCACCGGCTGGTGGATGAGTGAAAAGCTCGATGGGGTGCGGGCTTACTGGGACGGCACGCAGTTTCTCTCGCGCCAGGGCAATCGCTATCATGCTCCGCCGTGGTTTGTCGCCGCCTTGCCACGCGTGGTGCTCGATGGCGAATTGTGGATCGATCGCAAACGATTCCAACGCACCGTGAGCATTGTGCGTCGCCAGGATCAAAGCGATCTGTGGGGCGAAGTTAAATATGTGGTCTTCGATGCTCCCCAGGTGGCGGAGCCGTTTGAAACACGAATCAAATTCCTGGCGGATTTGCTTGGCAAGCATCAACCGCCTCATGCGCGTGTTCACGAGCAACAGGAGTGCCGCGGAGTGGATCACCTGCGCCACGAGTTAACCCGCGTGGAAGCACTGGGCGGCGAGGGGTTGATGCTTCGGCAGCCGCAGTCCAGGTACGTGGTTGGCCGTTCCGCCACCTTGCTCAAGGTAAAGACGTTCCACGATGCCGAGGCCCGCGTGGTCGGTCACATCGCCGGGAAAGGACGCCACAAGGGCCGACTCGGAGCGCTCGAGGTGGAGCTTGCCAACGGGACTCGGTTCGCCGTCGGCACGGGTTTCTCGGACGCCGAACGGGGGAATCCGCCGGGAATCGGGAGCATGATCGTCTTTCGCTATCAGGAACTCTCCGAGGGAGGAGTGCCTCGTTTCCCCTCGTTTGTGCGCGTGTACAGCGGGTCCTGAGGCGCGCACTTAGCGTTCGGCAAGAGGCGACGAGGAAGGGGGGAATCCGGGTCCCCGCGCGCGCGGTTCGGCACCGCCCTCGACCGAACCATTGTGGATCGGCGCAGTCCCGAAGATGGGACCGGAAAGAAGGGTCCACAATGCCAGGAGAGCGATCCAGCGGAACGACATTGTCGCCTCCCTTGCCTGGAAAGGAATAGCAAGCTTCTAATAAAATGCAGACGGTGTGCCACTTCCAACTCAAGACCGCCTTTGAATCACAAGTTATTTTGGAATAGAGAGATAGGCACAAAGCGCTCTCGGGATCTCTCAGCCAGAGCGCACGGTACTGCTAGCAAGAGTTAACACGCTTGGAGAGGAGCGTTGCAGGGAAGAAACGATGAAGGCCACCCCAGGGGATGGCCTTCAGGTGCGCAGAGATGAGCAGAAACCGACAATCAGACCGGCACGTGCTGACGACGGCGATACCCGTAGCCGGCCAACCCTGCCAAACCGAGACCGAAAAGGGCGAGGGTAGCGGGTTCAGGAACCACCGCAGTCGTTGCCGTGAAGGTAGAACTCTGAGAGAGCGACAAGTTAAACAGACCAAGCGTTGTGTTGAATGACAGATCGGGACGGATAAACGACCCCCCCGAAACCGGCCCAAGCGGAGTCGTAAGATCGTAGGTCGCAAATTGCGTGTTCAAGGTATCGAAGACAGAGCCCCCTTGAGTGATATCACCAATCCCAGCAGCAGCGGGTGGGCCGTATGTCTGATTCACGAAAGCCTGCATACTGTCAGTGAATGTCGCCGTTCCGACCCCTGCCACGGTAACGGTCGCAGTCCCGATCGAGTTCGAGAAGAATCCGCCTCCCTGGTTCACGACGTTCGAGGTATCGCCGGTAAAGGTGACCGTGACGAGGGCATCGATGAAGGCATTCGTGCCCAGGGTGCCGGTTGCGGTCCCTTCAACCGTGTAGGTGATTGGGGATGCAATCGTCTGCCCCACACTCCCACCAAGGAGCATGAGGGCCGAAAGTAGGAAACCCACTCGTTTCATGTTGTTGTCTCCGGGCGAAGTCGACTTCACACCGATTCGTCACACTGAGAAGCGCAAAGGACGATCACCCCATCCACAGGAATTGTGTCCAAGGTGATCATTCTCCGTGCGGAAGAGAGGTAACTCCGCCAGGGAGTGCCTATCCTCCTCTGAAAGCAACAAAGGTTGGAGCGGTATCGCCCTCCTGGTCGTTGTGCGAATCCTCGGCAGGTGGAGGAGCACAGAGGCCCATCACCCTGGTAAGATCTTGCCGGGGGAAGCGCAAGGGACCTCACCCTCGAGAACGACAATCAGGAATAAACAGCGATCCTCACCCCAGCCCCTGCCCGGTCGTGATTCACTGTACAGCCGGGGGAATGACAGTACAAAAAATCAGAAAAAGTTAGGCAAAGTTTGTACCAATTTTCCTTATTCAGGTATCAGGAGAAAGATGACAGAGGACCCAGCAACAACGACAATCAGAACCAATTGCACACAAGATCATTGACAATTAATAGTTATGATCAAAGAGATGTCGTCGCACCGCTTTTGACGCGAAGAGGCAGTGGGAGCTAGTTTGGACCTGGGAGATGGAGGAACCCCTGTCGGGAGAGATGCACAGCGCTAACAGATGTTAACATTCCAAACATCCCTCTTCCGGTTCGATGGGAACACCCGCGAACCGGAGAAGAGGGTTGTGCTCGCTTCTTCACTTCGCTTGCTGCCGACGACGATACCCGTAGCCGACCAGGCCAGCAAGACCCACACCGAACAGCATCATCGTGCCCGGTTCGGGGATCAGGATCAATTGTGCGACCGCATTGGAGGTCCCCGCACCTTCAAGGAAATTCGAATCGTGACTGGCGAACGTGGCCAGCGTATAGATGCCCGCGCCCAGGCTCAACCGCTGGTTCAGCAGATCGTTGCTCCCGTTGATGTCCGCAATAACAAGCCCATTCGGGCCGAACAACGCGGCACTGGTGAAGTCCGCGCCATGAGCCAGCAAGGTCAACAATGCATCGGTGGGCTGGGTCAGGGTGAACGAGAACGAATCCCCTGCTGTTGCCAGCGCCGAGCCGAAAAGACCCCCGCTGCTCGTGGTCGCCGTGCTGGTCGAGGTCAACACCTGGTGCGTCACGGTCCCAATAACGACATTCTGATTGGACTCGGTAGCGATCCCCAGGGCTGAGCCACTCTGGCCGAGGAAACTACCGCTCTGCGAACTCATCGTTGTTTGCGTATTGCCGATACTCGGACCAACCCCAAGGAAGGAGTTGTTCACCGGTCCAGGGATAATTGGTGGATTGGAATCGGCAAACGCGTTCTGGATGGAAATCAGCGGAATCGCTTCCGCGCGCGCCATCGACCCCGTCAGCACCAGGGTGAGAGCGAGGCAGAGGCCGAGGAGTTTTTTCATGGGCTGCACCTTTGCACAAAGGGAGGATCCTGTTCACAACTGGGCGCAATGAGTGATACACGGGGGAGGGTATCCTCACGCGAATGTGTCAATAATCTTTAATAACAAACCCCGTGCCAACAAACGCTTGCAGTCACGCCGATTCCCCGCTCCCCTTCATGGAAGGGTGCTCGTTCATGGACGCACTCGCAAGTGTTGATGGGAAATGAAGTTGAGCGGGTAGGGTTTTCCTGGATTCTGGAGGGGGGAGGCACACTGCCCGCCGAGAAGAGAGATGAAGATGTAATGATGTGGCAACATCCCGTGCGATTGATGTATCCCGATGTTTGCAGGGTTTACACTTATGAACACACTCTCATAGTCTTCGAAAATCCATGTTTTCCCATCTCTTTTGTTCGCTGACAGGTGGATGTCAACTCTCCTGGAGCGATGGTCGTTCGAGCAATGCGAGGATTGGCATTGGTTCAGGCATGAGCGAGGGAGCAGGCTTCTGCGCGGCGAGGCACCAGAGGCTCCTTCCACTCCGGTTTGCAGGGGGGAATGACCGCGAACCGGAGCAGAAGGGTGCACCCACGTTTCAGTTTGTCCTTTGACGGCGACGATAGCTATAGCCCGCGAGTCCCGCCAGTCCGATCCCGAACAACGCCATGGTGGTCGGTTCAGGGACCGCCTGAGCGATCAGTCCGCCTTGACCATCGGGAACCAGAACCCCCTGGAAACTCCCGCCTCCAGCAAAATTCACGGTTACGAGCGTTCCCACCAGTTCCCCAACGGTTGCACCGTAGGAAGGGTTGCCTGGAACGTCTGGATCAATGTTGAACGTTGAGAACTCACCGCTATTAAACCCAGTAAAGTTCATGGAGAAGACGTCGAACGTCCCATTGTTCCCCCCGTAAGATGCGGTCCCCCCTGAGGGCGAAACGATGCTAAACGCTGGTGGGTCAATGATCAGATTGGGATTCCCCGGAGCATTGGACACCGTCGTTCTGAGATCGAACGTCGCCGAGATGATGTCTGCTGGCCCGGTATTATCGATGCGGAAGAGGATACTGCTACTGTTAAGTGGGCCGGGCATCGTGACGATTGCATCGCCACGAGCAGGTGCGGTCATGCCGAGCAAGGCAATGACCATGAACGCAAGAGTTTTCGGTTGGTGCATGGGTCCTCCGTGGGCGACCGGTTCGCTCAGTCGGTGAAGAAACGCAATACTGCGCCTCAGTTCAGCCACGAGGAATCTTCATGCTTGCGGGTGTGGGGATGTTCAGGAGAATGAAGGAGACTCTGTGAGTGACTCTCGTCGCTCACGCCCCTGAGGGATGGGCGCGGGGGGAAACGCAACCCTCTGTCTCTCAACGGCTCCCCAAACAAGCAGCAAGCCTCACACCTGCACTCCAAGGCTCCACGTGATTTGGGCGTTGAGACGCAGCGCCAACTCGAAAAAATGTGGCAAAGTGCATGCCGCGCACCTCTGAAGTGATCCTGGGTCGGAGCAACACAACGCTCAGTTAGAGAAACCTGATTGCTCGAATCAACTTTAACCATTACTGTGCAATGGGATATAGCAGGTCAACTTCTGTGAAGGTCTGGTCAGGATCCTCACGAAGACGCTCTGTTGCCGTGCCCCCCTCTGTGTGCAGTACTGTCAGTGGAGATGATGGATGTTAGCACGACGTTAAACGATGTTAAACAA
>JAKOSN010000269.1 GCA_029777335.1 Planctomycetota bacterium
AATCCGCTTCAGGCTGGGCGTGGTCTCTGGCAAGGCGGGCCTCGCTCTCTCGCTGCGACAAAAAAACTTCCCCAGAGAAGAAAAAGCCCCCCCGCGCCACCGTAACCTCGCTGGCGCGTTGATCACCGCAACCGCCCCCAGAAAGAGGATGCCAAACCCGGCGATGTACCCAAGCAGCGCAACCCAGTTGGTGGGGACTTTCCAGGTGAGCAACCCCGCCAGAAGCAAGGCACCAGGAACGGTCGCCAGAATCCCCGGGAGGAAAGCGTGGGTGATATACCTGTGCAGAGGGATCCCTGTTAGTTTGCACCCATACACCAGTGGCACCACCCCTCGACAGCAACTCCCCGTCACCGCAAACACCACACACACTCCGGGAAGACCGTACCGCGGCGCCACCAGCCCCCCCAGGGCAATCACCACCAGGCTCTCCGCCACCCCGAGAAGCGCCGGGACCTTGTGCTTCCCCATTGCCAGAATCATGCTGTGATTCGCAAGCTGACACTGGGGCAGCATCTCCCCCACCGCCAGGATCAGTAGCAGCGGAACCGCCCCCCTCATCCCCTCGCCCAGCCAGAGGTGGATCAGCGGATCTCCCAGAAAGAAGAACCCCACCAGGAAGGCACTGGCCAGGGCCGCACACAACCTCCCTCCCCGCACCAGCATCGCCCTCTGTTCCTCGCGCCGCTCCTGGGCATGGAGTTCCGTCGCCGCCGGGGTGAGAACGCCGGCGGCAGCCACCATGAACGAGTTACAGTAGCCAATCAGCCGATTCGCGATGCTGTAGACCGCCACCATCCCCACACTCAGAAAAACTCCCACCAGAAAGGAACTGAGTTGGTTGGTGATAAGCCGGGAGAACGCGATCAGAAAATACCACGCTCCCCATCCATACAGGGTCCGCACCATCGCGCGCTGGATATCCCCAGTGCGCAGTCGAAGTCGCCGATCCAGCCGAAAGGCAACAATCGCTTTAACACCCTGCGCTCCCGAAAGCGTCACCAGATTGAGGATCGCCAGAAAAACAAGCCCATGGGGGCCATCAAGGAGCAGAAACGTCAATACCCCTCGAAGAATTGCCGCGCTGATATCAATGATATTCAGGACATCAAACCGCTGATATCCCCATAGAGTCCCATCAAAAACGGTGAGAGGAAGCCACAGGGTCAGGTTCACCCCAACCAGGAAAAGCGCCCACTGAACCTCAGCAAGTTGCTCAGGGGGGATCTCAAAGATCGTGGGGAAAAGGGGAATAACAGCGAGCGTCCCCAGCAAGGCAAGGAATCCTGTGCCACAAAGGAGAGCAAACGCCGTGCTCAGCGTCGCATTGAGCGCTGGATAGTTCCCTTGAGCCCGATGAAAAGCAACGTTCCGTCCAACCGCCCCCCTCACCCCCAGGTCCAGCAAACCAAAGTAGCCCGTGAAGGAGGAAATCAGAATCCACAATCCATAGCCATTCTTCCCCAGTTGGCGGATCAGGAACGGCATCACGATCACGCCCACAAGCATGGTGGTCGCGATCCCTGCCCAGTTCCAGACAACATTGCTCCTCAACTTCCCGGTGATGACCTGTCTCCTCTCTTCCCTCGATCCCAGGCGAATCAACCCATGCGCATAAGGAGTTTCACCCCAAAGTACAGGGTGAACAGCAGCACGCAACTTGCCAGACACACTCGTCCAGCCAGTTTGCTCCCCCTTGGATGCGCCACCTCAGGAATCGATTCACCCGAAAGATGCAGAAACAGCGCTCCCAATCCCAGCACCAGGTACGTCGGGCTTGCATAGGGTCGGGATAACGACAGGATTGCAACGATGTACGCCACCAGAATGCCGATCATGTACGGGCGAAAGCGTGCCACTTCTGGTTCCCCAGTTTCCTCGGCTCCACTTCCTCTCCAGCGCAGTCGAGTGAGAGCCACATAGAACGCGCCAGCAAAGAGCGTCCCCCCCAGAAACCCCAGTTCGGTGTAGCAATGCACAAAGGAATTGTGGGCGACGAGCCCTACTTGGTCCGCATAGTTATTGGCACCGATCCCGAAAAGCGGAGAGGTCTTCATCAACTCGATCCCCTCCACCCAGAGTTGAATGCGCGCTTGCCCGGTGTCCTGGTTATCCGCCAGATCGATATTCGCCTGCCGCCCTCCCAGGGCTACGAGCCCAACCGCTGCCCCGACGCCAAGAAGGGCCGCTTTCTTCCACCCGTGGCGGACCCACACCAGGGCACACAATCCGGCGAGCAACCCCAGCATCCCTCCGCGTGATTGGGTCAACTTCAGCGTGTAACCAAGGAGGCCAATCGGCAACAACCACATTCCACGCAACAGGCCAAATCCGTGATCGTTGTAGAAATAGAGCGCGAGCAGAGTTCCCAGACTGAGAATCAGGCAAATGTCGTTCGGATCGTTGAAGATGCCCGTCCCTCTCAGACGCGGAATAATGGTGTATTCCCCCGTTTCCTCGTTAAACTGTTGTTGCTCCAGCGTTTGCAACGACGGAATGTCGATCACCTGGTGATACTCAAGCACTGCAATCGTCGCCACAATGGTGATCAGTCCAATCAGGCACAGCAGAAACTGTCTCAGGCGCGCCCAGGAATCGAGCAACCCCACCAGCAGCAGATAATACAGGATCACCTTCCCGAACTCGATCCCCACTTCTCGCGCTTCATAGGTTCGAAAAGCGACGAGATGAGACAGAATGGCAGCCACCCACACCCCCAGCACGCACACCGTCACCGGGCGCTCGGCCAGAGATTGTGGGCTCAGCTGCGCGAGAACTTGTTGAGAGGAGCAAATCAGGCAGGCAAGGATCAGGTACAGATAAATCGGCCACCCTGCCGTATCGGTGAAGATCTCACCCGGCCGGATAAAGAGGGCGGCGTTCACCAGCAGAAACAGCGCGTATCCCATCGCTCACTTTCTGGCACTGGTCTCGGACTTCCTCTTCTCAGGCCCGCGTTTCACACAGTTTGCAGGCTGGGCGCGGCACTCGGATCGATCCGCTTGATTGCGCACAGATCGGTTCGCTTCAGGCCAACAAGCCACCGGGTCATTTTGAAGGGCACCCCAACCACCTTCAATGCCGTGCACAGCAACAGCCGCACATCCAGACGCCAGCTCAGGCGATTGATATACTCCAGATCGCACATCAGCTTTCGCCTCACGCTCTCAATGTTGGTATCCGCAGGGAGCGTGACCTGGGCCAGGCCCGTCAATCCTGGTCGGACCAGCAATCGGGCTCGATACCCGGGAATCTATTGCTCCAGAGCGGGGACAAACTCCGGCCGTTCCGGGCGCGGACCGATCAGGCTCATCTCTCCGCGCACAATGTTCCACAATTGCGGTAGCTCGTCCAGATGCGTCCGTCGCAGAAAATGACCCACCGCCGTGATATGCGGATCACCCGCCGAGGTCCAGCGCGGCCCCGTTTCCTTCTCACAGTTGTGCGTCATGGTCCGCAATTTATAGATCGTGAATGGTTTCCCATCCTTCCCTAACCGAACCTGGCTGTACAGGACAGGCCCCCGCGAAGTTAACTTCACCAGCAATGCCGCCGCCAGGTGTAAGGGCGCCGTCACAACAAGTAATCCCAGAGCGAGCACAAACTCGATCCTTGCCTTGCTCCTCGTGTACCACCCTTCCGGCACCTGCACCGGCGTCGGGTTCGGCACATTCGAGGTGTTCAAGGTCACTCGTTGTCGTTCAGGACTGCTCAGGTCGACAAGCATGGCGGAATCCTGCTGTTGATTAATGGGGCTCACGCAGGGAAGTCACGTGGCCACTACCTCTCTCTGGGTTCAATGGTAACCGTCAAGGAGTATCAAAAAGGGCGGTGTCAACTTCCGGCAACATCAGCCTCAAAAAGGCCAAACTGGGATCATCCTCGGGGCGAACCTCTTCCTCGGTTTTGGAGCGAATCACATACATCTTGAACAGCGAGGGATATTTCGCAAACGTGTAGCGCGGGCTGCTGGGAGTTTGCCAGTTCCCTCCCGCTCCCCACGTCCACAGCACGCGAATGCCAGACTGAAAGGCGCTCTCGTCGCTATTCATCTGCACGGCATGAAAAACCGCTTCTTTCCCCTGCATCCCATATTGCACGTTGCAGGGCACAATCGCCCCTCCCATCTTGTAACCCGCCCCCGTGAAGCAAACATCGGGAGTGTGCACCGAGATCGGTCCGGGACGACCACACACCACCAGCAACGTGACCACATGCCCATTGCGCACATTCTCATAGCGCCGATAGCAATAACCCGTGAGCCGGGCAGCGCGCACCTCGTCTTCCGTCAGGCTCAAATCCGTCCCTTGCCAGTCCCCCACCCGGGTCGGGATCTGGCTCAACCGGCTCGCCGCCTCGCGAACCTCGGGCGCGGGGTGCCAGCGATCCGTCCACAGACCGTTCACCACCCCGGCCACCAGGATCACAACACCAAAAGCAACGACGGGAAGAGAACGTTTCATTGGCTATCGTTCCTCACGGAGTGGGCTGAACCCCGGGAATGCTGCCAGGGTACGGTGACGCACTCGCATAGCTGTATCCGCCATACGAACTGCCATATTCCCCACGTGGATCAACTCCACTAAAGACCACCCCAAGCAGGCGCATATTCAGGTCTGCCAGTCGATGCCAGGCGGCATGTACTGTCGGAAACTGACTCGATCCCGACAGCACCGAGAACAGCACCGCGTCCACATTTTGCCCCAGCAGCAAACTATCCACCACGGGCAGGACCGGAGCTGAATCGACCACTACAAAATCAAACTGCGTCCGCATACTCTCCAGGATCGACCGCAACGTCGGTTGGGCCAGCGCGTGCAACGCACGAGGATCGAGTTTCCCTCCTGGCATCACCCACAGCCCGGGCAGTTGGGTCGCCTTGATGACCTCATTGCTGACCACTTCCCCCCGCAACAGTTCACTAAAACCTGGTTCCAGGGGGAGATTAAAAACGCGATGGATGGACGGCAGACGCACATCGCCATCCAGCAACAATGTTCGATGCCCCGCCCGCGCCAGACTGGCCGCCAGGTGGCTCGCCAGCGAGGTCTTCCCCTCCCGAGGCATGGCACTCGTTACCATGACCACCCGGATCGTGCTCGTTTGCGACGCATGGAGCACATGGGTGCGGGTGTAGTCCACCGACTCAATCAACGCCCCGTTCCAGGAGCGATAGGCGTTGTCCGCACTCTTCGATTCGCCGCGCCGCTTATCTGGGAGCGCGGGCACGGTCCCAACCACCGGCAGCCCAAGCTCGTGGGTCACTTGCTCCACGGAATCAATCTGTCGGCGTCGATATTCCAGCCACGCGATCAACCCCAGGATGAACAGCAGCGTTCCTCCCCCGCTCATCCCTGCAATCTTCATGCGTCGCTTGAGCGGATCTTCACGCGTGATGTATGCCTCTTCCAGCAGACTCACCCGCGCCGGGGCCTGCAGTTCCACCTTCAGCGTTTCCGCCTCCCCCGCCACACGCTCCGCCACCTTCTCTTCCTGGGCAATTTCCTGCTTGAAGTTCTCCATGTCGATCTTGCCCACGGTCAAGGAGGTCGCCTGCTCGCGCATCCGTGTTACCTCGGCGCTGAGCACTTTCTCGTATTCCTTGAGAAACTCCTCCTGCTCGATTTTCTGGGCCAGGGTGATTTTCAATTCACGCTGCGCCCGTTCCCGCAGCTGTTCGGACACCAGCGGTTGGAGTTTCTTGCGGCGTGCCTCGATCTCCGCATCGATCGATGCCACCTCCTGAAACAGCGGACGTAAGGCCGGCTCATCCTTCCCCCGCGTGGCCTGCGGAACAAGCCGCGTCAGCTCCTGTTCGATCTTTTCCTTCTTCGCCAGGCTCTGCAGAATGACCGGGTCGCGATCAATCTCCTGGGCGATCAGTTCACTGGGAACGCTCAGCTGAGGAAATTGTTTCCCCTTCTCATCCTGTGACCGAATTTCCAGCCCCAGGCGGCGCCGTTTGGATTGAACCTCGATCAACTCCTTCTCTGCCTGCCCCAGCACCTCGAAGGCATAGCGTTGCTTGACCGCCAGCGCCATCGGATCCTCCGACCCGACTGCCACCGTCAGCTCACGGACCGATTTTCGCTTCCGGCGCAGCGTTTCCTCGAACCCCGCCGAGATCTCCTTCAACTGCTCCAGACGCAGCAGATGTCGATTGCGTTCCTTGTGGACAATTTCCTTCAGGTAGGCATTGGCGACGGCTGTCAGAAGAGTGAGTTGCTCCTCGGGACGATCCCCACTCAAGGTCACCCGCATATATTCGGGCCCGAGTTTGTAATCGACCTTCAACTCGTTCTGAAACCAGTCCACCGGATCGGTGCGTTCACGAACTATTTCAAGATCTGCCACCTTGGGATCGCGCAGGGCGGTGTTAAGAACCAGGCGACTCGTGACCAGCGCCTTCTGTCCTTGCTGGTACACGCTGAACTCATTTCCCGACGCTCCCCGATTCTCAATAATGCTCGGTTTGACCATCGCCACATGAAAGACCGTGGTGGCGACATGCTTGGGGGGCGGTAAAAAGAACCACACCCCTGCCGTCACCAGCCCCCCCAGAGCCACACTGAGAATCGTGGCCAGGATCCAGCGTCGCTTCAGAGCTTTGATCAGTTCCAGTAGATTCGGCACCGCCGAGGGCGCGCTCGGCGGACTTCCCTTCCCCGGAGGCGACGGTGCATTGGTTTGATCGTTTCGAGCCATCGATTGTAACCCCGATCATTCAAGCGTGGGCGTTTGCGTTCCTCACATTCCGACCAGACCAACCCGAGTTATCCACTCGCCGCCCCCACCAGTTTCTCGACCCCAGCTCCTGGGGCGTCACCTGGCTCCCCCTGGGGGACCGCTTTGTGTTCCTGCTCCTCCGGTTGAGGCGTTTCCGGAGGCGGGCCGAGTGGCGGTTCCGTCTCTACCAACCGACGCAGGGTCCACAGAAGCAATCCCAGCAACGCCAGCCCGATTGGCATCATCAACCAGCCCGCAAAATCATGGAAAAAGACACGGGCCGCTTCTCCTCCCACCCGTTCCTGCAGCACCGTCGTGACGGTGATTCGCATCACATTGGCGATCAGGGCAATGGGGATCGCGGAGAGCAGGACCGCCGTTCGTTCCACCCAGCCCCGCTGACTGAGAATCGCGACCGCCGTCGCCAGGGCGACAAAGGTGATCAACATGCTCAGCCCGTTGCAGGCCTCGACCACCCCGACCTTCATGTCGTTCAGGAGGATGACATTGCCACGAGCGACGGCAGGATATCCCATCGTTTCCAGGAGATACGTGGTCGCCACCGTCGCCATCCGCTGCAGTGGTTGGGCCAGGGCGGTTTGCACGCTGTAAGGAAGAGGGAGGACAAAGATCAAAAAGGCGAGCGGAACCCAGGTCAATCGCAGAGCGCGGGTTCCTCCGGCGAGAACCACCAGGCCAGCCAGCGCCGGTAGCAAGGAGAGAGGATCCAGCCAGGGAATGAAGAAATAGCTCCCCGCCAGCCGACAGGCGACACTCCCCACGAGCAGGACGACGCCCCACCAGCTCGACGCAAACGATAACTCAGCCAGCTGGCTGCGCTTGCGCCACAACAGGTACGCGGAAAACGGCGGTACGAAGTAGCCATGGGAATACTGGGGATCGTGGGCCCAGCGCTCTCCCATCTCCATCAACGTTGGCCAGTACGACCATGCCAGACCCAGGCCCAGCACAGCCAGGACGATCTGCCAACGAGAGCGGTGCAATCCTGAGTGATTCATCGGATGTCCCAGGGGCGTTTTGTGATCCGACTCCTCGCCGCTCGACATCCCTCGCGGCGATCTTCTTCAGTCTGGATGACCTGCTTCCCCCTCTACTGGTGTGTTTGCTCAGCCGCAAACCGTGTTGTGAGAGAAACCTGCCACACTCTTGTGCTGGATAGATGAACCATACGCGGAAAGGATTCACAGTTTTCGCCCCGTCAGGAGAAAGGCGCACCTCTTCTTCGAGAACACACACTCGTCGGCTCTCCCCTGACAAGCCGTGCGCCGTCTTTTCTGCCACTGCAACGGGGGCATGGTGCCTGCGCGGGGCGAAACCTCACTCAACCGGAACAGTCAGGCGGAAAGCACCATGAGAAGCATCGCTAACCATTTTCCGAAGTGGATCGATTCTCACCAGGAACGATTTTGCTCCGACCTGAGAAAACATTTGACAGCCTCGTTTTTGTGACCTAACTTTGCGGAGAATGGGCAACAGGCTGAGTATCCGTCCATATCTGCACTGTTGACGAACGCGGAAGAGCACCAGGTTTCCTATTCTCGATGGAGGGATGCACACAATCTCGCATTGGTGCTCCCACGCCGGGCTCTTGACTTCCCGGAGGCCCCCACTCCAGGACCACGCGTCTCCCACTTTCACAGTGTCATTTTCTGGGTATCGGGACTCGTACTCGATCTGAGGACACTGCGCGCCCATCATCAGGCTGGGATGTCCGTATCAGATTGGCTTTCGTTCTACCTTTCTGGCCGATCGTTCATGGATTACTCCCCCTGCTGATCGGAACCGCTCGGTGGCTCCGATTGCGTGGAAGGTAAGCTCATGTCATTCGGAACCTTCTTCTACAATCTGTTCAAACGGAAGCACCGCATCAGCAAGCACCTGGTTACCCGCGAGCCGCGCCAGGCCTGTCTGCAGATCATGGCCCTGGAAGAACGCGAGACTCCGGGTTCGGTGCTCAACCCCTCCACGGTGGCGTTGCTCAACTCGGTCGGGTTGAGTGCGGTCATCCTCGATCAGCTGGCGACGCGGATCAACAGCGTGACGGAGGCCAGACCGGAAAAGGAGAAGGGGAAATCGTCGCTGACGTCCTCCTTCACCACCAGCACCCTCACCCAGAACTGGCTCCTTGCAACGAGCCAGACACAAACGCAGACGGACGCAATCGCCACAACTTCGCAGACTGGAAAGAAGACCGATCCGACTCCTTCCCCCGATTTCACCAGCCTCGATCCAGGTACCACCAGCTCGACAAACACCGCCCTCGCCGGCGCAGCGGGTGCCAGTTTGTCGATGCAGTTCGATTTCGGCACCAGACGCTCCCCGGTGCAGGATGGAAGCATCGGCTTCTCGACACAGAATTATTCCTCTACGGTTGGTTACGGCTGGCAAAATAACTCCGGGATGAACGCCGTCGATCGGGGAGGCAACAATCCCCTTACGCGCGATGGTGTACGGGGGCGCGACAACACCTTCGTGGTCGATCTCCCCAACGGCACCTACACCGTGACGGCTGTCCTGGGCGATCAGAGCCTTCCGCTCGACAATATTTCGGTCTATGCCGAGGGTTCACTGCAGGCTTCCAACATCAGCACCGCCGCCGGATCCTTCGCCACGGTCCAGTTCAATGTGGATGTGAAGGACGGCCAGCTAAACCTCCGCTTTGTCGACCAGGGAGGAAGCAACGGCCGATTTACCCTGGCCGGGTTGAATATCACCCCCGTCTCTCCGACCCCCGCCCCCGCTCCCTTGCCCGCCCCGCTCCCGACCGCAAATGCCGGCCCCGATCAGACCGTCAACGAGGGCTCCGTCGTCTCCTTCCAGGGAACCGCCACCGGAACCGGCCTCACCTATCAATGGGACTTTGGCGATGGCACCACCGCTTCCGGTTCGCTCAACCCCACCCATGTCTATAATGACAATGGCACCTATCTCGCTCTCCTCACGGTAACGGACAACCAGGGGCAATCGAGCCAGGATGCGGCGATCATCACCGTGGGTAACATCAATCCGACCGCCAACTTCGGCGCCAGCACCCCCGCCACCGAGGGCGGCACGGTGACCTTCTCCTTCTCGAATCAGCAGGATCCCTCCCTCACCGACGTCGCCGCCGGCTTCAAGTACAGCTACGACTTCAACAACGACGGCACCTGGGATCTGCAGGGCGTGACCAACACGTCCGCCGTCTACACCTACGACGACAACGGCGACTATACGGTGAAGGGCCGTATTACCGACAAGGACGGCGGTTACAACGACTACTCGGTCGTCGCCCATGTCTCCAACGTCGCCCCGACCGCCACCTTCGTCAACAGTGGGCCGGCGATGGTGGGCGACACCGTCAGCTTCACCTTCAAAACGCCCTTCGATCCGTCCGGTGCCGACACCACCGCCGGCTTCAAGTACAGCTACGACTTCAACAACGACGGCACCTGGGACATCCAGAACTCGGCCAGCGCCACGGCCAACTACACCTTCGCCACTCCGGGCACCTTCACGGTGAAGGGTCGTATCACCGACAAGGATGGGGGCTTCACCGACTACACCAGCCAGGTCACGATCGGCAGCACTCAGCAGCCCAGCGGAACGATCCTCCTCACTTCCGCAGAGCTCGCCGATCTGCGCCAGAAGGCCGCCAGCAACACCGCCCAGTGGCAGGCCTTCAAGTCCCGCCTCGATCAGAACCTCACGAAGATCCTGAGCGACGGGGCATATCAGGGAAGCGAACTAACCTGGATCGCGGATTACTCCCTGGGCTACCAGATCCTCAAAGATAGCGATTCGGTGACCGCCTCGAAGTACGCCGACAAGGCAATCGCTCTGATCAAGTCGGGACTGAACGACTATCAGAAATATGGGGAAGTAACGCGACAGTTCCTCACACGCGGAGATGGCGTAACGTCTTCCTTCGTTCTTCCGAATCAGGACATCATCCCTTCTTCCGTGAACGTGTACATTAGCAATGTAACTACCAAGACAGTGGTTCGCGGGACCGGAGCTCAGGATGCCGTGGATTACTACCAGGTATTCTTGAAAGTGAGCAATACCCCGGACGGAGCAGCCGACTACACAGAAGGTATCGATTGGCGTCGTAACTCGGATCTCCCGAACAATATGATCGACTGGTCTCTCAACGGAAAGGAACCCGCTGCGGGCTCGACCTACTACGTGACGGAAAGCGCTAACCTAGGGATCAACACGGTTCCCTTCACACTGAACGGAAACACGATCACTCTGAATGCCCCTCTGGCGAAGGACAAGGCGATCTTCGTCGAATACATCTATGGGACACACGCTGCAGATGGATCTAGCCTTGCGTATCAACAAACGAGCGCAGGTGACGGTGGCTTCAACTCCATCTTCATCGACACAACGTACAGTTCAAGATATCTTGGGAAAAACCTGGCTATCGGGTACGACTGGCTCTACGATTACAAAGGCTTCAGTGAGTCGCTCAAGCTCGAGACGGCGGCAATGCTCGTTCGGTGGTCGGATTATATCCGAGACTACGGCTACTACGGCAATTCACCGGAGAGCAACTACGGTGCTGGAGGCTACGTGAGCCGCATGTTTACTGCCCTCGCTCTCTCATCTCATGGAGATCCAAACGGGGCACGACTGATCCAGGAGATCACAGCGTACCGTGAAACCTACGTGCTACCTGCCTTGCAAGACGCCTCAACCAGCCTGAAAGGTGGTTACTGGGCCGAAGGATGGAGCTATGGAGCACCAGCTGCAAGCAGCATCATCCAAGCAGGGCTTGCGTTCGAGGCAGCTGGGCTTGGGTCAGCTAGCGCCGAGCGAGAGTGGGCGAATGAGGTGACGCTCAGCGTCCTGTCTGAGCAGCCAACCCAACAAACAATCTACGACGGAGGAGATTGGTACACCTACCCAACCCCAGTTCCGGGAAAAGAGTTCTTCTATGTCCTGGCAGCAGCTTCGACGAACCCGACGACCAGCAGTTACATCAACTACGTGATTCAGAACTATCCGGCGGGAAACACTTCGAGTTTCCTCGATCTTCTCTACCGAGATCCGTCAGCATCCGCCTCATTCTGGTCAGATCTTCCACTGCAGTACAAAGCGGATGGGACGGGACTGGTGACTGCCCGAGCAGACTGGAGTTACAACTCAACCTGGGTTTCGTTCCAGCTTGGCAACCTTCTGAATGCTGATCATCAGAGTTTGACACCTGGTCAATTGGAGATTCAGCGTGGAGCAGATGGGTTGTTAATCAATGCCAACGTCATGACCGAGAATTGGGACATGACAAAATCCACCGGGCTCGGGAACGCGGTTGTTATCGACGATAATGGAGATGGGCTGCAGCGATATCGATTCAACTCTGGATACTGGTATGGAGATCCTGGAGTCTACATCACGGCATACGAAGCGAGTTCCAACTATGTCTACACTGCAGGAGACTACCGCGCCTCTTACTCACCACAGTCTAACCCAGGAGGGCCTGGACCAGCCACAGAATTGACTCGCCAGGTGGTCTATCTCCGTCCCGATTTCATCGTCGTCCATGACCGTGCCGGCACCGTCAAGGATACCTATCCCAAGCAGTTGCGCTGGAACTTTGCCAACGCCCCCGTGGTGAATGGCAATTCCTGGGTCGAAACCGCCGGGTCAAGCAAGCTCTTCGCGCAGACCTTCTCGTCCCAACCCTTGACCACCACCGCCCAGAGTGTCACAGTCAACGGGACCACGGTCAACCAAGTGATCACCTCCAACGCCAATCCCTCGCTCAAGGTCCGCTACACCACCGCCCTGCAGACCGCCCCCTCCTCCACAGGGAGCATGGTTGCCACAACACAGGTGGTCAGCACCGATGGCCGCATGGAAGGCGTCCAGATGGACAACCAGGTCGTTCTCTTCGGAACCGATGGCGTCGTCGATCCCACCA
>JAKOSN010000270.1 GCA_029777335.1 Planctomycetota bacterium
AATGCGAAAATCCCCGAGCGTGCCGGTCAACCCTGTCTCGGTAGCGGGCGTGCCTGTCGAGGGCGCCGAGGGGTCCTTCAGCCCATCGAGGACATTCAGAGCCAGCGCCAGGCGGCGGATCTGCTCGGCTCGCTCAGGCATCCGGGCCAGGTAGCGATCCAGATCGACCCGCTTGCCCGCCTGCTTTTTGTCGGTGATCTCGGTGATGAGGTCCGCTAACGCCAGGTCGTTGTCCAGCAACTCACTCGCCGACGGGTCGAGCACACTCATGGTGCATCTCCCTCCTTCTCATCCAGCAGATCCCGGATGCGCGCCAGGGCACGTAAGTGTCGAACCTTGACGGCGCCCTCACTGATCCCCAGCACCTCCGCAGATTGCGCGACGGACAACTCTTCCAGATGACGTAAGATCAGCACTTCCCGATCGCGATCCGGGAGCGCGGCCAGGGCGTGCCGAATGCGCTGGCGTAACTCCGCGCGGATGGCAGCCTGCGTGGGACTCGTTGCCGATGTCGCCAGCCGTTCGGCGAGTTCGGCGGCGGACTCCTCCGGCAAGTGGAGGATGCCTGGTGCTTCCCGCTGGACAGTCCGCTTGGCGGTGCGGACATGGCGCCGATGCAGGAGCGCGAGTTGCTCCAGTGCCAGTCGGCGTAACCAGGGATAGAACGGGAGCGGGCGTTCCTGGAGAAAGCGCTCCAGTTTGCGGTCGGCCTCGGCGAGGACCTCCTGGACAACATCGGAGGGATCGACGCGGGCAGCGAGGCGACGATCGAGGCGACAGGCGACCAGGCGCGCCAGACGCTCGCGGTGGCGCAGCAGAAGCAGGCTGCGGGCGTGAGCCTGCCCCTGCGCCACCTGGGCGAGCAGGGCGTCAGTATCGGGCTCTGTGTGCGTCATATTTGTCCCCTATCCGTAATCCTGCAAAGGATGCGAAAAGGTTACAGCGCGCAGAAAAAAAGTGGTAGCGACCACCAGCCTACCGAGGTGGGGGGACCCTGAGCGAGTAAATTCTTCGACGGCGGGACGTGGCCAGGATTCGGAGGGCATCCTGGGGGTTGCCGAGATTTCCGGTTCGCATTGACCAGGGAGCGGATCATTTCTTCGGCGTTGGCAAGGGAGGGAGTCCTTCCAGAAGCACCTTGCCGGTGGGATCGGTGACCTTGAGGTTGCGGAAACGTGCCGAGGTCTGGAAGGTGCGCAACCCCACCTTGCCCTGCTTGCGCGGGAGGCCGTTGGCTACCAGAATGCGGGTGCCATTGAGAAAGACTGTCGCCGTGGTGCCGCGAACTTCCAGGCGTACGCGATGCCAGCGCCTGGTGGCCAGGTTGCCATCGATTGCGGGGCCAACCCAGCCCTGGGGGCCACCCCGGGCAAAGAGCTTGACAGAGTGACGCTGCACATTCTGGACATCAAAGACCAACCGAAAGCTCTCCCAGCCACCCAGCACCAGCGCCATGAAATCGTGATCGTTGGCGGCCCTGAACAGGAGATCAATCTCTCCCGCGCCGCCCCCCAGATTCTGTATTTCCAGTTCAACGTTGTAATCGACCCAGTGCACGTCGCCAAAGGTGAGCACACTCACGCCAGGGGCCTGGGATTCGGACTGTACCAGTTCCTGTCCCTCGATGCGCCAACTCCCCGCGGGCGTTTCATCCGCTTGTTTCTGCAATGCTTTTATCTCATCCCACAGGCGGGTCCAATCCGCTCGTTCTTTCTCGGGTAGCGTCTGCAACGCCTGGGCGGAGCGCACGGCTTCCAGGTCTGGATCGGCTTGCCAGTGACGCGCAAAACCACTTAACCAGCCGGCGACGGAAGCTGGGCGCGTCTTGAACGCCTTTTGATACCGGCCCAGCTCCAACTTTAACCAGTCGAGTGCCTGGGCGCGGAACTTCGCGCGTTCCCCTTCGGGCAAATTACGAGCATCGCCTTGCCCGGTCCCCGCACGAGCAGCGCTGCAGGCAGCCTCGTAAAACGCCGAAACACCGTTAAAAGTCGCAGAGGGAGGAACCCGTTGCAGGTAGAGAGTGAGCATCCTTGTCGAAATGACATGGCGTTGACAATCATCCCGGGCAGAAATGGCCAGCTCCGCAAGTTCGCCGGGCTGAAGCCAGCGTTGTTCAGATTTTTCCCAGCTGGTGATTCGGTCCAGGGTTTGTTTTCGTTTTCGCACGCGCTGCAGGTTGGCGCTCGACAGGGAATAATTGGGCGCCAGGGTGACCGCCTGGGAGAGTTCCAGTTCCGCCTGGTCGAGTCGCCCCTCCTGTTCATGGAGGATCCCCAGGTTATTCAACGCCACGTGAGGCTCTGGGTGGTTAAACTGGAGCGCTTGCACATTGAGCGCAAGCGCCTCGGGAGTGCGCGATTGAAGACGCAGCGCGTTGGCCAGCCAGAAGTAGCCTGCTCCCAGATCGGGGCGTTGTTTGAGCAGGGCGCGGTAGGTGAATTCCGCCTCCGAATACTCCCCGGCATCGAACTGTTGCCGACCGCGTCTTAACAGTTCCAACTCCGACTGATTGAGTTGCGGCAGGGGCGTTCCCTGGGAGAGCACTTTCCCCTGTGGATCCTTGACCTTGAAGTTGCGGAAGTTGACGGCCCGATTCCACGTGGCCAACCCCACCTGCCCGGAAGAAAAGCGCGTATCCTCGACTTCCTTGATGAGTTGATCATCCACAAAAAATCGGAGATGGTTGCCCTGCGCCTCCAAACGGAGCCGATACCAGCGATCGGTCTCCAGTTGCCTGGTGCCCCTGGCGCCAGAAAAGTCCTGCACGAGCCCAGGCCTGAGCAGGACCAACCGGTGAGGACTGGCGGGCGAATCTCCCAGAATGCCCTGGACCAGATCATCCACACCCTGAGCCCGCACCAGCACACCCAACGAACCCTGGCCATTCCGCGGTTGAGCCTCAACCTCGACGGTAACATCCTTCCACGAGCGATCCCCAATGAGCCAGAAAAACTCCCCCCGCTCGACTTCGTGGATCAGCATCTGGTTCCTGGCATGCCAGCCACCAAACGACAGGGCCGTTAACGTCTGCTGCCAGGACTCAACATCCGCCCACAGCTTTCGCCACTGAGCTCGTTCCTCGGCAGGAAGTTGCTGAAGAGCCGGGTCGTGGACGCCTGCGAACGCGGGATCTGTTTGCCAGCTACGCAACTCTCGACGCATGGAAACCGATTCGCAGAACGTGGCCGCGTTCAAGGGAGAATCGGTTTCACTGCGGTGCCCAAGATACTCCGAGGGATGCTGAACCCGTTTGACGCGCGCACGCAGATCCTCCTCCAACCAGGCGCGGGCACGCTGACGCCACGCTTGCCGTTCCTGCTCGGTGGCCTGCGGGGCGTCCTTCCCCTGTCCCGTGCCAGCGCGGGCCGCGGCACGGGCCGCCTGGATGCGATGAGGCAAATAATGCGCTTCACGCAGCCAGGTCGTTTGGTCGAACGATTCCTGGTAGAAACGAGCGGCAGCACGCGGATAGTCGGCCTCGGCGCACATCGCCGCCAGAATCACCCTGGCTTGCGCGTCGTCGAGTGTTCGTTTCCCTTCCAGAAACTCCGAGAGTTTCTCTCGACAGATCTCCCTGTACAGATCTTCGAGAAGATTCCTGGCCTGACGATCCAGGGGGATTCGGGCGAAGTGAGCGATGGCCTCGTCGCGTTTTCCAAGTTGTTTGGCGAGCAAGCCCGCTTCCTTGTGGGCGAGTTGGTTGGAGGGCTGGGCCTGAGTGGCGCGCACAAACTCGGCGAAGGCTGCTTCCGCCTTCCCGGCCGCACGCAATTGCTTCGCTTCCTGAATATGGCGTGCCGCGAGCGTTTCGGGTGCGGGGGGAGGAACGGACGGCAATCCTTCCCAGAGAGTCTCTCCAAGGGCGTGGGTCACGCGGAAGTTGCGGAAACGAGCCGCGCACCCGTGTGACACCAGGCCGACCAGCCCCTGTCCGCCCACCGAGCGAAACTCCCCGATCAGCTGGCCGTCGAGTTTGACGGTCATCGTGGCACCGCGGACGGAGACGAATACTCGATACCACTGTCCTGGGGTCAGTGGGGTTTTGACCGCCCTGGCCTCTTCCCGGCACACAAACTCCCTTTTTATCCCGTCGGGGGTATGTTCTTCCCAGACGCCTGAACGTCCCTCCGGGTTGCTATGGAACAGGAATTGGGGACATGGCATTCCGCTGACGCGCGTCGCCACTCCAACCAACCCTGGACCGCTGGGGGAGATCTCTCCTTGCAGATCGTATTCCTTCCATTGGGGATCGCCAAAAAGCAGGGTGCCGCCTGTGACAAGTTCCTGCACCAACTCCTGCCCCGTGCGAATCCAGAAGCCAGAATGGGCATACGCAGGGCGACGTGCTGGCCACTCGGTTTCCCACACCACGACACGACCATCATGGAGAAAACCCAGTAAACGGCGGCCCTGATCGGCAAATTCAAGTCGGAGGCTTGGATTAGCTGAATCCCCTTTCTTGGAAGGGACTGAGAACAGCAGCGATTCCTGTCCCGTTTCCAGATCGAAGACCTCAATCGTTTCGACCTGCTTGCTTTTCCGGGAGTTGGGCAGGCCCAGTGCAACCAGGCGTCCATCGGGTGTCCAGGTGGGCAAGAGAGAGCGTCCTCCTTCACTGGTGAATGAGCGCTTGGTGGAGGCACGCTCTTTGCCAGTGCGAACATCCCACACGGTAAGGTGCCAGGATGCAGCAACACCGGGGCTGAGGCCCTGCGGGATCGAAGTAGTCATCAGGCCCTTGCCATCCGTGGTCACCTGCATCTGGAGCACCTCATGCTGCGAAAGAAGAGTTGCTCGTTTCTGTCCGGATTCCACATCCCACAGCTGAATCTCTGCGCTGGTTTTGGTGATCAGGGTTTTGCTTCCCTCGGCGAAGAACGGCGTACCGGTGGTTGGAAGTGTTCGACGTAACGTGCCGGTCTCCGCCTCCCACAGCTG
>JAKOSN010000271.1 GCA_029777335.1 Planctomycetota bacterium
AGCATCCGTTGAATCTGGGTGGCGTGGCTCAGCGCGTTAAAATCGCCGCACACCAGGAGCGCGTCGCGCCCCGTGGAGGCTTCCTCGCCCAGGTGATCGAGCAGGCACTTCACCTGGTCGGCTCCCCCCGCCGCCGGCCCGGAGAGATGCACCGTTCCCAGGCGCACCCGGAGATCGCCGAGCGGAAGTGTGGCCAGCAGGACATTGCGCGCCAGCGGATCGGTGCTCAGGCGATACTCTGTCACCTCTTCCAGGGGCACTCGGGCAAGCAGCGAAACTCCCTCGCGATAAACCTTGAACCCCACATGGGCCATGCGAAAGACATGATGCCACCGCTGTCCCGTCCAGTGTTCCAACCGCTGCCGAATTACCTCGCCGGCGTTGGGTTGTCCGGAATCGTGCAGGTGTTCCCCCACCTCCTGAAGTGCCAGGGCATCAACATCGAGGGCGGCGGCGACGAACGCGATCTGCTCCAGTTTCAACCCCGCATGTTCTTCCTGGTACGTGTGCAGATTGAGAGAGACGATGCGCAGCGCGGTGGGAGAGCCTTCCGAGGGACCGCCAATCCCCAGCAAGGAGTTCCATCCCCCGCATCCATCCGGGGCAAGGAGCGGATGGGTGGGATCGTGAAACCAGCGACCATCCACGATGTACTTGTAAAAATGAACTCCCTCATTCAGAGGCGGCGTTTCCACCTCCCACCAGCCGGCCTCGGTCGGTTGCAACGACAGGGCGCGGAGCGACCACTGGGTAAAGTTGGAGGCCAGACGCACTGTTTGCGCGTGCGGAGCGAACAGGCGGAAGCGAACGGCACGAGTGGGCAGGACACAGTAACCGGGGTGATTCACCAGGGGCATGCGACTCTCTTATCCGCGAACCCAGAACGGGCGGGGGCTCTCTATACCAATATACCTCCCGTTTGAGCGCGGGAGGACCAGCGAAATTCATGAGAAGGCACTGATGGCCGCTTCTTTTCTCGTTTTTGGTGACCTGCACGGACGAATCCTCCCGGCTTTCCGGCTTGCCAGCGCCTGGTCGCGCGAACAGGGAGTCAAGCTGGAGGGGTTGTTACAGGTGGGCGATCTGGGCTTTTTCCCCTGGCCGGAGCGCATGGATAAAGCCACGCGGCGCCATGCCGAGAAAGATGTCCTTGAACTCGGCGCATGCGAGGTGTTTGAACCCAGTCGTCGCGCCGATGCCATCTTTGCCGAGGCCGAGTGTCCCCCGGGGCTGTGGTTCACCCTGGGCAACCACGAGGATTACCAGACCCTCGATCAGCTCAAGCATCGCGGAACCCCCACCGCATTTCCCGTGGATGCCTACGATCGGGTCCACTGCATCCGCGATGGACGGGTGGTGGCTCTGACAGGAGGGGTGCGCGTGGGTGCCCTGTGGGGGATCGACGATCAGGCGCCCAATGCACGCCGCAAAACGCCCCCGGAGCTGCGCATCAAGCCACGCAGTGCCGCACAGCTGGGCGCGGAGACGTTCGATGTTCTGCTGGCGCACGAGAGCCCCCGCGATGCCATCTTCCCCGATAGTGGCAGCGAGGAGATCACTCTGCTCCTGCACCTGGCACGCCCGGCCTTTGCCTTCTTCGGCCACTACTCAGGCACCGGTCGACAGATCCCGACGCGTGGCGCAACGCAGATCTACCACCTGAGCGGTTTCGAACTCCGCGGCAAGGGCGACACTGCCGAGGAAGGGAGCGTGGGCTTGCTTACCTGGTCAGACGGCGTGGGGGAGTTCACCTATCTGGACGCACACTGGCTCCGCACCTTCACCCGCCACAACTGGCTCTCACGCTGAGCAACACTCCGTGAACCCCTTCTCGGATCTCCTCACCCCTCCGCTCCCGGCCGCGCATTCCAACACCGGCTCGGCCAGCATTCGGTCAGATCGAGACCCACTCCATTCGAGGTGAAACGGGCTTGCCTCTCCTTGAATTTCATGTTAGTTATACTGACATGAAAGAAAAAGCTCCCACTCGTCGTTATGCGCAGCGAGCGCGGGCGCAATCCGCGGAGGCGACCGGGCGGCGGATTGTCGACGCTTTCCTGGCGCGACTGCTGACGCAGTGGTACGACGAAATCACCCTTGAGCGTGTCGCGGATGATGCTGGCGTGACGGTGCAAACCGTGGTGCGTCGCTTCGGAGGCAAGGAAGGGCTGCTGGCCCAGGCTGTCAAGATCCTGGCAACGCAAATCAACGCCCGGCGCGCAACGCCATCGGGTGCGCTCGACGCCCTGGTCGAGAATCTCCTCGCGGATTATGAACAGACTGGCGACGCGGTCATTCGCTTA
>JAKOSN010000048.1 GCA_029777335.1 Planctomycetota bacterium
CCAGGAGTGGGTGGACCTCCAGGAGGACCTCCGGGAGTCGGAGGCCCCCCGCTTCCGCCCGGGGCGCCCAAGCCACCGCCGATGCCATCGTTTGCCGGCAATCTCACAGAGGAGCAGAAGAAGATGCTCAAGGAGATTCATGGCAAGTATGGCACCATGTGGAAGCTTGGCTACACCGTGAAACCTGGTGTCCAGACCTACAACATCGTTCTTAAATAACAGCCTCCAAAAACAGCTCCATATGGCGGGCTTATTCTCTCTTATTCGTTGTCGATCATCGAGGGAAACAAGGTCATGAGGATGTACACGCAGAAGAAGCGAGTTGGCTTCACGCTGATCGAGTTGTTGGTTGTGATAGCGATCATCGCCATCCTGATCGGCCTGTTGTTGCCCGCGGTGCAGAAGGTGCGAGAAGCGGCGGCTCGCACCGAGAATGCCAACAACCTGCGGCAAATCGGGATCGCCACCCACAACTTCCACGATCAGAACAAGCACATGCCCGATTACTACGGGTCTCCGAGTAGTTACTCCGATGGCATGATTACCGGGTGTTCGCTGTTCCAGCTCCTTCCCTTCGTGGAACAGGATAACGTGTACAAGGCCACCTATGGCCCCATTGCGTATAGCTACACCTCCAAGTATAACTACACTTACAATGGCACCCCGACCAAGTATAACTATAGTTACAGCTACAACTACCCTTACAAGGGATGGCAGGCTCAACGTGCGTCGGGGAAGATCAAGACCTACATGAGCAAGACCGATCCCACGCTCGACGCAGTGGACAGCCCCACCAGTTACATGGCGAACTACAACGTCATCCAGACCTCGATGAAGCTGGACAAGATCACCGACGGCACCTCCAACACCATCATGTGGGCAGAGGGCTACTCGGCCTGCAAACAAGCCACCTTCTACGACTACGGATCGCTGTATCCCGGCACCTATGCTCCTGGTTCCCACTACAAGTGGTCATCCTCGGTGCAGCGCGTCTGGAATTACGATCCGTTCAACTACACCTACATCAGCACCTACACTTACACCTACGATTCCTCCAAGCGACCGATCATGTACGTCTACGAAGGGTCGTCGGATGGTTTGACGTACCCCTACTTCACCTACTACGGCACTTATTCCTCCAAGACAGGGCAGTACGTTCCGTTCGAGGTGAAGCCCTCGCCGGATAACTGCTACCCCTATGGGGCCCAGGCGACCACCTCCGGTGGCTTGCTCGTCTGTCTGTGCGATGCCAGTGTACGCACCATCTCCCCCAGCGTCTCAATCAGCACTTTCCAGGCGGCGGGAACCGCCAATTCAGGGGATTTGCTGGGGAGCGACTGGTAAGCAACCGCTCTGAGAACAGGAAGAAGTTGGAGCCCTGGCTTGCCCCCAGGGCTCCCATTATTTACGCACCGCCCCGCCATTCACCCGAAGAATCTGACCAGTGAGAAAAGTCGCGCTGGGATCGACCAACCAGCGCACCGCGTGAGCGACGTCCTCCGGGGTTCCCCAGCGGCGGAGAGGTGTTTCACGCAACACGCGTTCCTGCCAAATGGTGGACGCCTGCTCGCCCCAGGCAGTCCGAATCCAACCGGGAGCCACGCAGTTAACCCGGACGGCGGGCGCAAGTGACAGGGCCAGGCTCTTGGTGAACGCCATCACCGCACCCTTGGCCGCACCAAATAACTGTCCGCTGTCTCCTTCCATCCCCGTTTCGGCCTGATCCCAGCCGATATTCACGATGATGCCGCTCCCCCGATCGCGCATGCGCGCGCCCACGCCCCGCGCGAGCAGCACGGTTGCGGTCACATCGATGCTCCAAAGTGCCTCCCACTTTTGCTCAAAGGACCAGCTCGCGGCAGGGCCTGTCAACGTGTCTGCTCCGGCGTTGTTCACCAGGATGTCGAGCCCGTCCCCTGCTCCCCAGGCTTCGTCTTCCAATCGTTGTACCTGGTGGCGCTCGCGCAGGTCGGCCAGGATCGCCCGCCCCTGTACTCCAAGTTGCTCCACCTCGGCAACAACTGCCTCCGCTCGATCCTGTGAACGATACCCGTGGATGAGCACGTGGACCCCGGCCCGGGCCAACTCCAACGCGATCGCCCGGCCAATGCCGCTCGTCGAGCCTGTGATGAGCGCACGCTGACCGGCAAGGGATGGACCGGAATCGGGTGCGGAAGCGGTAGCACGGGCTGGTTCCTGCGGCAACTCGGCGAGTAACTCACGAATGGTTCGCCCCAGTTCTGGATGAACCACCTCGGGTGCAATCTCGGCAAGCGGAACAAGGACAAAAGCGCGCTCATGCAGGCGTGGGTGAGGGAGGGTGAGCGATTTACTCTCCAGCACCTCGTTGTCGTACAGGAGGAGATCCAGATCGAGAGTTCGCGGTCCGTAGCGTTCTTCCCGTACCCGTCCCAGCTGTTGTTCGATGTCGAGCAACAACTCCAGCAGTGGCAACGGCAAGAGCGTGGTTTCGATCTCGGCAGCGGCGTTGAGATAGCGTCCCTGACCGGGAGGTCCGCCGACCGGTTCCGTTTCATGAAATGAGGAAACGCGAACCAGGCGAATTGCCGTGTGTGCGCTCAACAGCATCAGTGCCTGATCAAGGGTTTGCTGGCGTGGGCCGAGATTGCTCCCCAGAGCGATGTATGCTGTCCCCATGCGAATTCCTGAATGACCCTTCAAGGAAGCGACTGCCGCCAGACTCCAGAAGCCGCTCCGGAGCCTGGCGGATCAACACGGATGTTCCGAGGGTCACTGTAGCGAAAACTCAGGGGAGAAGAATCTCGATCTTGGCCGCCTTGCGCTGTTCGCGCAAAATGTTCTGTTGCATATCCTCAATGTAGAATTCTTTCACATCGTCCTTGATCTTCTCGTAATTCGAGGGCTCGCCAGCCTTGCGCTCGGTGACGCGAATCAGGTGCAGGCCGTAATCGGTCTCCACCACATCACTGATCTCGTTCACCTGCAGAGCGAAGGCCGCTCGGGCGAACGGTTCCTCGACCACGAACTTGCGCGGGAAGGAGCCAACATCGCCGCCGCTGGGCGCTGTTGGGCATTGTGAGTGTTTCTTGGCCGCCTCGGCGAATTCGATCTTGCCAGCGACGATTTCCGCCCGCAAATCCTTGAGTTTTTTCACCAGCGCTTGTTTCTGTGCCGGCGTGGCATTGGTGGGGACGCGCAGTGCGATGTGGCTGGCACGCACCACCACGCGATCAAAGAACGGCTTGTAGTCGTTGTAGTACTTCTGCAAATCGGCCTCGGTGACGCGCGTTTTGGCATACATCGCCCATTGCACGAGCCGATTCACCGTGCGCAGCAGTTGTTCGGGCGTCTGGTTGGTCTCCTTGTAGAAATCGGCCAACGTCTTGCCTTTTTCCTTCTGGCTTGCTTCCAGCTCTGCCAGTTTGCGCTGTACCTCCGCCTGATCCGCCTTGGGCACGTACTTCTGCACGTATTGCTGGAGCAGGAGATCATCGATCAACATGGCGAGTGCCTCGCGTTGCATTTCGCGACGCTGCTCGGTGGAGATGGCAACGGGCAAGGGGCCGATCTGTTTCAGCAGCGGCTCGAGTTCGGAATAGGGGATGGCCTCCCCATTAACGAGGGCGACCGGCTTGTTGGCCGGAATGGTCGCCGGGGCGGTGGGAGCCCCCGCGCTGGCCGGTGGCATTTGAGCGCGAGCGATCACTCCGCTCGTCCCCAGCATCCCCACCAGTGCCAGGGTCAGAACACGTTTGCGCAGACGACGTACGATGGACATATCCCCTCCTCACAATCCGTGATCGCAGTGCGCGCCTTCATGGAGGCGGGCTTATACCCACAAGTCGATTCCAGGGGGAGGCCACTTTTTCGCTTCGTGGAATTCTCGGCTCATTTGCTTGCAGACAATGGCCTCGGGTGATGTTAGGATAGCTGCGCTTTCTGAAAGTGTTTTTTCCCCTCACCCAGCAGTTGCATCGGGAGACTGACATGTTCGAAAAAGGGAACTGGTCACGGCGTGGATTCTTGCAACGCTCACTGGGCGCGCTCACCGTTGGTGCCGGGTTGCCGCTCTGGTATGCCCGTGAAGTGCTGGCCGCCGAGCAGGAGGCAGCAACCGAGCAGCCGAAAAAAGTGGCCCAGAACGACAAGATCGTCATGGGGGCCATCGGGATTGGAAGTCCCCAGAGCCGGGGCCGCGCCATCATGAACGATGCGCGCCGCCAGAAGGGTGTGGAATACGTTGCGGTCTGCGACGTGGACAAACGCCACGTCGAGCGCGCCGCCAAGGACGTTGGTCCCGACTGCAAGAAATACAAGGATTTCCGCGAACTCCTCGATAACAAGGACATCAACGCGGTCACCATCGCCACCCCGGACCACTGGCACGTTCTGATTGCCATCGATGCACTGCGGAAAGGGAAGGACGTTTACTGCGAAAAACCGCTCACGCTCACCATCGCCGAGGGGAAGGCGCTCCTCAAGGTCGCCCAGCAAACGGGACGCATCTTTCAGGTTGGCAGCCAGCAGCGTTCGGATGCACGGTTCCGCCTGGCCTGCGAGCTGGTGCGCAACGGTCGGATTGGCAAGGTGAAGAAGGTGGAAACGCGGATCGGCGCGAATCCCAAGGGCGGGCCCTTCAAGGTAACGCCCGTGCCGGAAGGACTCGACTGGGACTTCTGGCAGGGACAGACCGCGAAGACCGACTACATCCCGGAACGCTGCCACTATGAGTTCCGCTGGTGGTACGAATACAGCGGCGGCAAGATGACCGATTGGGGCGCCCATCACAACGACATCGCCCAGTGGGGACTTGGGATGGATGGCAGCGGCCCGGTGGCGGTGGAAGCGACGGGCGATAAGCCCGCCAGCGATGGCAAGAGCTACAACTGCCACTACAACTTTGTCGTCAACTATACCTACGGCAACGGCACCCAGCTGGTCTGCACCAGCAAGGGTGAGAACGGGATCCGCTTCGAGGGCGAGGACGGCAAGTGGATCTTCGTCAGCCGTGGCAAGATCAATGCCAGCGACAAGAGCCTGCTGGAGGAGAAACTCCCCGACAACGCCACCCGTCTCTATGTGTCCAACAACCACATGGGCAACTTCATCAACTGTGTGCGTGATCGCAAGAAGACGATCTGCCCGGCAGAAGTGGGACACCGTTCGGTGAGCGTGTGTCATATCGGTGTCATTGCTCTGCGGCTGGGGAAGAAATTGAAGTGGGACCCCACCAAGGAAACCTTCGATGATCCCGAAGCCAACAAGATGTTGAGCCGGGAGATGCGGGCTCCGTGGAAACTCGACGTCTGAGCAAGGTCCTCTGGGGCACGGGTGCGCGAGCTCGCGCCCGTGTCTCCGAGGCTGCATTCCAGGCCTTTCGGTTCATTGAGATTGCTGATGTCCCTGCCGCGCGCAACCTGGGCTGCTCTCACCGACGAACAACTTCTGGCACAGTGCGAGGTCGATACCTACCGGGCGAGCGGGCCCGGAGGGCAGAAGCGGAATAAAACCAGTTCGGCCGTGCGCATCCGCCATCCTGCCAGCGGTCTGCTGGTGATTGCCGAGGAAAGCCGCTCCCAGCATGAAAACCGCGCACGTGCCCTGCGCCGGTTGCGCCAGGCACTCTACCTCAAACTGCGCGAAACCATTCTCCCCGAGCACCTGACTCCGGAAAAAGTGCAACAGCATCCAGATCTGCGGCCGGCCCGCAACGCGGAGGGGCGACTGGTTCTTGGGGTTCGCGATGGACGTTTCTGGCCGGCGGTCGGGATCGTGCTTGATGTGCTCGAAGCAGTTCAAGGCCGGGTGAGCGAGGCGGCCGAACTCCTCGGACTGAGCACCGGCAACCTGATATCATTCCTGGAGACGGAGCCGAAAGTGTGGGAACAGGTGCAACATTTGCGCGTTCACTTCGGCCTCAAACCCCTGCGCGGCTCCTAGCCGTTTCTCGAGGAATGGGATCTGTTCATGGCTGCCCCGCCGGGATTTTCCTGGATCAAGAAACCGCTGCTGGCCGCCATGGGCCGACCAACAGAGCTGGAGGAGTTCCTCTGGTTACGAGAAGCGGAGATCGAATTGTTAATCTCGCTCACCGAGACTCCTCCACGGCGCGACTGGATCAACGAGGCCGGCTTGTTGCTGCTGCACGAGCCGATTGAAGACATGGATGCGCCCACGCAGCAACAACTTGAACGGTGTGTCTCCGCTATTCTGAAAGCCAATGAGCGCCAGATGGGAGTTGGCATTCATTGTGCTGCCGGACTCGGTCGTACGGGAACCATCCTGGCTGGCTACTTTGTCGCCGAGGGATTGAACGCTCCCAACGCCATCGCCCGTGTTCGTCGCTTGCGCCCCGGATCAATCGAAACCGAGGAGCAAGAAAAAGCCATCGAGATCTTTGCGCGCCAGCGTGGGCGGGGGAACGAGGGATAACCAACCACCGCGCGCTTACGGTACGCGGTGGTTGGTCTCGCGCGTGTTACTGATCCTTCTCCTGCTGAGGCGCCAGCATGCTCAGAAAACGAATGATCGGCGCGGCCGCCGTCACGCGCAGTTTCAAACTCTCTCCGCCCTCCAGGGACAAT
Organism: Planctomycetota bacterium; assembly: GCA_029777335.1. Taxonomy (GTDB): domain Bacteria; phylum Planctomycetota; class Planctomycetia; order Gemmatales; family Gemmataceae; genus JAKOSN01. Next base: position 6,567 of record JAKOSN010000048.1, read on the forward strand.
TCCACCCGATCCCCTTCCCTGGTTTTTCCGAAAGCCGCCTTGGCTGCCTCGCCAGCTTTGGGCTGTGCTTTTTCGATCAGCGGCACCAAACTGGCCAGCGCCACCTGCACGCGCAATGGTAGCGCCCGGACCGGCTCAGCGGCGAGCGCGTCCTTGATCGCCTTCAGGCCGTCTTCTCCGGCCGTGTAGAATACGGCATCCTCGCGAAACGAAAAATAGAGGGGGGCATCACCCAGCAGCGTGCGCAGGTTCTCGTCGTAAAATTGCCCGATATTCAGCTTGTGGATGCTGCTCTTGCCCGATTTCTCGGCATCGAGTTCGATTACCTGCTGAATCTCAGCGGGAAGTTTTTTGACGATGCTCTTGAGCACGCGTTCAATCGCCAGGCCGTCCTGCGTTTGTGCTCCGACCACCACGGTGTAATGCTTTTTCGCGCTGGGTCCACGCCAGTCCATCGCCAGATCGAATACTCCCTTTTTCAACGTGGGCACAATTGCCTTGATCAATGCCTGAGCGTCCTCGTTGGGTTGCTTCTTCAACTCCTGCTCGACGCGTTCATCAAGAACGCGGGCAAGCGCCTTCTGCACCCTGGGGGGCAGAGTGACATGCAGCTGTCCCTGGGCGGCGGAGGAACGGGAGAGCAAACTCGCCACCGCGCTGCGGGGTTTGGCGAGGTCGGCGATCCGTTGCGCGAGAGTGGTTCCCTTTTTGGCCTTCATTTCCAGGCTAAATGAGAGATCTTTCTCTCGGGGAGCGATGGTGATGGCGGTATGAACTCCCTCACCCTCCTTGATCACCTGGGTGAGAAGCGTTGCGATCTCGTCCAGTGCGGCAGTTCGCAGGGCGTGGTCCGCCGCACTTTCGCCGTCGCGTTTTTCCTTCATCATCCCCAGACGCAGCGCGATCTGGCCAACCAACATGTCGCGAACACCATCGGGAATCTCCGCCAGATTCATGCGCAGCGAAAGCACACGCCCAGGCTCTGCGGCGAGTACGGTGGCCGGCATGAGCAATGCGGCGGGCGCAAGCGCCTTGTCGCTGTTACTGATGTAGACGTACTTGTTGGCAAAACGGAAGTAGAGGGGAACAGGGATGCCGGGAGGTGTGATGGTAAAGAGATCGTTTTTGTCCTTATCTGCCTTTCCCAGCACCCGTTCGGCAAACGCGAGCAGGGTCTTTTCGTCGACGACTGGGAGCAAGATCACCGCAGAGCTATCTGCGACCTCGCTGCTCAACTGTCCGTAGGCGCCAATCGCGCGTTTGGGGTCGAGTCCTTCGATCCCCTTGGCGCCCGTCATCGCCTTGAGGATTCCCTCTACCTGTTTGAAAACCTCTTCCTGTCCCGCCTGCGCGGCGACAAACTTGGCCGTGGCGACAAGCTCATCCACGGACTGCAGGCGAAACACCAGGGTGGGGTTCCTGGGTGCGGTGTCCGCACCACGCACCGGGGTGATGAGAAACGCCAGGAGGGCGACTCCTGCAAATACCGGAATCCTCATGAGGGGTCTCCTTTTCCATTCGGGGCGAGATCGCCGCTGGTTGCCGATGAGTATTACCCGCCCCGAGCAGGGCAGGTGTCACTCCTGGCAGGATCCTTCAGCGAATATTCTCTGAGGAGAAGCGCGAGTTGCAATGGGTTGAGGAGCCAGGCAGCCTGGCGAGTCTGTAGAATGAGGGGCGCATGACGGAAGTTCTGGATCGATCTTCAACACATCGAGGGGGCGAATGATGCACAGGGCTCTGGGCGGTTTCATGCTGCTGTTGCTGGTTGGTGGTGTGAACCTGTGGGTGGACCTTGCCCGGGCGGCTTCGCCAGAGGCAGTCGATGGAGTGACCATTGGGCAGGCCAGGGATCATCTCGACTTTCGGGTTGGGAAAAAGCTCGTCACCACCTATCACCTGGGCGAGAACGTCGCCAAGCCTTATTTCTGGCCGCTGCACACGCCACAGGGACTCACGGTGACCCGCGGCTGGCCCATGGTCAAGGCTGAACCTGGTGAGCAAACCGATCATATCCATCAGAAATCGGCCTGGTTCTGCCATGGTGATATCCTCCCCGAAGGAATGGAGATCAAACAGAAGATCAAGGGAATCAAGGGAGTCGATTTCTGGTCCGAAGCCCCTGGTCATGGCAAGATCGTATGCGTCGCGGTGGAGAAACCCACCAGCAAGGGAGCCGAAGGACACATCAACACGCACAATGAGTGGCGTACCGCCGATGGTATTAAAATCATGGATGAAACGCGAAAGATCGGGTTGCACAACCTGGGCAAGGGATATCTGCTCATCCTCGATATCGATCTTTACGCGAGTGTTTGCCCCTTGACGTTTGAAGACACAAAAGAAGGCTCCATGGGGGTGCGTGTCCGGGACAGTATGACCGAAAAGAAGGGGAAAGGTGTACTCACCAATGCCGAGGGGAAGACAGGCGAAAAAGCAATCTGGGGGAATCTCTCCGCCTGGTGTGATTACTCCGGCCCCGTCCCACAGCCGTCGAGTAGCGATCCCAATCACACGGCAACTGCGGGGATTGCCATCTTCTCGGACCCTGCCAACTCCTCCTCGGCTTGCTGGCACAGTCGCGGTTACGGGTTGATGGCTGCCAATCCCTTTGGGCGGAATGGCTCAGGATTCCCCGCGATGAAGGGGAAGAAGGACCTGGTGAAACTGGCCAAGGGGGACCACCTGCGGCTGCGTTATGGCATCCTGCTTCACGATGGTGATGCGAAGCAGGGGAAGGTTGCCGAAGCGTACGCCCAATTCCTGAAGCTCAGGGGTTAAGCGATACAGGGAACAATGAGCCGGACGGTGATTCTCACGGAAGAAACCGTCCGGCTCATTGCATTTCTCTCGAAGCGAGCCACTCACTCCCCGCGGGGTTGAATCGTTACCTGGAGTGGCTCGATCCAGGCTTTATGGTCGGCGTTATAGTACAGGTAGGCCCGGCTGGCCGGCCCGCTATAGGTTCCGGGCAAGCGACAGATCAGGTCGAGAGGAACCTCGATTTTCTGGTTTGGAGCGAGATCGCGCCAGTACAGCACCAGTTCTCGACCGCGAATCTCGTACATGCTCAGCAAGGGCCGCGAGCCATCGACAGGGAGGCGCATGTGCTCGCGTAGTTGTTTGAGATCGTCGGGGAGATTCAGCCCACCAGGCAACCCGACGATTGCCACCGTCATCCCCTGGCCCTTCCCACTCACATTCTCGAGTTTGACCTTGAGCCGAACGCTGTCGCCCTCGCGCAGGTTTGTCCGCTCCAGCGTTGTTTGCAGCCGGACCGGGGCATCAGGGACGCTGATTGGGGTACGGGTACGATACGACCAGCTCAACGAGTAGGGGAAGTAATTCTCTCCGCTGATCTCGATGCGCACATTGTTCTTCCCCGAATGGAGGATCGTCTCCGGGTTCGTCAGATTCAGGGTCAGCGTTTCACGCAGATCGGCCGTGAAACTCTTGCTCGCGACACATTTGTTCTCAACGTAGAGGGACAGCGTGCCTGGGCGCACTGGACGTTTGTTTAACTGAGTGTAGCTGATCAGCGCCTTGAGGGCGAGAATCGTCGATTGCGTGGACCCAAAGGCTCCGCTGCCGCCTCGTTGTTGCCCGATCCATTTGATCGCTGCCTGGATGGCAGGGTTGAAGCTTGCCGGGTTGGAACGCAGCCAGCCAAGGACCGCCAGCGAGGTGGTTTCGATCTGCAGATCTCGTCCTCCAGAGCCAGTGATGCTTCCCTCGGTGCCTTCCAGATGGCCATCGGCTTTCTGGAGCTTCACCAGTTTCTCAAGCAATTCGTTCCCAGGCCGAGTGAGATTCCGGTTGAGCAGACTATTGGCGACCAGGGCCAGGAAATAGGGATCCTTTGAGTCGCTGGCCTTTTTCTGGAGCGTTTCCAGTTCCAGCTTCACATCGTCCTCGGAACCGCTCTCGGTGAGAGCCCAGACGATGTAGGCGTTGGTAATGTGATCCGGGGCACGACCAAAGGAATCAATCGCGCGGGGATTGCGCAGGAAGCCACCGTGCCCATCCTTGCGACTAAGGAGGTAGGCACGGGTACGGGCAAGCATGGCTGCGTCGACTGGCTGAACCTTCGCCATGTCGCGGAACTGCAACAGACCGTAGGCGGTCAACGCCTCGTGCGGGGGAGCCGTTCCGCCAAACCATTCATATCCCTCGCGTCCCTTCTTCTCTGTGTTTTGGCATTCAAAGGAGGTTAATCGGCCGTAGCCTCGGCTGAGGAGTTCTCGTGCTCGCCGTTCGGCCTCGGGGTTGGCCTGATCAGTGGCCTTGAGATACTGCAGGATGAGCACGTTCGGGTAATTGGTGGTGGAGGTTTGCTCGAAACAGCCGTTTGGCTCGCGGAGCAACCCTTCGAGTCCTTTCTGGAGATCGGCCAGCGTGGAGGGAAAAACCTGAACCTGGCACTCCAGGGATCCCTTGATCCACTCTTTGGGCAGAGGCACGTGGTGGCGTGCGCTGCCTTCAAGCAGATCGCTGAAGGAACCGGTCACAGGAAAACCATCCGGAACGATGCGGAACGTTCGTTCGAGCGCATCACTCAAGCCTTGCGCCTTCCCCGTGAAGGCGAGATGCGCTTGCCCGTTCGCCAACGTGGGCGCGAAGCCGTAGAGTCGTTGCACATTCCTGTTTGCTGGGACAGTGATGGTTTCCTGAGCCTTGCCGTCGGTTAGTTTCAACCCGTCGTTCTGGCGGAGCTCCACCTGGACGATGCGGTCGGTGTTGGTGGTGTTGCTGACCGTCAAGGGGACAGTCACGCGGTCGCTCGCAGTCACCTCGATCGGTGTCATCGGGGCGAGCGAGAAGGGGAGCTGGGCGTTGAAGTTCAGAGTGGCGGCTCCCAGGCGACCATCGAGGGTATGCCCAAACGCCGTCACCTGATAGGTCGTCACCGCATCGCTCAGGGCGAACGCTACCTCCGCCGTTCCGCCTGGCAAGACCAGCACCGGATGCCAGTACACGGTCTGGGTGAAATCGGTCCGCAGTTCGGAGCCCTTCTTGTCTTCTGAGCGCAGGTGGGCGTACTCACGGACCAGGAAACGTGGGACAGAGCGCGACGCCCCCGCTTTCCCTGACCCCAGGAGCCCCCGATTCTGGAAGTCAGCCCGGTCATCGAGTCTGAGATCGCGTTTTGCTTGCTCGGGTACGCGGGGAGGAGGGAACTTTCGGGTGAATTGATCCCCAGCGTCCATCTCCTGCTTGGTCCCCAGCTTTTTCTCCATCGCTTTATCCTTGGCCAGGCCAAACTGATAGCCGGGAGCAACGGGTCGCGCAGGTGTCCCGCCGGGGAGAGGGATCCCTGCTCGACCAAAACCGCCGAATCCCGCTCCGCCACCTGCAAAGCCGCCGGCACCGGGTGGGACCGGGAGCGGTGGAGGGGAGGTCGGTCCGCCCAGACCTCCTCCCATGGGGACCGTTGGGCCGAGGACGCTCGGTGGGGTGGGACTGGTTGTCGGCTGCGGCTCGGTGGGTTTCGTCGCCTCAAGCCCCGCTGTTGCATTCCTGGCTGATGTCTCCTCTTGCAGGAGCTTTTCCTTTTCCTGCAGATCACGCGGAATGTGGAGAGCCACGCTCTCCTGCTCCGTCCCTGACGACTTCTGTACAGGAGTAGTCCCTGTATAGGCGAAGATCCCCAGGATGAGGAACAGAGCGGCACAAAGCCCGGTCGTTGAGAACAGGGGAAGGGCTCGGCGCCAGGGCTGGCTCACACCTTGACCCAGGCAAACCAGGCCAATCACGATCAGCACGACGCCAGCGAGGGGGAAGAGCAGGCGCATCCCACGAACGAACCCGTCATATCTCTGGAGTCGCTCCATTGCCAACAGCGTCGCTGGCGCTTCGGTCGAGGCGCGCAACTCGGCCCGTGCCCCTTCGAGTTCCTTTTGTAACGTTGCGCGTTCGGCACGAATCTCCCGGTCGATCCGTTCGTATTCTGTCTGAGCAAAGGCGCTCACCTCGGGAGTATTCTGGGCTGTCGAGACGAGCAAGGTCGCACCCGAGAGGCGATTGGAGGCCAGCCAGCGCTCCGCCTCTTGTGGGTGGGTTTCTTTCAGCTTTTGCGGATTCTGCTCGGCAAAGCGCCGCCAGCCCTGCGTTCCCAGCAACAGATCGAGCACCTGCGGAGCCTTGGGGTGCGTTGACAGCATGAAGTCAGCGTACTCCAGATCCTCGGCTTTCCGCACCTCGCTGGTCAGGTAGAAGTGCGTCGGCATTGAGCGGGCGGTCTTCTCGTCTGCCAACGTGAGAACACTCCGATCCACCACGCTGACCAGTACCAGTGCTGGCACCAGTTCTTGATTTTCCCCGCGTGCCGTGACCGTTAATTGTGCACGTTCCCCAGGAAGATACTTCTTGCGATCGGTGGCCAGGTTCAGGTTGAGGCGCTCGCCTTGCTGACGATAGATCAGTCGCTCGGCCAGCGGGATCAAGGCAGCACGCGGTCCGTTGCTGCGTTGCTCTTCAAACACCGTGATCCGATAGACTCCTCCCGCATTCTGATCCGGGTTGAGCTGGAGGTTGACACTCTGGTTTGCCTTTGCCACCACAGAACGATGATCAAACAGACGACCCCGACAGTAGGCGCCTACCAGAAGCGATCGTTCCTTGCCG
>JAKOSN010000272.1 GCA_029777335.1 Planctomycetota bacterium
AGGGACAGGATGGTGTCGATCATGGCCACTGTGAGCAGATTGGACATGGTAGGCCTCGTGAGGTATCGGTGATACACTCAAGGCTACCTGCCGATTCTGCGTCTCCTCAAAGTGGCTGGTTTTCAAGCGCCCATCGCTGGCTGGTTTTGAGCGCCCCCTGACAGCCACGGCGGGATCACGTCCTGGCAGACGCGCCAGGTTGAGGGCCTGGTTGCCTTAACTGGCAGTGCAGGTTCAAGTCCTGTCTCCGGCACTACAAAAGGGCAAGGAGTTACGTCACCCTCGTAACTCCTTGCCCTTTTGTGCCGAAGGGTTCTCCCTTCTTTCTCCACTTGCGAGTATCGCCACACCGTCGGCACGGTTTCCGCCGACGAGGGCGAGGCGGTTCCCGGGAGCACCGATCTCCTCCTGTTGCTCCTCAAGCAGATCCTCATCCCCCTGCTGGCGCTTGATCCGGCCTTGTGAGCGCGCTCATTCGTCGCGGTCCAAGTTACGAAGCCGTTACCATTCCTCCCGATGCGCTCCGGTACAATGGACCAGCGGACCGAGGCGCCGTCCCCTGGAGGGTCCAGGCGACGGCGCTGGGTCGCGCGGTGGGAAAGGGGTGTTATCATGGGCCGGCTGATATTCTCTCTCGCTCTGGGATGGCTTTCTGGGATGAGCGTCATGGCACCAGAGCACAGCGCACGGGCCGCTCAGCCTCAGGAGAAGACGCCTGTCCTGAAAGCCAAATTGGAACAATTCCAGGGACGCTGGATCACCTCGCGCGCACGAAAGGAAGACGAGAAAATCCACCGCGAGCACCTGATCCTGGAGTTCAAGGGTGAGGAACTCACGTTCTTCACCGAGGAGGACGGGAAGAAGGGCAACCAGTTCACCTTGAAGGTGATGGAGGTGGAGCAACGCGGGGCGGAGCAGTGGCTGGTTCTCAGGTCCGCGGGGGCGCACCGCTACACGATCCATTACGACCTGGAAGGTGGTCGACTGATTCTTGTGGGGCGCCTGTTGAACCGCCCCTTCGAGAACTTTTCGCTCTCCGGGGAATACAGAAAGGCGGCATCGGCCAGATAATTCTGCCCTGAGGACGCAGCGGGGTAGAGACGCGCGAACGCCGTTAGCGCCCCAGGCCACGAAGGACGAGCACGACCTGCAGGGTATTGGGTCGCACCGGCTTGCGCGCTTCCAGATACTGCTTCACCTCGGGTGCACCTCCCCGCGCGGTCAGCGGGGTGTAGACCAGGGCCAGCGCTTGCCGTCCGCGGGGTTTGCCCAGTGACTTCACCACCTGATCGCCCGTTTGCTCGCTCAACTCCTTGCGCACGTCGACCCCCGGAAGACCATCCTGCTTCGTGCCCGGCGGAATCGGGCGCAGCTCCACACCCACCAACCCGGCCAGGATCTTGCGGTGATCGTCGGTCAATCGGCTGACGATCAGGTTGGCGTGACTGGTGTTGAATTGTGCCTCGGCGCGGTTCTTCTTTTCGCTTTTCACATCCTCCGCGCCTACCTGGGTAAGGATCTTTACCAGCTCCTCGACCGTCACATCTTCCAGATAGAAGAGATAGTTGGTCGGCAGCTTCTCCTGCTTGCGCCGGGCGTGAACCAGGGCATCCGCATGAACCTCGATCCCTGCACTCCGGAGACCAGCCTGAACACGCGGAAAGGCGCGGGTGCCATCGCGAGGGAGGAGTTCGAGATAAAAGGCGGTCCCCTTCCCCAGTTGAGTCTTCAGTTCGGTGCGCGAGGGCTCCAGCGGCAATTCACGAACCCGGAGCAGCGAGGGAATGAGCACGTCCGCATAACCCACCGAGCCATCGTTGCGGCTTGGGGCGCCGAAAGCAGTATCGTTTGAGCCCTCGGGTCGAGGCGGACCAACCAGTTCCCCGGGCAACGGATGCTTTTCGTCCGGATCGGGATGGAGAGCCGGGGTGCCGGGATTCTTCGGGGGATGAGAGGTGGCCGGGGAATCCGTGCGCGCAACCTGTTCATCCTTTTGAATATCCGACTGTTTTTCCGTGCGGGAATCCGTGTGGTTCTCGTTGGCGTTGTTCTCCGCCAGCGCGGGGTTCGCCGACGTTTCGCCTCGCCAGGGATTCGCAAAGAAGAGATACGAGCCCAGGCCGACCAGGAGCAACACCGAGGCAACGGCCGCCACCCCGGTCCAGAGCGGAAACTGGCGCGGCATCGGCAGCAGGACCGGTTCGGGGCGCGGTTGCAGGCGTTCGCGTTTGATGGTGTCGAGGATGGCACCGGAGAGATCGATCGGCAGCGCGGGGCGAGGAAGTGCGCGCACGGCGTGCGCATCTTGCTGAAGGCGACGCAGCAAGTGTCGAGCCTCGCGCGATTTACGAACGAGACGCGCAACCGCCTTGCGCTGGCGCGGCCCCAGTTCGCCATCGATGAACGCGGTCAGTAACTGGCGATCCTGTTCAGTTAGCATGGCTCACCACTCGTTCGAAGCGTCAGGCTTCGTCCTGTTCCAGCAAGGCTCGCAACTCCAGGCGGGCCCGATGCAAACGACTGCGGATGGTTCCGATCGGCACCTGAAGCACCTCGGCCATCACTTCGTACTTCTGGCCTTCCATGTCCTTCATGATCAGGACGGTGCGATGTTCGGGAGATAACCGATTCAGCGCATGCTGAATACGGCGTTCTTCCTCGGCCATCTCCAGGGCGTGTCCCGGGCGCGTTTCCTCGGAGGGATCGAGCGGATCGGCCCCTCCCTCGCCATTGCGGTTGGCCGTGTCGATACTCAGCACGACTCGGTTTTTCCGCTTCAGGCTGATCGCCGTGTTCACCGCAATGCGATACAGCCAGGTGAAGAATTGTGCATCGCCCTTGAAACTCTCCAGGGATTGATACGCGTGCAGAAAAGCTTCCTGCACCACATCTTGCGCATCATCGGCGTTCTCCACCAGTCGGTAAACCGTATGATAGAGACGCTCCTGGTAGCGGCGAACTAGCTGACCGAAGGCCGATGTATCCCCCTGGAGGGAGGCAGCTATCAGACGCTGGTCGTCGGCATTCACAATCTTCAACCTGTTAGACGACAACGCCTGCAAAAAGTTCCCGGACGGGCACAAAGAAGGGATGGGGCACGATCACTATCTTGGCATATCGGAACAGCGCTGTCAAAAAGAAGTTCAGGCAAAAGCGAGGGAGAAGACGATCCAGCGGGGGAATGATTCGCCCCAAGTGCTAGTTGATAAAATAATTGCGGCGCGATCCACTTGATGAGAAGCAGATCACGCCGCAAGGGATTCTCACGAATGATTACTGTCCGGCAGCGCTCTCGTCATCCCCGCGTGCCTTGGTTTTCAACACAAAGCGGCCCCGGGCATCGAGTTGTCCCGCCTCCTTGCGCAGCATCTCCAGAATCTGTTGCCTCCGCTGTTGCAGGTGCTCCTCGGTACAGAGTTGCCACAACGGATCGCCACGATCGGAGAAGGAGAACAGGCGATGGTCCGCCAGCGCGGCCGCTGTGGGCGGAACATCGCGCGTCAGAACCGCCGACACATAGTAATGCTTCACCGGGCGATCCGGGATCACCGTCGCCCCCTTCACCGGCAGGGCCAGGAGCGAGCTGATAAAGTAGGCCACCGGATATTCGATCTTGTCTTCCGGGAACTTGTACGGGGGGAATGCGCCCGCGGTCGGATTGGTCGGGTTGCGCTGATAAATCCGTTGCGCCACCTTGTCCAGTTCGAACCACGGCCCCACCTTCGGTCCTTCCTTGCTTTCAGCCGCCTGCTTGAAGAGGCCCAGGATCTTCTCCCGGTCCTTGCCGTTCACTTCCTTTTGCAGCTCATCCGCCTTCGCCTTCGCCAGTTTGCGCGCCTCGTTGAAGCGCCAGGCCTCCACCACCATCTTACGCGTGTCCGGATCGTCCAGCCTGGTCGGTTCCTTGGCGGGCAGATCCTCGGTCTTCCAGAAGAGATAATGGGGCTCGGAAAGATCACTGGGGCTGCCAATCTCCCCCGGAGTGTACGGCGGACTGTTCGGATTGAAGAAGAGCTGCGCAAAGAGATCGCCTTGCAGCGAATCCAGGCCACGCGGGCTCTTCAAATAGGCATCGTGCAGCGGTTTGAGCGCCGGATCCTTCATCAGCGCGAACTGATCCAGCAAGGTCGGTGTGCTGCCATGGAAAGCGGTCAGGCCGTACTTCTTCAACCCTTCTTCGACCACTTTCCTGGCCTCTTCGGCGTTCCCCTTGGTATCGGCGAGTTCCTTGCGGAACTGAGCCAGGCTCTCGTTGATCAGGTTCCGCGCCATGGTGCTTTCGAGCAGTTCCACTGCCTGGTCCCGAACCGAGGCCAACGGAATGAACGGTTGGCGCCAGGCGGCCTCGGCCCAGGGTTGAACCGTCGGCCGGGCTTCCAGCGCGTTGGTCATCATCAACCGCCCCGGCCAGGGAACCAGCCCCGTCCCCACGGGAGCCGCCGCGAGAATCGCCGAGGCAAGACTGGTGGCTCGTGCCTGCCGATCCTTCTGGATGGCCTCCTTCTCGAACGAACCGCGTTGCTGGTAGGCATACAGGGGCGGACCCACCAGCAACCCGAAGGTCCCGGCATAGCCACCGATCGCCGGCTGGATCACCGACAGGGCGACGGTACGCCGCATGTTGGTGGCGGTGATGTACGCCATCCCCGGGTCGCCTTCCATCAGACTGGGAAGCTGATAGTTGATGCGCAACCCGTTGTATTCCTGTTGCACGGCGGTATCGAGCGCGAGCGGCATGGCGAGCACCTCCCAGGGATTGGACCCAAGGAAGATCCCTTTTCGCGCAAACTCCGCCAGCTTCAGATACTTCGGTTCCACACCCGCCGGGGCATATACCCATTCCACCTTCACCCGACGCGGCTGCTTGAAGGCGGGGCGATCGCCCCACGGCGTCGGCTCAAGCTTGCGATAGAGATCGAAGAGACGCTTCAACTCAGCTTCGGTGGGTTCGGTTTTGACCTGGGCCATGAAGGGAGCCACCGGCACCGTCAGGATGGCGACATCCATCTCGGTGCGCTGCTGGCGGTAGAATTCCACATACTCGGCCGGAGTGATCGGCGCCGGAGTCTTCTGGTTGAAGAGGTTCAGGAGGGTATCCATGTAACCCGGCACCCCGGGAGCACGCCCGAGCACGGTGGCCTGGGCGAGGGAGACGCGTAGTTCCTCGGTGAGAGCCCGGTAGAGTTGCTTCAGGTCGACGGTGTACGCGCGGCGCTGAAAATAGGTGCGTAGAAGAGCCTGGTCCTGGGTGCTGTCGCCCGTCAGAACGGCCTTCCCGGCCAGGCGTTCCACATACTTGCGGACATCCTCCTCGGTGACCACAATGCCGAGGGTATCCGCCTGCTTGCTCCAGATCAGGAAGTCGAGATTATCGTCGGTGCGGGTGGAGCCGCCGAAGTAGAGTTCGCCACTGGCCCGGTCTGGGTTGCGCATCCAGAGTTCCAGATGCACCTGGGCCAGTATTTTGTCCACCAGCCCGGCCTCGTCTTTGAGGGGATTGTCCCCCTGCAACAGCTGGCCGCGCAAACGGGTCAGGTTGGCCTCGTCGGTAAGAACCTCCTGGAAGCGCTCCCGCGGCGACTGCGCCATGTGCATCTGGGCTTGCATGGCGAAGGTAAACTGTCGAGTGGGATCCTGGAAGATCTGGAAGGCAACGCTCCCGTTGATGAAGCTCTTTTGCAGATCGTCGCGTGCCAGATACTGGCTGAAGACCTCACCCAGGCTGATCATGCGGACAACGCGTTTCTGATCATAAGTCAGCAACTGGAACTGCAGTTGGCGCTTCATGTCGGAAGGATTGTTGGTGCCGGTTTGCTGCTCGAAGATTTGCTTGATGGTATCGCCCATCAGCTTGGTCGTGTCCTGCTGGGCCTGGGCGGTGGCAATCAACATGAAGTCGCTGGCGAGGAGGCGGTTGTTGCTCAGCAGATCGAGCTCGCCCTTGTGGACCGCCTTGCCGTACAGTTCGGTGACCACTTCCCCCTGCTTGCGCGTGCTGCCGCCAAACAGGCTCACCACCCAGTCGAGGGCGTCCCCGCCGCGCGTGATGCCGCTGGAGAGGACGAAGGTGAACATGCAGATGATGGTCAAGATGGCGAAGAGAACCTTCTGGTGTTTCCGAAACGCATGGAAGGGGTTCAAAGCCATGGTCAATCCTTGCTTTATGCTTCCTCAGATCGGAGCGCCGAGCAGTGCCGGGCTTGACACCCGGAGAAACCGTGTAGTATGGGTGAGTGGCGTCCCACAACCAAAATGGTGATTGTAGCGAGTCCACTGCGTAACACAACAGCAACCAGGGGAGCAACCTGTGCCCGCACGCAAGAAGCCAACCTCCGATGCCGCCCCTCCGGCGCGGAGTCGCCGCAAGAAGCCGGATGCGATCAACGGTGAAGCGGTTGCCACGCCCGCCAAGGGCCCTGCGCGGCGAAAAGCCGCGGCGCCCAGTGGCAGCGCCAGCGGGCCGAACCTGGTCATCGTGGAATCCCCCGCCAAGGCCAAGACGATCAACAAGTATCTCGGCCCGGGCTTCCGCGTGATGGCCAGCATGGGCCATGTCCGCGATCTCCCCAAACGGAAGAAAGCAGGCGAGGTCCTCGCCGGAGTGGACATCGCCAAGGGATGGGTTCCCACTTACGTCGTCATCGACGACCGCAAAAAGAAACTCCTCGATGAACTGAAGAAAGAAGTCCGGCACGCCGGTCGCGTCTATCTCGCGACCGACCCCGACCGTGAAGGGGAGGCGATCGCCTGGCATCTCGAGGAAGCGCTCGGCCTGGATGACGACCGCACCTTCCGCATCACCTTCAACGAGATCACGCGCTCCGCAGTCCAGAACGCCCTGGCGCACGCCGGGAAGATCGACCGTGATCGCGTCAAGGCTCAGGAAGCGCGCCGGATTCTCGACCGCGCCGTGGGCTACCCGCTCAGTGGTTTATTGAAGAAGAAAGTCCGTCCGCAGTCCAGTGCCGGCCGCGTCCAATCGGTCGCCCTGCGCCTGGTGGTTGATCGCGAACGTGAAATCGAGGCCTTCAAGCCCGAGGAATACTGGAAGATCACCGCCCTCCTCGCGCCCGAAGGCAAGGTATCCTTCCCCAGCAAGCCATTCAGCGTGATCCTTGCCCGAACCAGGAAAACCGAGGACGCCGGCAAGGAAGAGAAGGAGGAGAAGGCCGAGACCCCGCAGTTGCCTGACCAGTCCTTCCTCGCCGAACTGGCGGAATGGGCGGGCAAAAAGTTCGAGAAAGTCGGCCAGGAGCTTGCCACCGGCGTGGCCACCCTGCTCGACAGCGCCAGCTATCGGGTGACGCGCATTGAGCAAAAGGATCGCCAGGAAAAACCGCCCGCGCCCTTTACCACCAGCACCCTGCAACAGCAGGCGAACATCCGGCTGCGCTTTGGTGGCGAGCGCACCATGAAAACCGCCCAGAAACTCTACGAAGGCGTCTCGCTCGGGAGTGAAGGGTCGGTGGCGCTGATCACCTACATGCGTACCGACAGCACCCGCATCTCCAACGAGGCGTTGCACGCGGTCCGCGAACACATTGAAACCACCTTCGGCAAGGACTATCTCCCCGATTCGCCCAACCACTACGCCTCGGGGAAGAGTGCCCAGGAAGCCCACGAGGCGATCCGTCCGACCGATCTCAGTTACACCCCGCAGCGGGTGGCGAGTCTGGGGTTGGCAGGGGATCAGTTGCGCCTGTACACGTTGATCTACAATCGCTTTGTCGCCTGCCAGATGAAACCGGCGGTCTTCGCCATTACCAACGTGGAGATCCAGGCTACCCCGACCCAGCCGGTTCCCGCAGCGGTCGGCCCGTCCGGGGCGAGCGGCCTGTTCCGCACGCAGGGCAAGATCCTCAGGTTCGACGGCTATCGCCGGGTCATGGCCCCGATCGGCAAGCAGGAAGACGCCACCTTGCCCGCGCTCGCCGAACAACAGGCGCTGGACAAGCTCGATCTGACTGCCAGCCAGCACTTCACCCAGCCGCCGCCCCGTTATAACGAGGCTTCGCTCATCAAGGCACTGGAAAAGGAAGGGATTGGCCGACCGAGTACCTATGCGACCATCATCAGCAAGATTACCTCGGAGGAACGCGGCTACATCGAGGTGAAGGAGCGCCGGTTCTACGCCACGGTGATCGGCAAGGCAGTCACGGATTTGCTCGTCGAGTATTTCCCCCGTATCATGGATCTGAAATTTACCTCGCAGATGGAGGAGGATCTCGACCAGATCGAGACCGGCCGCACCCATTACGAGGAGGTGCTCTCCCAGTTCTGGACGCCGTTCTATCACACGCTCAAGGAAGCCGAGGCAAAGATGCCGCGGCAGCGCGGCACCGAAACGGGTGAGATGTGCCCCGAGTGCGGCCGTCCGCTCATCAGCAACTACAGCGTGAAAACCAAGCGGCAGTTTATCGGCTGTTCGGGGTTCCGCGATCCGGAAAAACCGTGCAAGTACATCAAACCCGCGGAGGGCGAGGAGGCGCGGCCCAAGCCGGTCGAGACCTCCATCCCGTGCCCCACCTGCGGCAAGCCGATGGTCGAACGCATGGGCAAACGGGGCGTCTTCCTCGGGTGCAGCGCCTACCCCGAATGCAAAACCACGATGGAGTACAACGCCGAGGGCCAGCCGGTCATGGTGGCTCAGCCGACCGAGCACCTCTGCGAAAAATGCGGCAGTCCGATGGTTATCCGTGAAGGCCGGCGGGGGCCCTTCCTGGCCTGCACCGGCTATCCCAAGTGCCGCAACGCCAAGGATGTGGATGCCTCGGGCAATCCGGTTCAGCCGGTGAATGCGGGGATTCTGTGTGAAAAATGCAATGCCCCGATGGTTGTCAAGAAAGGCCCGCGCGGACCGTTCCTCGGCTGCTCGGCCTATCCGAAATGTCGCAGTACCAAGCCGATGACCGCCGAGTTGAAGGAGAAGCTCAAGGATCAGCTGCCAACACCCGCCCCCAAGAAGACGATGCCGGCGGTCGAGATCCACGACACCTGTCCCGACTGTGGTTCGCCGATGAAGTTACGCCAGGGGCGAAGCGGCTACTTCCTCGGTTGCAGCAAGTATCCGAAATGTCGAGGCACGCGTGAACCGTCGCCGGACTTGCTCGAACAATTGCAAGAAGCGGGCGCCTGAGCCCTCCCGCGCACAGGGAAAAACCGGGTGGACGATCGAAACCCCTCGATCGTCCACCCGGTTTTGTTCGCCTCTGTCCTGTTGCAATCAGGTCAGTAACCTCTGAGAGACAAATTCGGTGCTTGACGCCGATGAGTTTGAGAGCTACCGTATCGGTCAACTCGTTGAATAATTCCGCTGATCACCCCGAAACCTGTCCGCGAAAGTATGCCGACAGAGGGCAGGGGGGTTCCTCTCCGCTGGTCGTTGCCCCAGCCGGGTGGACCTCTCGTGCTCGCACCGCGTAACTGACAGCGGCTCGTCAACTGGAATACCGGGAGGAGGTTGCTCGAAACGCATGGCCGGACACCCACCCATACCGACGGATTCCCCCGGGCATTCTTCGTGGGTCCGAATCGCCCACTGGATCGTATCCCTTAGCTTCCTGACCCTGGTTTTCAGCGGGTATGTGATTCTCATGTGCCACCCACGCCTTTACTGGGGCGAGGTGGGGAACGATCTCACACCTGCACTCGTGGAACTACCGATCAGTCGTAACCATCGCCACGGCGGTTGGGAGAGGCACGGTGCCTTCTCTCAGGATGCCCCTGCGGTGGTCAGCGCCAGTCGGACGTATGAGATCTTCAATGAAAACAGCTGGGGGCGAAGTCTGCACTTCCTGGCAGCGTGGTTTCTTGTGCTCCCCGGCGCGATCTACCTGCTCGTCGGTCTGTGTACCGGGCATTTCTGGCGGCATCTCTGGCCTCGCGTGGGCCAACTCACCCCAGGGCAAATCTGGCGCGATCTGGTCGATCACCTACGCCTCCGAATTCGCCCCGCAACCGGCGGGCCACAGTACGGACTGCTGCAGAAATGTGCCTATTGTGCGGTCGTCTTTCTCGCGCTGCCGCTGGCGGTCTTGACCGGCCTGGCCATGTCCCCTGCGATCACCGCCGGGTATCCCTTGCTAGGAAGTCTGTTTGGCGGTTACCAGTCTGCCCGCACGATCCACTTTGTTGTCGCTGTTGTCCTGGTACTCTTTCTGATCGTGCACGTCGCCATGGTCGTCCGGTCCGGCTTCAAACGCCAGATGCGCGCCATGACTCTCGGGAGAAAAGCATGAAGTCCAGACACCTCCTCACTCGCCGCAAGGTGCTTCTCGCAGGACTGGCCGCCGTGGGCGGACTGCTTCTCCCAGGGTGCACCAAAAAACTGCCACCCACGTACGGGAATATTTTGCGCATGGGGGATGTTCTCACGTATGGCGCCCAGCGCGTGCTCTTACCGGGCCAATCGCTGGCCAAGGAGTACTCGTCCAGAGACATCACCTCGTTCCCCGCCGTTGGCACCGTTAACCCCGGCGATCCCGATCACCCCAGGTGCAGCGAGACCTATCGCCGTTTGCAGGAGCGCGCCTTCGCCGACTGGCATCTGTCCGTGGAGGGATTGGTCGCCCGGCCCGGCTTCTATTCGCTCGCCGACCTGAAGCGATTCCCTGCGCGCACACAGATCACCCGGCACACCTGCGAGGAAGGCTGGTCGGCCATCGCGGAATGGACGGGAGTGCCTTTGGGGCAGGTATTGCAGACGGCGGGCATTCTTCCCGAGGCTCGTTTTGTCAGCGTTTATTCCTACGATGACCTGGCCGATAGCATCGATATGCTCGACGCGTTTCACCCGCAGACCCTCCTCGCCTACGGCATGAACGGACACGACCTGAGCGTGCCTCATGGCGCTCCCGTGCGGCTCCGAATCGAAACCCAGCTCGGCTACAAGAGCGTGAAATACCTTGCGCGCATCGTGGTGACCAACGAGTTTGACGATGGCGGGGAAAAAGGAAACATTCAGAACGGCTGGTCGTGGTACGCGGGAATCTAGAGGTTCCTCCGCTGACGAGCCCGTGTCACGACGGCGTTTCATCGACCATTCACCGAGGTTCGTGTGGACATTGAGCGGCGGATGAGCGGTTGCACGGTCGATGGCCACTCGGTGCGCGTTGAGTGGTTTCTCCCCGCCGCTGGCCAGGCGCCGCCAACCGTTCTTCTCCTGCACGGCCGGGATGGTCCCGCAGGGATCGCTGGCGACCGCAGTTACCAGGACCTGGCGTCGGCAGTCGCTGCCGGGGGGTTCCGCGTCGCTCTCCCTTGGTACTTCGATCGCGTTCCCGAAGCCGAACCGCCAGGCGATCCCCTCGACGAGATCGGACGCGAGATCGAGCGCTACGGACTTTGGCTTCGCGCGATTGGCGCGGTTCTCCGGGTCGCACCGGAGATCACCCGTCCTGTCGGTTTGCTGGGATACTCTCTGGGGGGCTACCTGGCCCTGACCGCAGCGATGTCCTGGCCCGGAATCGCCGCGGTCGCGGTGTGCTATGCCGGCGTGCCAACTCCCTTCGTCGGGCTGGCCGGCAACCTTCCGCCCACGCTTGTTCTGCACGGGCTGGCTGACGCGGTGATTCCGGCGAGCGCGGCGAAGACCCTTGGGGCGCTGCTTCGCCGGCATCGGGTACCGCATGAGATCCATCTCTACCCAGCGGCGGGCCACGGCTTTCACGGCGAGGACGCCGAGGATGCCGTGAGGCGTGTGGCGGCCTTCTTCCACCAACGCCTCGGTTCCCCACAAGCGCAACAAGACCCCGCGTGGAAGATCGAGTGAGTTCGATCCGCCACGCGGGGTTCTTCTCTTTTCGGTTACTCTAATCGGGAAGCACCTTTCTTAGCGGCCCACAACGACCACCCGCAGAGACGAGCCGGGGAAAGTTCGGGGCGGATAGTTCGAGTATCCGTGATGGTGCGAATGGATCGGATAAGCCGGAGCAGTCGGCACCACCACCGGCCCGCGATAATTCCCGGTGTACGAGGGCAGCACCTGCACCGGAGCCACGGCAACCGGTTGCGGGATCACCACCGGTTGCGGCTGAACCACGACCGGCGGGGCAGCTCGTTGAGCCAGCTCGGCCTGCGCCCCCCGCAGGAAGTTGCACGCCAGCTTCATCCGGTTGCAATGTCGCAACTGATGAGCCCATTGCCGAATCTCCCGCTCACAAGCGGGGCGGCCAAGGACATCCAGATAAAGCCGGCTGACAAACCCCTCCGGGCAATTACCACAACGCTGGTAGTATTCCGGGCAACCCAGGAAGGCGGCCTCCAGCTCCTCAATCGGGGTGCCACAACGGATTTGCTGGGCCCACGACTGGACCTCCTGGGGAGAAGCACAACGCCCCAGATAACGGTGATACCAGCTCATCACCAGGTCGTCTTCCGGACAGGCGCGGACAACCGGCGCCACCAATCCAAGAACCGCCACGGCAAGCCAAAGGTGCGAACGCATGTTTCGTTCTCCCAGATGGTTAGGGTTGTTTTCTTCCCTCTACATCTGAGGAACGTTTCCCCTGCCCGAGCTTGCGCGCGACTTCCAGGGAAAGAACCGGGCCGAGCCTCGCTGCGACTCGGAAAACCTCCCTTCCCCCAGACCGGCTCGAAATCGTCGGTAACGCGAAACACGCGCACCTCTTGCCGGGTGGAACCAAGGTGATGATCGATCCCCACACTCCCCCCGTAGTAGCAGTGCAACGTCCGCCAGGGCCAGGGATCCGTGACCGCCAGGTGATGCACCTCCTGGAGCGCGCCTTTCTCCCGATCCAGCCCTTGCTGAAAGATGCGCCAGTCCGGCACCACCACCCAGTCTCCCTTGCGACAGTACGAGGCAGGGGGCAAGGCAAACGGAAGTTGCTCTTTTTGCTGATAAGGCAGGATAATCGGTTTCATCCCAGCACGCTCGGCGTAGAACTGAAACCCCCAGTGTCCCACGTACCACACCGTCTGCTGCCCCGGATCGATCGTCATCTCGGTCCCAGGGACCGGATCGTACCGATGTTCCTCGATCCACTGGTGCGCCAACTGGACCACCTGTTCCTGGGAAAAAGCAGTCAGATCATCGGTGATGTGGTAAATCAGCCCCAGAATCACGCCAAACCCGACAAGGGTTGGGATCAGATAAGGCCGCCTCAGACGCCGACAGTTCAGGGTTGCCAGCCGCCCCACCACCAACGTCAGTACCAGAAACAATCCCATCACGCGGCGCACCGCCGGAAACGGCGTCAGGGCGAAGTAGCCTGCCCCTTCCAGCCCCAGCCACAGGGTGAGAAACCAGTCGTCGCGGTGCCGTCGCCATTCGCGCACGGGGAGACGTGGCACAACCGCTCGATCCAGCCGCAGCAGCACCGCAGGGCCGTGCAGCAGATAATAGAGCGCTCCCCCCACCAGCACAAAGAGCACCAACCCGTAGACCCCGAACAGCGCCTCGCTCAGGTGCCATTTCACCCCCGTGAGGGGTGGGGTGGGCGCGAAGAGCATGCTACTGCGGACAATTTGTGTCTCAAAAGTAACATCCCAGAACCCCACCACCAGGTAGCCGACGAACAGGAAGACCCCTACCCCGAAGATCACCCGGCGCGGCGCTCCCAGGGCGGCCAGCGCCAGCAAAACGAGCGCTGCCCCCACACTCCCCAGCAGGCTGAGCAACCCGGGAAGGATCTTGCTTAGCTTCTCCACCAGATCCTCGCTGGTGTTGGTCGACAGGTTGGCCAGAAAATGCGACTGCCCATAGAGTCGGGCGGTGTAGAACTCCCAGCCCAGGAACAGGCTCCCACACAGCAGCACCGCAACCACCCAGTAGCGCCATCCCCCATGGAACAGGCAGTAGAGAAACATCACCGCCGGGAGGAGAAAGGCGGTGTACTTGGTCTGGGTGGCCAGTCCAGCGAGCAACCCTGCGGCCACCGCCTGCCTCCACGACGCGTTCTCGACTGCCTCCAGAAAGAAGTGCAGCGCGGTCAGTCCCAGGGCGACCACGGGAACATCGAGCATCAGGTTCAGAGCGGGCAAATAGGCCGGCGAGAGCACCACCAGGCACGTCAGCCACCAGGCATTGTCATGGCAAAAACGGCGAAAAAGCGTGTACACTGCCCAGGTGAACAGCCAGCACACAGGAAAGAGCGACACTTTCCACAGAAGCGGATGATCGCCCCAGACCCGCATGGCCAGCGCCAGCCAGTAGAGAAAGACAGGCGGCGCCAGAATCTCATTGGCCGGTTCGGGCTGGTAATACCACATCATCCCAAAGCCGTACGGATCGAGCGGATGCTGGCTGATCTGCCGGGCGAAAGCGACATAGGCGGGATCGTCGATGTGAAGAGATTTGCCGGCATTGAGCAAGGTGTAAACCAGGGCGAGCCCGAGAAGCCAGACCCACGCAGGACGAGTGATACGGTTCAACATCGACAATCTTCCCAGCAGGAGAATGCGACGGCGGAGCATTCCTCTCCATGGTAGGCAATCGCCTGACTCGTGTCAGGAGCACCCACAGAGACTGCACCTCGGCAATTGAGGACTTGGGGGATCCATGGTCGGCCGCCGTATCCAATCCCTGGGCTCTGGGAATTCTTCTGTCACGGACAGGGGCACCCAGCGCATTGGGCGGAAGGAGAAAGAGGGTCCTGTCGGCTGCACAGGATCTGAAAAAACAACCGCTGGAAGTTCGATTACCAGCACTACATCAACCCCATGATGGGTTACAAGCACCTGGGGGTGAAAACCCTCTCATCGTGCTTCCACCAGTCTGGTCGGGGGAGGCTCTCCGGCTCCGTATGGAGCGGTAACTTGTTGCTCTTCAGCAATCGGTTCCCGTCCTCGAACTCGCGGCGGAGGTAAGTGCAGACTTCCTTGACCGATTTCCCAGTGGACAGACGCTGTTGTCCCAGTCTGCTCAATCGTTCATCCTTTCTCGGGAGGGTCTGGGGGAGGCTGGACACGCTGTCGGGACATGGCTTTCTTTTCCGACTTGAACAGTTTGACCAGGTCGACAGAGTGACTGAAGACGCGGCTTCGAACGGCTTCGATTGGCGGGATAGTGACCTTGCCGCGAATCACGGCTGGTTGTGGCCCATTCTCCCCTTCTTCCGAACCCCAACGCGCCCCGGCGTGCCGCACGAACAACTCACCGTAGTACGCCCCAAGGGCATCGAGGTCGATCATGCTCGAAACGAGTTCGCCAACGCGACCGTCATCCGGCAGATCATTGGCCGTGCGGCACATCCGTTCCACAGCGACGAGGACCCGTTCCACGGCCGCGACGCTGCCCTCGGAGTAGTCGAGCGCGACCTTCCACTGCGCTGCTTCGGCAACAGCCACCTCGGCCTTTGCGGCCATCGGATCCAGGTTCGCCATCGTCCGCCCTTCCTCACCGAACGAGAAAGATGAGCTACCCGGTTGGGAACGCAACCATCCTACCCAAGGCGCGGTGAGCAGCACACAACAAAAGACGTGGCTGGGTCCGGTGTAGCAACCAGTTCGGCGTCTGGGCGCCTCCCCAGCACGCCATCGCCCGCAGTTCAGTTCCCCAACCGCTCAACCACCCGCCCCACGTGGGTGGCCAACTGCTCCCACTGGCCGACGACGGCCTCCATGCGGTCCAAGAGCAGGGATAGCCGAGCGTTCAACTCGTCTCGTTTGTCGAGTTCGTGTTGCGACTGCTCGATCTGGCGGGCCGCCTCTGCGAGCTGCCGCTCATATTCGCGGAGGTTGCGTGCGGCCGCCTCGTCCACCTCGGCCGGGCTTGGGGGCCGAGCCAACTCCGGGACATCGACCCAGCCATCGCATTTCGGGCACTCGGCGATCTTGCCCTGTTCGTCCAACGGGACGTGGAACGGCGTCTCGCAACTGGGGCACGTCACCTCAAACCGTACATCCGCCACACGAAGGCCTCCGCCGCCGAACAATCAGCTCACCCGCGCGGCGGGCACGGGGAGCGACGACCCTGGGAAAGCCTATGAGCCCGCTGGGTCCGGTGTAGCAACCAGTTCGGCGTCTGGCGTGACCCGTTCCCCGGTAACCTGCCCATGAGCTGCCCACCACTCCTCGAAGCATTTCCGACAGACCGCCTCGCGGGCCTCCGCGGGCGATGTCCCCTTCGGAACCCCGGCCTGCTGGAGTATCCGCGCGGTCGTGTAGCGCAGCGAACACACATACCACGTGAACGGCGGGGTGCGCGGTCGCCACTTCGCGACAGGGCTCGGCAGGCCATCCCGCACCGCCTCGGCGACGTGCGGGCAGCACGTAACGCAACCCGTGCCGCCGCCGTGTTTCGGGAACACGAACCAGCCGCCCATACGACGCCCCTCTGCCGCCAAACGAGGATTCGAGGGAATCGATTCCCTCTCATCCGGGAATGATCCATGTTCGCCTGAACCAGGGAGGTGGCAATCTCCTCCTGCGTGAGAAGTTGATAGGCCTCCTTCTCAGGTCACAACCTAACCGACCGGGGCAGCGGTTGCAAGGACGTGTCCCGGAGAGCCGTGGGTCGCGTGGCCGGTCTGATGCAGCACCAGGTTCGAC
>JAKOSN010000049.1 GCA_029777335.1 Planctomycetota bacterium
GGGGCGATCGGCTCTCTCCGCGTGAAAGGAGTTCCGATCGCCCCACCACCCAGACGAATCACGTGGTGAGCTGCATTTCGGGAGGGGTTCGGGTCGGCACCACGTGACTCACCCGAAAGGTCAGGAAAGCAACGCGCAGTTCATCGCCATCGTGCAAGGGCTGACTCAACGAGATCCGCTCGTTATTGACGTAGGTTCCGTTGCGCGACTCCAGGTCCTGGACAAAGAAGTCATCTCCCTGGCGCGTAATCCGGCAATGCATCCGCGAAACGGTCGGTGCCAGAAGTTGAAAATCGCTGGCGGAGGATCGCCCCAGGACATAAGGATCTCGATTAACCACTATCGGCGCGTTGTCAGTATAAAGGGGATTCAACTGGTGCAGATGCAGCTCGATCATCGGACTGCTCCTGGGGAGTAAGGTTCGGAAGACGCGGAAAAGCGCGGGAAGTTACTCTTCGGCGTGACATGAAAGTAGATCCGCAACGTCCGTGCCAGCGATGGGAAAAATTGTGCAGAAAAATCGCCTGTCGAGAGACACCGCAGGGGGGAATATATCTCAAGTTGCTGTAAAGCGATATCTACCATCCTGTTAGACGTGGAAGAATGCTCACCCAGGCTCGCGTCGGTTCCCCGCTCCCCTCCACGCTGCCCTCATCCCCGTTCGGGTCGATTCTGTGGCCAGGTGATCGATTCTGCGAAGAGAATGGCGCTCTTCAGCACAGGATACTGCTCCGGGTCGTGTAACGACTGCGCGACGGGCCCTTGTCAGACGCCTCGCGGCATGCGACAATCCGAGAAATGTTGGTTGGCAAGTCCACCTAGTTGAGCGCGACACTCAAGATCCGTCGTGCTCTCGCTACGATCGCGATTCCTCGGGCGTTTCCCTTCCAGGAGCGAGTCTCTCATGCCGTTTTCTCTTGCCGGTCATGTTGCCCTTGTCACCGGGAGTTCCACAGGGTTGGGGAAGGCGATTGCTCACACCCTGGGCCAGGCCGGCGCCAGGGTGGTAGTGAATTACTTCAACAATCAGACTCGGGCCGAACGCACCCTGCGCGAGTTCAAGGAAGCCGGCATCGACTGCATCCTCGTCAAGGCCGATGTGATCAGCGAGGAAGGGGTGGATTTGCTCTATCGCGAGGCAGAGAAACACCTGGGGCCCGTGGACATTGTCGTGGTGAACGCAACCCCAGATCAACCCTTGAAACCGATCGAGGACTACGACTGGGCCTTCTACCAGTCGATGCTCGATTTCTTCGTCAAAAGCCCGTTCCTGCTCACCCGACGCGGCTTGCCCCACATGAAGTCAAAAAAGTGGGGCCGCATCGTCAATATCACCAGCGAGGTGTTTCATCGCGCCGTCGCTCCCTTCAGTGCCTATGTCGCCGCCAAGGGGGGACAGATCGGCTGGTCACGCAGCATGTCGCGCGAGTTGGCGCCCTTTGGCATCACCGTCAACATGGTCGCCCCGGGGTGGATTCCGGTCGAGCGCCACGAGAAAGATGCTCAGGCCGAAAAGGACGCCTATCGCGCGCTGATTCCGGCGGATCGCTGGGGAGTCCCTCAGGATGTCGCCGATGCCTGTCTTTATCTGGTCAGTGAAGAAGCCTCATTTGTGACTGGGCAAACTCTCTGTGTCAACGGTGGCATGACTCCCTGGTGAGAAAAGGAGCCCCGCGATGATCCGGTGTTGCCTCTGGTCTCTCCTCCTGCTCGGCCCGATCTCCCTGGCCCTGGCCGGGGACGAGTCGTCAGCAGCGAAACAACCGCTTGATCTGGCTGCCTCGCTGCAGAAGGCGACGGTCAATGGGACCTATGCGATGCTGCTGCGGCAGATTCGCGTCCCCGAGGACGAAAAAACCGAGGGGGCCTTCAACGACCTGGGCCGTCGCGATCTGGATAGTTACAAGGGACACACCGATCTGCCGCGGGGGTACTGGGTCTATGTCGCCCCCTACTGGTATATCTGGCGCGAGCGCACCGAGCAGATGCGCCCGCTGCGTGCCTGGGGCCCGGAACAGCTCGTTGGGCCTCCCAATGTCTGGCCGCTCTTTGGCGACATCCAGTCCGCCTGGGCTTCGCAGACCGAGGATACCCAGGATGAATGGCTCCTGCTCGAATACGCGCAGCCGGTTTTTCCGCGGGCACTGCTGATCTACGAAACCTTCAATCCGGGGGCTGTCGAGCGCGTCACCGCGTTCAAACTGGATGGCGAGGAGGTCGAGGTCTGGAAAGGCACCGACCCCACCCCGGTCGGCGATCCCAAGGGCATCTCGGTCATTCCGTTCCGGGTCAACTTCAAGGTCGCGCGCGTCAAGTTGTACCTCTCCTCCACCAAGGTCGGGGGTTGGAATGAGATCGACGCCGTCGGCCTTCGTGACACCACGGGGAAGACGCACTGGGTGCACGCCGCAGCGGCGAGCAGCACCTACGCCACCGATCCCGTCCCCGTCGTCGATAACCAAACCTTGATGTTGAACCGACTCGAAGAGGACATTCGTACTCTCAAGGCGCGCGTAAAACGCCTTGAAGATCGGATCAAGGCGCGGAAGAAACAACCCTGAGTCACATCCTCTCGGCGTTCTTGGAGAATCCCCATGCCCGTGCAGACGCTCCCCTGTCCACGACTGCGCCTGTTCGCGTTCCCCCTGGCATTTCTGTTGCTCGCTCTCCCTGCACTGGTCGCTGACGACAGCGTCGACGCCGCCAAGGAAAAAGCCACCGAGGAAAAGGCTACGGAAGAAGAGACACTCGCCCGCGCCCTGAAAAAAGCCCGCGTCAATGGCAAGTACCGCATGCTGCTGGCCCAGTTCAAGGCGGCGGAGGATCGCAAGGACGTGGGCGAGTTCAAGGATCTTGGCCTGCGCCCCGCCGGCATGTCGAAGGACCGCAAGTTCATCCCCTCGGGCTATCGCGTGTATGTCGCCCCCTACTGGTATGTCTGGCGCGATGCGCGCCCCTTCCTGGCCGCCAAACGGTCGTGGGGCCCCGAACAGGCAGAAGGGGAACCCGATACCCTCATGGCCGGCGATATGTCCACCGCCTGGGCCTCACGAACTCAGGACGATCAGGATGAATGGCTGCTGGTGGAATACCCCGAGCCGATCACCGTGAAGGAAGTGGTGATTCACGAAACCTACAACCCCGGTGCGCTCTACCGCGTGACGGCGTTCAAGCTCACTGGCGAGGAAGTCGAGGTCTGGAAAGGCAAGGATCCCACCACGCCAGACAAGGACCAGGGTGTCTCGATCGTTCCCTGCAAGGGCAGTTTCAAAACCAATCGCATCAAGATCTTTCTGAAATCGACCGCTGTTCCGGGGTGGAATGAGATCGACGCCGTCGGCGTGCGCAATGCTGACAAGAAAACCACCTGGGCCTCGGCCGTCGAAGCAAGCAGCACCTTTGCCCAGGCAGCTCCCCCCGTCGATCCGCGTGATGCGCGGATCCGCGAACTCGAACAGGAGATCGCCGACCTGAAGGATCGTCTGAAAAAGCTGGAGGCTTTACTCGACAAAAAGGATCGCTAACAAGGACTTTCTGGCTCCCCCTTGACGGAGACTCCCATGAGAACCTGTCTGCTGGCCGGTTGCTGGGCGGCGTTCCTTGCTACGGTCCTGTCGGTCGCCTCCGCGCCCTCTGCGCCCCCCCCGGTGCCCCCGCCACATCCCGGAGCATTGAAACTTCTCGTGCTCGGGGGCAAACGCCCAGCCCTCCTGCAACTCCGGGTCGAGATCGATGGCAAACCAGTGACGGAGGTGTTTGCCACGGCCCAGGAAAAATACCTCACCCGGCTTTTTCGCTGGCTCGATGCCAATGGCGACGGGGTTCTCTCGAAGGCCGAGGCCCAGCGCATCGCAGAACCGGTGCTGGCCTCCCTTGGTCTGGATCCCCGCGATGCCGACAACATCCACATCGCCTTCAACTTCAGTGCGCTCGATGAGAATGGGGATGGCAAGGTGACGCTGGCGGAGTTGCGCGAGTATCACGCCTTGCTCGCTCCCCCTGCCCTGGCGGTCTCCTTCCATCAGAGCCCGAACCTGGTCGATGACCGCTACGATCCGCTCCTCTTCAACCATCTGGATACAAACAAGGATGGGAAACTGTCCGTGGCGGAACTGGCTGCTGCTCCGGGGCTGCTGCGGAAACTCGATGCGGACGAGGATGAACAACTCAGCGGCGCGGACCTCGCGTTGGAGGACAATCCCCGGCCCGTCCCTCCGCCCGTGCAACCCCAGGGAGGACGCCTTCCCCGTCCTGAAGCCTCTGGCGTTCTCGTGGTCACCGGCGAGGAGGACGCCTCGCTGGGCGAACAGATCCTGCAGTATTACTATCAGCGCGGTTTGGGAGATGAACAGGGGCTGCGCCGCAGTGATCTGGGCCTGAACGCCATGGAATTTGCTCGCTTCGATCGCAACAAGGATGGTTGCCTGGACGCCACCGAACTGGGCGCTCTGACGACCCAGCCCGCCGACTCGGTGATCACGGTGCACCTTGGCAACCGCGCCCCCAAAACCTCGCTCTTCGAGGTGCTCCGTTCCTCCCTTCCCTTTCCCACCACGCCGGTCGGGGATGCGACCTGGCGCGGCGACCCCTTGCTCCAGTGGCACAGTCGCTCGGGGCTCCTCGATTCGCAGGGGCAGAAAACGATCGAGGACGCTTTTCGCCGCGCCTTTGCCACCGCAGATGTCGATCGCAATGGGCGCGTTGATGCCCGCGAGGCGTCCGCAAACCGCTTCCTGGCCCCTCTCTTCGCCACCCTCGATCACAACCTCGATGGCCAGGTCCAGGAGAAGGAACTGAATGACTATCTCACTCAGGTCCTGTCCGCCCAGGCTGAGGTTCTGTTGCAGCGCGCCTCGCTCCTGATTTCCTCGCGCGGTCGTGGGCTGTGGGGGCTGCTCGATACCAACCGCGATGGGGTTCTGAGTCTGCGCGAACTGCGCCAGGCGGCGGATCTGGTGCAGCATCTCGATCGCAACGGCGATGGAAAACTGGCGCCGGAGGAGATCCCCGAGAGCTACCAGATTGTGGTGGCGCGCGGCCAGGCCAACCTCGGTGCCCAGCCCCTCCTGGCCCGGCTGTCGGTGAACACCCGTGGTCAGTTAACTCAGGGCGCCCTCACCGAGGGAGTCGGCCCAATGTGGTTTCGCAAGATGGATCGCAACCACGACGGCGACGTCTCTCTGCAGGAGTTTCTGGGCTCCCGGGAGGCTTTCCGAAAGCTCGACCGGAATGGCGACGGCCTGATCAGCCTGGAAGAAGCCGAGCAGGCCACGACTCCAGAGTCGAGAGAGAACGGCGAACGCTCAAAGGGACCGCGCGGTTCGATCAAACCTTGAAGAAGATGCGTTTGCGATAGAGCCAGTAGCACATGCCCCACTGCACCAGGACCACCCCGCAGGCCATCAGGACGGGCTGCCAGGGAGAACTCAGCTGATCGAGCGCCCCTTGCAAAAAGGGGCGCAATCCACTTTCAATGGGCCGGCGCAGCGTATTGGCCACCATGTAGATCGCAATGGAGTTCATCCCCACCACGATAAACGGCCACGACCAGCGTCGCCACCCCAGGCCGTCGATCACCCCGTAAAAGAAGGCCAGCAACAGACAGGTCCACCCCGCCGCAAAGAGCGTGAAGGACGCCGTCCACAAGCGCTTGACCATGGGCACCCACGGCGTGAGCGCGGTTCCCAGCGCGAGCCCGGCCAGTCCGAGCAGCGTGAGGGTCAGAACCTTGCCCCACCACGGCCGCGCGGATCGGAGGAGTTGCCCACCCAGTACCCCGAAGACGAGGGTGGCAGTCGAGGACAGGGCATTGAGGGTGACATAGCCGCCGCGACTCAAGGGCAGATGGAGAGCGAGATCGAGCCAGCGGCCAAAGTTATCCTCCCGCAGCCACGGATTCGTATCGCGATGCCAGCCGTAGTGCAGGTAGAGAGCGGTGTGCAAGCCCAGGATGCCGAAGGCAAAGAGCGCTTGCCATTCGGGTCGCCAGCGCAGCACGAGGAATGTCAGCAGATAGGCGAGGGCGATCTGCTGAAGGACACGAATAAACTGGATGAAAAGATGCGGCGGGTTTTGCCCGTAACTGTCGAGGAAGATCCCCAGAGCAATCAACGTCAGCGCGCGCTTGACTGCATGACCAAACTGGCGCGTCCAACTTTCTCCGCGCTCGCTGCGCAACGCAAAGGCAAAGGGCATCGCCAACCCGACGATGAACATGAACGAGGGCTGAATCAGATCCCAGGCGGTGCACCCTTCCCAGGCGCGATGCTCCAGCTGGTCGGCCAGCCACCCCCACTGAGCATCTCCCTGCAGCTTGCTCATCCCCAGCCCCGAGGAAACCATCGCCAGCATGACAAACCCACGATAGGCATCGAGGGAATCGAGGCGTTCCGGCGGACTCTTGGTTGCTGTGTTGGGATCACCCATGGGTCGACTCTCCCTGCACTCCTGCCGGAGTGCCACACTGGCAGGGTAAATGCTTGTCAACGGGGTTGATTATGCAATAAGATGGCCGCGGTTGCACGTACCTTTTCCTCCACTCGCCTCCTCGGAATGGAATGCGGCATGCGCGAATTGCTCGCCGAGTTGACCACCACCCTGGAGCAACAGCTCGAGTGCGTCTACTGCTCCCTGGTCGAGACACGGGGCTCCACCCCACAAAAAGCGGGCGCCGCGATGCTGGTCTTTCCCGACGGCACGCAGCGCGGCACCCTGGGAGGAGGCTGTGTCGAGGCCGAGGTCAAGCAACGGGCGCTGCGCACCCTGGCCCAGGGGGGAAGAGCTGAGATCCTCACCTTCACCCTCGACGACAACTATGGTTGGGACGATGGGCTGATTTGCGGCGGACGCATGAGCATACTCGCCGATCCGCTCACGCGAAGTCGGCCCGAGGGGCTCTCCGCCGTGACCCGCTACTATCGCCACCTGCGCCAGGTGATCGAGGGAGGGCAGGGATGCACCGAGGCGGTGATCGTGGGCGAAACCACCCCTCCCCTGGCGCCAGGAAGCCGCTATCTCTTCGATGCACGCGGCTTGATGGTGGCGAGCCTGGCCGAGAGTCCCCCTCCTGCAACCCTTGTGGAATCGCTCCAGCCGCTCGCGCAGCGTCCCACTCCTGGGGTCCGGCATGGCGTGGCCTATCTGCCAACCCTCCCCCGGATCACCCTGTTGATTGTCGGCGGCGGCCATGTGGGGCAGGCGGTCGCCCAGCTGGCGGCGGGGGTCGATTTTGACATCTGGGTGCTGGACGATCGCGAAATCTACGCCAGCCCGCAGCGCTTTCCCATGGCACAACGTCGTCTGGTGGGTGACATTGGTGCGACACTCAAGGAATTGTCGCCAACCCTCGGCCCCTCCATCTATGCCTTGATTGTCACCCGCGGTCACAGCCACGACGAGGAAGCGCTCTACCACCTGGCGAGGGCGCGGACCGGTTATCTCGGGATGATCGGCAGCAAACGCAAGATTAAATTGATCTACGAAGATCTTGTTGCGCGCGGTCTGGCCGAGGAAACGCTGGCGCGCGTCCACGCCCCTCTTGGTTTCGACATCGGTTCGCAGACGGTGCTGGAAATCGCCATTAGCATCGTTGCCGAATTGATCGCCTGCCGCAATCTGGGGAGCACCTCCCTCCGCCCCCGTGTCTCCCTGCGCCCCGGAACCACCCACTGATGCACTTCGCGATCGTTCCTGCTGCTGGCAAGAGTTCGCGCATGGGCCAACCCAAGCTGGCCTTGCCGCTCGGTGAACGCACCGTTCTTGAGCACGTCGTTCATGCGCTCCGTCAGGGAGGCATCGACGAGGTTCTGGTCGTCGTTGGGCCGCACGTTCCGCACCTCGCTCCGCTGGCGCGGGGTGCCGGGGCGCTCGTCCTCCAGCTTCCAGAAGAAACGCCAGACATGCGCACCACGGTCGAGTTCGGGCTATGCTGGTTAAAGGCGCACCGCAACCCGGGCAGCGCCGATGCCTGGATGCTGGTTCCCGCGGATCATCCGGCGCTGGAGGCGAGCGTGGTACGAGCCCTGTTGCAGGTCCCTCGTTCGCCTCGGTTGATCGTTGTCCCCACCTACCAGGGGAAACGCGGCCATCCACTGCTCCTGGGCTGGGACCATGTCGTAGAGATTCTTCGGTTCCGCGCCGGGGTGGGTCTGAACTGCTACCTGCGCGCGCAACCGGAAGAAATCGTGACACTCGCGGTCGATGCGGAGAGCATTCTGTGGGATCTGGATGAGCCGCAAGACTATATCCGGCTTAAACTTCTGTGGGATCGCGGAGGAATCCCCGCCGGATGAGCCCGCGTGCGGAACTCTCTTTTGTCCGTCGGCGCTTGAACTTATAATGCACGATGGTGTCATGCACTGCTTGCTGGCAGGAGTGCCTTTTCATGGCGATGAGCAGCCTGAATCTCATTGAGTCTCTGCGCGAGTATCGCCTGCTGGAAGATTCCCAGATCCGGGAAATTCAGACGATGACCGCGGGGACTCACGATGTTGCCAAGCTGACCCAGCAGTTGGAGCAGCGCGGGTTGCTGACTCGCTTCCAGCTTGAGTACCTCGAACAAGGGAAGGCCAGCGACCTGATCCTCGGGCCCTATGTGTTGCTCGAACGGATCGGGGAAGGCGGAATGGGCCAGGTGTACAAGGCGTATCACCGCGTCCTCAAATCGGTGCGCGCCATCAAGATCATTCGACCCGACTGCCTGACGAGCAAGCTAGCGATCGAACGCTTTTACCGCGAAATCCAGGCGGTCTCTCGCCTCAACCATCCCAACATCGTCATGGCCCACGACGCGGGCCAGCACGACGACACCCACTACTTTGTCATGGAATACGCGCCGGGGAAGGACCTCGGCCGCATCGTCAAGGAACGGGGGCGTTTGCCGGTGGGCGAAGCGACCGAGTACATTCGCCAGGCTGCCCTCGGCTTGCAACACGCGTATGAACGCGGGTTAGTCCATCGCGACATCAAGCCCTCGAACTTGCTGGTGAGCAGCGAGGACGGCAAGGTCAAGATCCTCGACATGGGCCTGGCCCGACTGCGCGAAACCACGGTCAGTCCCGGCGATGGCAACGAGCCTCTCACCCCGACCGGCGCGGTCATGGGTACTCCGGACTTCATGGCCCCGGAACAGGCCGAGGATTCACGCCGCGTCGATATCCGGGCCGATATCTACTCCCTGGGGTGCACCCTCTACCAACTGCTGACTGCCCAGCTCCCCTTTGCCGGGGGATCGTTGGTGGAAAAACTGATCCGCCATCGCATGGATCACCCGACCCCCATCAACCAGTATCGCCCCGATGTTCCCACCGAGTTGATGGCCATTGTCGACCGGATGATGGCCAAGGACCCCGCCGATCGCTACCAGACGCCGATCGAGGTGGCGGAAGCACTGACGCCGTTCGCAAAAGCATCCGGACTCCACAAGACGCTGGCGGGCGCCTCGCTAGGAGGCAAGCCATCGGTCAGCCCGGACGCGGAAAGCCAGAGTTCCATCCCGGATACGATGGTCGGCGCTTCCATGCATCCCGACCGACTGGCCGCCTCGCTGCTGGATCGCAGTCTCACCCCCAAAAGCGACCACACAGAAATGGTAGACGCGAGTCGCCATCATGCTCCCACGCATAGTGGCGCGACTTACATTCCGCCGCAAACACCAGCTCCCCGCGCCGCCTTCCCTCCCTTGCCGCAGAAACCGCCGCGGTCTCCACTGGTGCTGATCGGCCTGATAGTTCTGATGATCACGGGAGGAGTCGCCGGCGCCATCCTGGTCCGGAAATTCCTTCTGACCCCAACACCCGTCGCCAGCGGCACCACCTCCACCGGCACCGAAGCGACCGGCACCCAGGCAACGCGCCCGACGGAAGTCACCTCCCCACGCGAAACCACCGGCCAGAAGGTTCCCCCCAAGGCGACCTATTACCCTGCCCTCGCTCGCACCGCCCAGGGTGAAACCGCCGAGGTCCGCCCGGCGCCCGCGTTCACCATGCCCGATCGTCCGATGGACTGGGAACGCCTCGAACAGGTGTGTACCTTCCCCGCGCGGCCTGCGGTTCGGAACGCGGTGTTCTCGGGCGATGGCAGTCGAGTCGCTCTCAACCTGGGCGAAACCATTGCCCTGCGTGGAACGGAGAAAGGCGACATCCTTCATACCATCACCGTCCGCTCCGCGGTGATCTCTCTCCCGGGCGATGTGCGCACCGCCGGGGTGTTGACCGTCTCGGCCGATGGCAAGGCCGTTCTCTTCGCCACTCTCACCAAGGCGAACGACGCCAAGATCGACATGGGGTTCAACCGGGCTCAGGAATTCGATGCCCTCGTCCTCTGGCGCGAGGATGTGGAGCAACCCTCGTTGATGTACGGCGACGCGATCAACACCACTCCGGTCGTCCCCAGTTCACACTCCCTGGCGTTTACCACGCGCGAGGCCAAGGCTGCCCTGGCTGGACGCCCCCGCATGATCACCGTTCATGACCTCGTTTCCGGCAAGACAATCGGCTCGATCGACATTCGCGACGCCGACGATTGTGTGGTCTGTTCCCGCGATGGCGAACTGGCGATCGTCGGCGGCACCAACAAGCTGGTCACCCTCTGCCAGCTCACGCGCACCGGGGGCGTGCCCGCCCTGCAGTTCGAGGGCCATGGGGGATTTATCTACGCCCTGGCCTTTGCCGCCAATAGCAAACGCATCCTCTCTGGCGGCTCGGATGGCCAGTTGATCGCCTGGGACCCCTCGCTCAGCAAGGCTCAGCCAGGAGGGAAGGGACCAACTCCGATCAAGGAATCGTTGTGGAACAAGAAGAACTGGCACACGGGTTCGGTTCGCTGCATCGCCTGCACGCCGCGCCTCGACGAGGATCTCTTTCTGACCGGCGGGCACGATGGGACGGTGTGCCTGGGTGACGGCAAAACCGGCGAGAAAATCTGGTCGCAACAGGTGGGTGAGGAAAAGATCATCGCAGTCAGTTTCAGCAAGGATGGCGCCACGGGCTACTTCTGCACGGAGTCACGGCTGGGAAGGCTCATCCTCAAACCGCGTCCGCTCACCAGCGTGAAGACAGATTCGGGACTTTCGAACTCTCCGGTCCAGGGCAAGAAGTACCAGTGACTCCCCCCTATCCTCAGCCATCCCTGCGACCCATCCCCTGCCTTACCCGATCCGGGGCGAGGAATTCTCGTTGATGTTCTGGTGCCGCGCCACTCTGGCTGGCCTGCTCCTGGTCGTACTGGGGCCTCCGCTCCTGCTTCCACTGGCGATGTTGTTCCAAACGCCCCAGGCCCTTCAAGCGCTGACCGAATCCGCACGCCTTCTCGATCTGGCCTGCAACACCGCCCTCGTGGTGGGCGGAACCCTCGCCCTCAGCCTCCCCCTGGGAACTGCTCTCGCCTGGGTTCTCTACCGGACCACCCTCCCCTGGGCGCAGCCGCTGCGTTACCTCACCTTCCTCGCGGTGCTCATTCCCCTCCCTCTGGTGACGATCGGGTGGGAAACGGCTCTCCTTGCGCTGGACCTTCCCCTGAGCCCGCTGAGTCGGGTCATCTGGATTCACACGATCGCCGGTCTGCCCTGGGTGATCCTTCTCACTGGCCTCGGCTTCACCTGGGTTGAACGGGAACTGGAAGAAGACGCTCTGCTTGCCACCCGTCCCTTCTGGGTGGTCCTGAAGGTTACTCTGCCCCGCTGTCGTGCTGCCCTGCTGGCCAGTGCTGTCTGGGTCGCGGTGCTAACGGCAACCGAGATCACCGTGACCGATCAATTTCAGGTGCGCACCTTTGCCGAGGAAGTTTACACCCAGATGGTGCGCCCGGAGAGCACCATGCTCAACCGCGAACTCGATCTGCTCGTGGCGCGGGCGGTGGCGGTCTCTCTCCCGTCCATTTTTCTGACAGGGGTGCTTCTCGTCTGGGCCGTCCGGCGCTGGCAAGCGCGCATCCCCCCCCTGGAAAGGCGCTCTCCGCCGTGGCGTTTTTCGCTCGGCCGCCATCCTCTCTTCCTCCTGGGTGCCGTCTGCCTGGTGATCGGTTGCGCGGGCGGTGTGCCGCTCTTCAGCCTCTTCTGGAAGGGGGGCGTCTCCGGCAACCCGGAAACGTGGTCGTGGCTCACGCTCCAGCATCAAGGGCGCGTGCTGCTGAAAATCAGCGGGCGAGCACTCGTGGGCAACCTGGGAGTGGCCATTCTGGTTGGCGTGCTCGGCAGCGCACTGGGACTGGTTGCGTCCTGGCTCGCGGGGGAATCGCTCTGGTTACGGATTCTCACTCTCGGGCTGGCCCTGCTAGGGTGGACCTTGCCTGGCCCTGTCGTCGGCCTGGGAATGCGTGGGACCATCGCGCTCCTTCGAGATGGTACGGGCTCGCGCTGGCTGGCACAATGGCTCTATTACGGACCGTCCATGGCGCCGATCGTCTGGGTCCAGGTGGTTCGCCTCTTCCCCTTTGCCGTGGCATTGCTCTGGCCCGTGGTTCGACTGGTCCCTCGGGAGTTGCTGGAGTCGGTTCGCGTGGACGGCGGTGGCCCCTTGGCAGAATGGCGCCTGGTGATCTGGCCGCTCACGCGCCGCGTCTGGCTGTGGAGCGTGGTCGCCTTGACCGTGCTCGCCCTGGGCGAATTGAGCGCGAGCAAACTGGTGAGCACTCCCAACGCCCCCACGTTCGCGGAGCGGATCTTCACGCAAATGCACTACACCATGGGGAATGATCTTGCCGTGCAGTGCCTGGTCATGCTCGCTCTCGTGGTCGGGTTGGGAGGGATGCTCCTGTTCCTTGGGCATGACCGTTCGCCACTGAATCGCTGACCATGCCCTGTCACTCACTGAGGCACGGTTGTACGCAGGTGGGCCAGCACATGACCCAGGATTGTCACTGCTGTTTCGATCTGCGCTTCGGTGATGCACAACGGAGGACAGAAGCGGAGCGCCGCCTCTCCGCACCCCAGCAACAGCAACCCCCGGTGAAAAGCGGCTTCCACCACCTGGTCACGCAGGACCGGATCGAATTGGTGGCTCCCGTCGTCCCGAATCAGATCCATTGCCACCATCAACCCCAGCCCGCGTACATCGCCAACGACCGGGAAACGCTGTTTGAGACGGAGCAACCCTTCCTTGAGTTGCACCCCGCGTTCGGCAGCATTCACCATGTAGCCCGCTTCCAGCAGATCGAGCGTTGCCAGGGCGGCGCGACAGCTCACCGGATTTCCGCCAAAGGTACTGGCGTGACTGCCCGGCGGCCAGTCCATCACATCATCGCGCGCGATGATGGCTCCCAGCGGCATCCCGCTGGCAATCCCCTTGGCCAGACAGAGGATATCCGCCTCGACCTCCCAGTGCTCGCAGGCGAACATCTTCCCCGTTCGCCCCATCCCGGTCTGAACCTCATCGAGGACAAGAAGGATATGATAACGATCACATAGTTCACGCAGGGCCTGGAGAAAGCCGGCGGGCGGAACGTGATAGCCGCCCTCGCCCTGAATCGGCTCGACAAAGATGGCCGCAACTTCTTCCGGCGGAGCCACACGCTTGAAGAGCGTTTCCTCGATCTGTTGCACACAGACGCAGGTCGCGTGCGGTAAGGCACAGGTTGTGCAGCCACGCGGATAGGCGGTGTGGTGGATATCGGGCACCAGCGGAGAGAAGCCGCGCCGATGCACCAGCTTGGACCCCGACAGCGACATCGCGCCATAGGTGCGGCCGTGAAACGCTCCAAAGAACGCAATGGCGCGCGAGCGCCCCGTGTGCCAGCGGGCCAGTTTCAGCGCTGCCTCCAGCGCCTCGGCGCCGGAATTGGTGAAGAAGACGCGCCGCGGCAGTTTTTTCGACCCGAGTTCACACAGCCGCTGCGCCAGATCGATCTGGGGCTGATAGTAGAAATCGGTCCCGGACATGTGCACCAACCGGGCCGCTTGATCCTGGATGGCGGCGACCACATGGGGATGACAGTGGCCTGTCGCCGTCACCGCGATTCCGGCGGTGCAATCGAGAAAGAGGTTGCCATCGACGTCCTCGATGACCGCTCCGCTCCCCCGCGCCACCACCAACGGATAGATGCGCGTGTACGACGGCGACATGTACTTTTCATCGCGCGCCAGCAAGGCCTGGGCGCGCGGCCCGGGAAGCGGCGTTTGCAGTCGTGGAACGCTAACCTCGTCGAAGAGCCACATGCTTTCCTCCCTCGGCAAGCGCACACCCTGGCCAGTCTCACGCCTCCAGCTGCGTGGTCAACCCCTGGGCCATCTTCACTTCCGTGCCATGATTGACTGTCCACGCCGTCTTGTGCGTTACGGTTTCGATCAACCCCGCCGCCGACGGATGGCCGTTGCCGCTCTTCTTCACCCCACCAAAAGGCAAATGCACCTCCGCCCCGATACAGGGAAGGTTTACATACCCCATCCCATACTCGCACTCCTCGCGGAACAGCCGCATGGTGCGATAACTCTCGGTGATGACCGCCATCGACAACCCGTAGGGGGTATCGTTGTAGATCTGAATGGCGTGTTCGTTATCCCGAAAGGGTATGATCGCCACGTGCGGGCCGAAGACCTCTTCCCGAATGCAACGCACTCCCGGGCGATGCTCGACTCGATAAATAAACGGCGCAAGGTAGCACCCCCGCGCGTGCTCCCCGCTGGTCAGAGGACTGCCGTCGAGCAGAACCTCCGCGCCCTCCTCGCGTGCCAGCTGATTATAGCGCAGTACCTTCTCGACCGCGGCACGATGGATGACCGGTCCAGTGAAGTTGCCGGCATCGAGCGGACTGCCAATGCGTAATCGCTTCGCGCCGTCGAGATATTTCTGTACAAACGCCTCCACCAGCCGATCGTGCACCAGAATGCGCGAGGCCGACACACAGCGCTGCCCGCTCGTCTTGAAGGCGCTGATGAGCGCGGAGGTAACCGCCAGGTCCAGCCGGGCGTCCTCACAGACAATAACCGCACTCTTGCTCCCCATCTCGCAGGCAACGATGCGATCATAATGCTCGGCAGAGAGCTGCTGGATGCGATGCCCCACCTCGTAGGACCCGGTGAAGAGGACAACGTTGACGTCGGGATTGCGCACCAGCGCCTCGCCGGCCTCGGCCTCGCCGTGGACGAGGTTCACCACTCCTCCCGGGAAGCCCGCTTCCAGAAAGAGCTCGATCAACCGTTGCCCGATGAGCGGGGTATCCTCGGAGGGCTTGAAGACGACCGTGTTCCCTTCGAGCAAACTGGGACAGAGCATCCACAGCGGCACGGCGAAGGGGAAGTTCCAGGGGGTGATGACCGCCACCACTCCCCAGGGTTTGCGGCGCACGGAGGCATCTTTCTCCGCGATCTCGGAGGCAACAATCTCCCCACAGGGCATGCGTCCAGTCCCGAAGACGTACTGGATCATGTGCAGCCCCTCGATGACCTCGGCACGGCACTCGGTGAGGACCTTGCCGCACTCCTGGGCCATGAGACGCGCCAGGTTCTCGGTTTCGCGTTTGATGAGTTGCGCGAGATTGTCGAAGAGTTCGGCGCGATGGATGCGGCTGGTTCGCCGCCACGAGGGATAGGCGGACCGTGCCGCGGCCACCGCCTCGTTCGCTTCCCTGGCGCTCGCCTGAGGAAAGACACCAAGAACCTCGTCGAGCTGGGCCGGGTTGCGGCTTTCGAACTGAGCGCCGGCAGGACCAAGCCAGTGACCGCCAATGAAATGCCTACCAACGAGGGGAGGAACTGTGGCCATGCTGCGTCTCCGTGCAAGAAGAGCGACCGTTCCCAGGGCCAACCAGAGGGGAGCCTCTGCTATCATACTGTCAAGGGCCAGGGCGCCACAATGCGAAGGAAGGCAGCTGCTCGGCCCATTTCATCCCTTCCCTCGCGCTGACCGGCAGAATGCGCCGAGACGACACCTCCTGGGTTCTTTTCTGGCACCCCCTCCAGAACTCACAGGGCGCACAACCTTCACGACAGGACAATTTTAACGGACCTGTCAACTTTACCAGATGCGGACAACAAAACCTGTCGTCGTGGAGAAATCCACTATTGCAAGCTGTCTGGACGCCAGTAGGCTTGAAGTGTGGGGTGCTAACACCCGTGCCTGCATGGGCGCAGATTGAGGGGTTAGTGGTGCGCTCCAGTGTTGGTCCTGGAGCTGTAGCAAGGCGAGTCTTTACCCACATCCTAACGGAGGAGAGAAGCTACCATGAAACCCTACCAGGGGGCCATTTCGCTCTGCGCGCTGGCCGTGGTCGCCGCCCTGGCCACCCCGTCGCAGGCGGCCTGGAACAATGTATTCCAGGTGTGCTGTAACTCGTGCCGGGGCTCCAGTTCCGCCTCGGCTTATCAGTCCTACTATGAGGCGCCAGCGCCGACGTCGGCCTGTCCCCCACCCTGTCCCCAGACAACTTGTTGTACCACGCAGTATGTGCAGCGCAGTTACTATCAGCCCGTCACTACTTATGAACGCCGGTCGTATTATGAGCCCGTCACCACCTATCGCACCAGTTACTACTGGGAGCCGGTGACCAGCTATCGCTACAGCTGCTACTACGATCCCTGCACCTGCTCGTACCAGCAAGTGGCGACCCCGACCACCAGTTACCGATTGCGTTCGCAGTGCTGCCCAGTGACCAGTTACCTGCAACGTTGCCAGATGGTCCCGGTGACCAAGTATCAACAATCGTTCTATTACGAGCCAGTCACCACCTGCACCAGTTCCAACGGCAGCCCCGCTCCCGTGACAACGGCGCCGCAGGGCGCGGTGGGCGAGCAAACGGCTCCGCAACAACCAGCGCCTCCGAGCCAGCAAGGCGGCGTTGGCGAACAGCGCGATTATGGCAATCCGCAATCCAACGGCAGCAACCGTTACTATCCGCGGGAAACTCCTCCGCCGCCGATGGCGAAGGAGAACAAATTTACCCAGCCCCAGCGCATTACACCGCAGGCGCCGCGTTCGCCGGCGACCACTCCGCCCAGCGTGCGGATTGATCGCATTGTGGCGTTGCCTTCTTACAATCTCGAAGGCCAGGTGATTCGCGCTGACCGGGTGCCCGATCGCCGCGCCGAGGTCCTCCTCGTAAGTGCCACCGAGGACGGCGTGCAAAAGAATATCCGGGCCGACGAGCAGGGGCAGTTTAAATCGACCGTTGCGCCCGGCAAGTGGTTGGTCTACACACGTGATGAGCGCGGTCGCCCTGTCTTCCAGGCTCAGGTCGACATTAACGGGCGCGAAACCCGACAGATGATTCTCACCAGCCGTTGAGTTTCCCTAACTCACGAGCGAAGCCGACCGTGGCGATCTTCCTTCGATCGCTGCGGTCGGCTTCTTGATCTTTCCGGTCGAGCAGCCTCAATCCTTCAATTCGGTCTTGATGTACTCCAGCACCTCGGCCGCGTGTTTTGGGGGGTCAACCTTGGTGTAGATCTTGCGCACAATGCCCTGCTTGTCGATGACGAAGGTGACGCGTGACGCCACTCCGCGCTGGGCATTCAGCACCCCGTAGGCGCCGGTGACCTTCTTCTCCGAATCGGCGAAGAGCGGGAAGTTCAGCTTTTCCTTGTCGGTGAATTGCTTCTGTGCGCTGACATTGTCCGTGCTGATGCCGATGACCACCGTGTTGGCACCAACAAACCCCTTGATGTTATCGCGAAACGCGCAGGACTCCTTGGTGCACCCCGGCGTCATCGCCTTGGGATAGAAGAACAGAACGACGTTCTTGCCCTTGAGATCCTTGAGCGAAAGCGTGGTGGCATCTTTTTTCCCAGGGAGAACGGATTCGATCAGCGTGGCCGGGAGTTCGATGTTGGGCGCTGGTTTGCCAACCTGAACCTTGGCTTCCTTGTCGGCTGCGAGCGACCAGGTGGTCAACACCGCGACAGCGAGGGCAGCGCACAGCTTGGTGAGGGTGGGGTAGCGCATGGGTGCAATCTCCTTGTGGTGAATGGGGAGGACGGTGGCACACTGGAGGAAGCCCGCTGCTTCCCAAACCGCCCTCCGGCATGCGCCGGTATTGTCCACCAGGGCTGCCTGCAGAGCAAGTATCTTTCGCGGATGTTGCCAACGATCAGGATCCCTCCGACAATAACGAGGATGCTCAGGTTTCCCGCTCCGGGACGGAAGGAATCAAGATCATGGCCAACCATTTCGGTTCGCAGGCGCTTCTCACCGTCGGCTCCAGGAAATACACCATCCATCGGCTGGATGCGATTTATCGACAGATTCCGCAAGCGGCCCAACTCCCCTTCTCTCTGAAGATCCTGCTCGAAAACCTCCTGCGCACCGAGAACGGCCTGAGTGTCCGCCCCGAGGATGTCGAGGCCCTGGCTCGCTGGGATCCGAAGGCTCAGCCAAGCAAGGAGATTGCCTTCACTCCTGCGCGCGTTCTCTTGCAAGACTTCACGGGCGTTCCGGCCATTGTCGATCTGGCGGCGATGCGCGATGCCATGGTTCGCATGGGCGGCGATCCCAAAAAGATCAACCCCCTCCTCCCCGCTGAGCTGGTCATCGATCACTCGGTGCAGGTGGATGATTTTGGCAGCGGGCTGTCGTTCCGCCACAACGCCGAACTGGAGTTCGAGCGAAACCGGGAACGCTACGCCTTTCTGCGCTGGGGCCAGAAGGCGTTTCAGAACTTCGCGGTTGTTCCCCCCGACACGGGAATCGTTCACCAGGTGAATCTCGAATATCTGGCCCGTGTCGTCTTCGCCAACGAGGCTGCCAGTCCGCACCCGGAAGCCTACCCCGATACGCTCGTCGGCACGGATTCGCACACCACGATGATCAACGGCCTGGGCGTGCTCGGCTGGGGCGTGGGGGGCATCGAGGCCGAGGCCGCCATGCTCGGTCAGCCCGTGTCAATGCTGATCCCCGAAGTGGTGGGGTTCAGGCTCCACGGCCGACTTCCCGAAGGGAGCACCGCCACCGATCTCGTCCTGCGCGTCACCGAGATCCTGCGCAGCAAGGGCGTGGTTGGCAAGTTTGTGGAGTATTTTGGCGAGGGGCTCGCCGATCTGCCGCTCGCGGATCGCGCCACGATCGCCAACATGGCTCCTGAGTATGGCGCCACCTGTGGGATTTTCCCGGTCGATGCTGAAACCCTGCGCTATCTCCGCTTCTCGGGACGCCCCGAGCATCTGGTCAAACTCGTCGAGAGCTACACCAAGGAGCAGGGCCTCTTCCACACGGCCAGCACCCCGGAAGCGCGGTATTCCGACATCGTCGAACTCGATCTGGCGACCGTTCGCCCTGCCCTCGCCGGTCCCTCGCGTCCGCAGGATCGCGTCGATCTCGGTGAGGTCAAGGCCTCGTTCACCAAAGCGCTCCCCACGCTGCTGAGCAAATCCAAACCCAGACCGGGGACCGCGCCGGCCACGGTTGCTACCGCCGTGCCTCTCACCCTCGACGGCACCACGACCGAGTTGAAACATGGTTCCGTGGTGATCGCGGCCATCACCAGCTGCACCAACACGTCCAACCCTTCGGTCATGCTGGCCGCCGGTCTGCTCGCCAAGAAAGCGGTGGAGAAGGGGCTCTCTGTCAAGCCCTGGGTCAAGACCAGCCTCGCGCCCGGCTCGAAGGTGGTCACCGATTACCTGATTGAAGCCGGAGTGATGCGCTACCTGGAACAGCTGCGTTTCCATCTGGTCGGGTACGGCTGTACGACCTGCATCGGCAACAGCGGACCACTCCCCGCGGAGGTCTCCAGGGCCATTGGGGAAGGAAACCTCGTGGTTGCCTCGGTTCTGTCGGGCAATCGTAACTTCGAGGGCCGCGTCCACGCCGAGGTGCGGGCGAACTACCTGGCCTCGCCGCCCCTCGTCGTCGCCTACGCCCTGGCCGGCCGCGTGGACATCGACCTCTACCAGGAACCCCTTGGCACCGATCCAAAGGGACAGCCAGTCTTTCTGCGCGACATCTGGCCCTCGCAGCAGGAGGTGCTCGACACCATCACCCGCGCGGTCCGCTCTGAGATGTTTGTGAAGG
The DNA here is from genome assembly GCA_029777335.1 of Planctomycetota bacterium. Classification (GTDB taxonomy): domain Bacteria; phylum Planctomycetota; class Planctomycetia; order Gemmatales; family Gemmataceae; genus JAKOSN01. Next base: position 19,935 of record JAKOSN010000049.1, read on the forward strand.
AATACGGCGAGGTGTTCCAGGGCGACGCCGAATGGCGCAGTTTGCCAATCCCCGAGGGGGATCAGTATCAGTGGGACCCAGATTCCACCTACGTCAAGCATCCGCCCTACTTCCTCGACATGAAGCCCGAACCTGAGGCGGTGCGCGACATCACCAATGCGCGCGTGCTCCTGTTGCTGGGCGATAGCATCACCACCGATCACATCTCTCCGGCGGGTTCGATCAAGAAAGACGGCCCGGCTGGACAGTATCTCATCAACCGCGGCGTGAAACCGTTCGATTTCAACTCCTACGGTTCGCGTCGCGGCAACGACGAGGTCATGGTGCGGGGGACGTTTGCCAACATTCGTTTGAAGAACTTGCTGGCGCCGGGAACCGAGGGCGGCGTCACCCGCCACCTCCCCGAGGGAACCCCGATGTCGGTCTACGATGCCGCCGTCCAGTATGCCCAGGAAAAGGTGCCGCTGCTGGTGATCGCCGGCAAGGAGTACGGATCGGGGTCCTCGCGCGACTGGGCCGCCAAGGGACCACGTCTGCTCGGCATTCGCGCGGTGATCGCCGAAAGCTACGAGCGCATCCATCGCTCCAACCTGGTCGGCATGGGCATCCTGCCGCTGCAATTTCAGACGGGAGAAAACGCCGGCAGCCTCGGCTTGACCGGCGAGGAGGTTTACGATCTGGAAGGAGTGGCGACCAAACTGGCAGGCGGATTTGCCGAGGGACGAACGATCATGGTGCGTGCCCGCCGTCCCGATGGCAGCGCGCTGGTCTTCGAGGCGACCGTGCGTATCGACACCCCGCAAGAGGTCCTCTATTACAAGCACGGCGGGATTCTTCAGTATGTCCTCCGCCAACTGCTGGCGCAACGATGAGCAAGACTCCCTCTGAGCCTTATCTGGCCATCCAGGTGCTGATGATGCCACGCGATACCAATCCGCACGGCACCATCTTTGGCGGGATCTTGCTCAGTTACATCGATCAGGCGGGCGCGATTGGGGCCTACCACGAGGTTGTTCAGGCGGGGGGCAAACCGCCTTCCCTGGTGACCGTGGCGATCAATCGCGTGGAGTTCCTCAGGCCGGTTCTCGTGGGCGACCTGGTGCGCTTTCTGACCCGGCTGGAACGCCTGGGGCGCACCTCGATCACCATGCTGGTCGATGTGGAGGTCGAACGCGTTGGGAGCGTCGTGCCGGTAACCCGCGCTGAAATTGTCTATGTCGGCGTGGATCTCAACACGCCGGACCGTTCGCCCATTCCCTTGCTGGGATAACGTCGCGATCGGAGGGCGAGGGGATCTACCCACGGTGGCTTCCCTCGCCCCTCCGCTTTTTACCTCCGCAAGCGAATCGCCTGGCCGGCGAAAGCCTGCAGAGTCGCAATCATTTCACTGAGACGGAAAGGCTTGGCAAAGATGTGCCGGGCCCCGCGCGCGAGCAGTTCCTCCTCGGAGTGCTCGCCCATGTAACCGGTCATGAAACAACAGCACACCTCGGGATGAATCTGCTGGATGGCGGCCATCACCTCGGGGCCGGTCCGACGCGGCATGCGCACATCGAGCAGCACCAGGTGAATCTCGCGCCAGTGGCGCGCAAAGAGCGCCAGCGCTTCCTCCCCATCTCCCGCGAGGGTCACCTGGAAGCCGTGCCGGGTGAGCGCAGCGGCCAGCGTGGTGCGGACGGCCGGTTCATCGTCGGCAATCAGGATCCCGAAGGCCGGTTCGCCGAGGCTCCCCGTTCCGGATTCGGGTTGATCTTGCCAAACCGGCGCAAGTGTTGATGTCTGTGGTTGATGCATTCCGTTACAAGACCTCCGTTCCTTCGGCAAGGACACCTCGCAGGGGAGGAAGTAGTCGAGATCTCCTGTCCATGGATGCGGAACCCGAGGGGAAGGGACCAGAATAGATTAGAAGCCCTGGGGAAAATCGGACAGTGGCGATTTCCATTTTTTAGCGCTCCTCTGTGTTCGGCTGAATCTCCGCCGAATTTGCATCTTTTTTTATCCTCTAAAGAGCTTTTATCTCAGGGAATACCCGACTTCGCACGTATGAAGAATCGGTTAATTCTCCTCCCCCCACATGGTTCATCTCGCGAGGCCAGCGTAGGCTAAACCTCCGGGTCCTCTTGCGTTCTTCGAGGGAGATTGCCATGCCTGCGCGGCGGATCTTCGCTTTCCTCGTGCTGAGTCTCACTCTCGTTGGTTCGGCTGCCAGTCCCGGTTGCAGCGGTGGAAGCAACGCCGTTGATCTGCAGGGAGTGGGGGCAACCTTCCCCAATCCGCTCTATCAGAAGTGGTTTGGCGACTTTCACAGCGCCCATCCCGAGGTTCGCATCAACTATGATCCGCAAGGAAGCGGAGCGGGCGTGAAGCAATTCACCGACAACCCCGAAATTGACTTTGGCGCCAGCGATGCCCCCCTCTCCGACGAGGAGATTGCCAAGGTTCGCAGCAAGGGCCGCGATCTCTTCATGCTCCCCATGACCGCCGGCCCAGTGGTGGTGACCTACAACGTCCCGAATGTTCCACGCGATCTCAAGCTCTCCCGCAAGGCTCTCCTTGGGATCTTCCTGGGGAAGATCACCAACTGGAACGACCCCGCCATCCGCGAATCGAACAAGGACAACCCCAATCTGAACCTCCCCGATCTGAAGATCAGCGTGGTCCGCCGCTCTGATGGCAGCGGAACCACCTATGCCTTCACCCGCCATTTGAGCGCGATCGACCCGGACGGATGGGGCAAGGGGCCGGGGTTTGGCAAGGCGGTCAACTGGCCCGTGGGCACAGGGAGCAAGGGCAACGATGGCGTGACCGCGCAGGTGAAGCAAAACGAGGGGTCGATTGGTTATGTCGAGCTGAGTTACGCCGCCAGAGATGAGAAACTTGGCATGATCACTCTGGAGAACCACGCCGGCCAGTACATCAAACCGAGTTTGAAGAGTGCGCAGGTGGCGATCGACGGAGTCAAGCTCCCCGAGGACATGCGCGTGTCAGTCCCCGATCCCGAAGCGAAGGACGCCTATCCGATTGTCTCCTTCACCTGGATTCTGGTGAACAAAAACTATCCCCCCGCCAAGGGGAAGGCTCTCAAGGACGTTCTGAAATACTGCCTGACCGACGGGCAGAAGCAGTGCGAGGGAATGGATTACCTGCGCCTGCCCGCCGACGTGGCCAGGCAGGTGTTGCAGGCGGTCGAGGCGATTCAGCCCTGATGCCACGTGTCTGCGCGGCTCTGTCACGGAACGCCACGCCGACGGAGTCTTTCTCGCCCTGCGCACCACCCACGAGTTCTTTATGAGCGAGACCTCCTCCTCGGTCGTTGAGTCGCCCCCCCGCGAACTGCCGCCCATGGTGTATCGCGAGCCGACCCTCTCCGAGCGCTTTTTCGATCGTTTCTTTCGCGGGCTCACCTGGGGGCTGGCATGGATGACGGTCGTGCTGGTGGTGGGGATGGTCGTGCTGATCAGCGTCGATGCCTGGCCCACGCTGCGCGACTCGGGAGGACGTGAGTTCTATTCGGTGGTCTGGGATGCCAACCGCAACGAGTTCGGTATCCTCACCCACATCTGGGGAACGCTGTACAGTTCGCTGCTAGCGCTGCTACTCGGGGGGACTCTGGGAGTCGCGGTAGCCATCTTCATCGCCGAGGACTTCCTGCCCAGCAAAATTCGCCTCTTTCTGAAGAATCTGATCGAATTACTCGCCGCCATTCCCAGCGTGATCTATGGCCTGTGGGGCATCCATGTGGTGATCCCGGCTCTCCGGGCGGGGTTGCACTACTTTCCCTCTCTCCTGGCGGATTTTAGCGGACCGAGCATGCTCAGCGCCTCGCTCGTCCTGGCCATCATGATCCTGCCCACTGTCACTGCCCTGTCACGCGATGCGCTGGAGTCCGTGCCGCCCCGTCTGCGTGAAGGGGCCTACGGCCTTGGGGCAACCCGCTGGGAAACGATTCGCAAGATTGTCTTGCCGACCGCATGCACCGGGATCCTTGGCGCCATCATTCTCGCCTTTGGCCGCGCGCTCGGAGAAACGATGGCCCTGGCCATGCTTGTTGGCAACTCCACGGCCAGGGACAACCCTCTGAGTTTCAATCCGCTCCTGCCGGGACAGACGCTCGCGGCGCTACTGGCCAACAACTTCCCCGAGGCATCGGATCCGCTGCAGGTCGGCGCTCTGATGATGGCGGCCCTCGTTCTCCTCCTGATCACGCTGGTCGTGAATCTCTTTGGCGCGCTGATCATCTGGCGTGCCTCGGCTCAGTTCCAGGGGCTCCGCTCATGAGCACCATTCCGCTCGATGAACCATCCGAGCGTCCGTTCGAGGAGGCGATCGATTTTGACTACTCCCTCACCCGTTGGCGCACCCTGTTCAACCTCCTGCTCACCGGACTGAGCGGACTGGCGACGGTGGTGGCACTGATTCCTCTGATTTCTGTGCTGTACATGCTGGTGTCGCACGGGTTGGCCCGGCTCACCGAAGTCTCGGTCTTCACCGCCCTGCCACCGACGGGGAAGGATGTGGGCGGAGGGTTTGGCAATGCCTTGCAGGGCACCCTGGTGATGGTGGCAGTCGCGAGTCTGCTGAGTGTCCCCTTTGGTATTCTGGTGGCGGTTTATCTCGCCGAGTTCGGCAAGGACAGCACGACGGCCAGTGTGGTGCGCTTTGCCGCCAAGATTCTGACGGGGTTGCCCTCGATCATCGCCGGGGTGTTCGCCTTCGCGATCCTGGTGATGCACACGGGGCGCTCCTCGTTTGCGGGCGGCGTCGGGTTAGCAGTCCTGATGCTTCCCACGATCATCCTGACCGCCGAGGAAGCCTTGCTCCAGGTCCCGCGCAAGATGCGCGAAGCGGCCTATGGGCTGGGATGCACTCACACGCAGGTGGTTCTGCGCGTGGTACTCCCCACGGCCATCCCCAACATTGTAACGGGCGTGATGCTGGGGGTGGCGCGAGCCGCTGGGGAGACCGCCCCGCTGCTGTTCACCGCGGCCTTCAGCTATTTCTGGCTGAACAAGCTCATGCAGCCGACCGCTTCGTTGGCGGTCTTTATTTACCGCTATTCCGGCGTTCCTTATGAGCGCCAGGTCGAACTCGCCTGGGCGGCCTCCCTCGTCCTGGTGACCCTGGTGCTCACCATCAATGTGCTCGCACAGCTGATCACCCGCCGAGCCCATGCCCATCGATAGGAGGGATCATGTCCCCTGCCTTGACGACCGATGACATCATCATCAACGCCAAAATTCACAAGCTGTTTTACGGCAACTTCTTCGCCGTGCGCGACACCCATCTGGCCATTCACCACAACAAGATCACCGCGTTCATTGGCCCCTCCGGGTGTGGCAAGAGCAGTGTGCTGCGCTGCCTGAATCGCATGAACGATCTGGTGCGCAACTTCCGCGTGGAGGGGAGCGTGTTCTTCCGTTCCAAGGATATCTACGCCCCACGCGTGGATCCGGTGGCGGTGCGTCGCCACATCGGCATGGTCTTTCAACAGCCCAATCCCTTCGCGATGAGCATCTTCGACAACGTGGCCTTTGGCCTGCGTCTGCACGGGATGACACGCGACCTTGCCGATCGCGTGGAACTCGCCCTGCGCCGGGCCGCCCTCTGGGATGAGGTCAAGAACAAGCTGAAGCAGAGCGGACTCGCCCTTTCCGGCGGACAGCAACAACGCCTTTGCATCGCACGCGCCATCGCTCCAGAACCCGCCGTTCTCCTGATGGACGAACCCTGCTCCGCGCTCGATCCGATCGCCACCGGCAAGATTGAAGAACTCATGAAGGATCTTAAAAGTCGCTATACCATCGTCATCGTCACCCACAACTTGCAGCAGGCGAGTCGGGTCGCGGACATGACGGGGTTCCTGTATGTCGATACCAAGCAGGGGGGACGCACCGGCTACCTGGTGGAATACGACAGGACCGAGGCGATCTTCCAGGATCCCAGAGACCCACTGACCCGGCAGTACATCGCCGGCGCGTTTGGTTGAGATGCTCTCGCGCTTTTCCTTCCACGAGGACGCCCGTTGTCCGGCGTCCTCGTGCTTCTCCTCCCTTCGCGGACTTCCTGCCGGTTCTCACCACTGCCTGTTTGCTTCCCTACGCCAACTCTGATAGTTTGAGCACACCCTCTGGTACTGAATGGAGGCGAGCGAATCAGGAGCGCTGATGAAGACGGTCCTCTGCTACGGCGATTCAAACACCTGGGGGTATGAACCAGGTTCGGGACGGCGTTACCCCTATTCGCAGCGCTGGCCAGGTGTGCTGGCGTCGTTGCTGGGGAGTACGTATCACATCATCGAGGAAGGGCTCTCCGGACGGACCACGGTCCTCGACGATCCAACGCGGGTTGGCAAGAATGGTCTGCCCTATTTGCGGCCCTGTCTGGATACGCATGCTCCGCTCGATCTGATCCTGCTGATGCTGGGAACGAATGATCTGAAACACCGCTTCGGGCTGTCGGCTTACGACATCAGCGCGGGGATCGCCATGCTCTTGACGGTGATTCAGCAGAGCGGCTGTGGTCCCGAGGGGCGCACGCCGCGCGTGTTGCTGCTTTCTCCGCCGCACATTGGCCCGCTCAGCGCGCTTGGCGAGCTCTTTGAGGGCGCGCTGGAGAAATCACGCCGCCTGGCGGAGATGTATCGCATCGTTGCCACGCAGAACGGCTGTCGTTTCCTCGATGCCGCCGAGATCGTGACCGTGAGCCCCGTCGATGGAGTGCACCTGGATGCCGCCCAGCATGACCGGCTCGGGCGCCGACTCGCCGAGGTCGTTCGTGAACTCGTCTAACCCTCAACCTCGTTCTGTGGAGCGAACCGCCATGCGTTGCACTGCCCTGGCCTGTGTGTGTTGGCTGCCTGTCCTTGCCCTCCCCTTGCGCGCGGACGAGGGTAAGGCCGATGAAGTCAAATCCTTCGTCTACAAGAAGACCAAACAGACAAACCTGGAGTTACAGGTTCACACTCCGCCCGGCTGGAAGGCGCGCGATCAGCGCCCGGGGATTGTCTTCTTTTTCGGGGGCGGTTGGACCAGTGGCAACATCAAGCAATTCGAGCCACAGGCCAAATACCTGGCCACCCGCGGCATGGTCGCCATCCGCGCCGACTATCGGGTGAAATCGCGCCACGAGGTAACTCCAGATCTGTGTGTGGAGGATGCCAAGAGCGCGATCCGCTGGGTGCGTCAACATGCCAGTGAACTTGGCATCGATCCCCAGAAGATCGTTGCCTCGGGAGGATCGGCGGGCGGCCACATCGCCGCGTGCACCGCGTTGGCTCCCGGTCTGGAGGCGAAAGACGAAGACACCCAGGTGTCATCCCGGCCTAATGTCCTCTTACTCTTCAATCCGGTCCTTCGTTTCGATGGCGTACCGCAGCTGATGCAGCGTATCAACAAGGACGAGAAGCTGGGCAAGGCGATCTCGCCAACCTTGCATCTGTCGCGCGAAACTCCCCCCGCGTTGCTGTTTTTTGGCAAGGAAGATCGTCTGCTCCAGCAGGGAGAGGAATATCTCAAGCGCGCCAGGGAAGTGGGTGCGCGGGCCGAGATGTTCGAGGCGGAGGGCGTCGGGCATGGCTTTTTCAATCGCGCCCCGTGGCAGGAGAAGACCATTCTCCGTGCGGATGCGTTCCTGACCTCGCTTGGCTATCTCAAGCCCAAACCAACAAGCAAGAACCCCTGATCATCGTGGCTGCTGTCTCTGGCCGATCCAGGGTCCAGGCATGCAACGCTGCTCGCGGAGCGATGCAATGAAACTCGGCATTCTGGCGGATGTGCACGAAGAGGTCGAAGCGCTCCAGGAGGCCATTGCGGTGCTGCGTGACCAGGGCGCCGATCAACTCATCTTTCTGGGCGATCTGTGCGAAACGGGGCGGCGAATCCCTGAAACGGTCGCGGTCCTGGCTGAGGCTCAGATTCCTGGCGTCTGGGGGAACCACGATCTCGGCCTGTGCTGGGATCCCCCACCCGAGTTGCGGGCGAAGTACGGCGAGACGGTCGTGGCCTACATGACCAACCTGCGCGGATGGCTGGAGTACGCCGATTGCCACTTCAGCCACGTGCCGCCCTGGGTGGATTTTCACAGCGCCCAGCAGATGTGGTATCTGGACGGTCCGCCCTGCAGCCCCGAGTTGGTGGCGCGCGCCCTGGCGAGCGTCCCCCACCGAGTGCTCTTTCTGGGGCATCATCACCGCTGGCTGGCAGCTTCGACCGAGGGGCTCCTTCCCTGGCGCGGAGAAAGCCCCATCCTTCTTTCGCCACCCCAGCGCTTTGTGGTGGTGGTCCATGCCGTATGGGCGGGGTGGTGCGCGCTTTTCAATACCGACAATGGCGAACTCCTCCCCCTCCGCGTGACGAGCAACTCGGAACGTCTGGTGATGGAGCGGTGAGCAGAACCCCCGTAGCAGCCACTTCCAACGACTTTGTATAATCCCTCTGTTCAGTCTCCGGAATAAGCAAGAGGACGCGTTGATGCGCTGGTCAATCGTGCAGGTCATCTGGATGCGGGAACTGCGCGACCAGCTACGCGATCGGCGCACCATTCTCATGATTGCTGTCCTCCCCGTGCTCATCTATCCGCTCGGGGGGATGGGCTTGATGCAGCTGGCCACCGGCTTCCTCAATCAACGCTACACGGTGGGCCTCTGTGGGGCGGAGCATCTCCCTCCCGGAACGATCCGCACCTCGGAACACCCAGCGCGCGCCAGCGCCATGAACCTCGTGCTGACCCCGCTCTCCCCGAGCACCAGTGGTAGCGTGGCCTCGCTGGCCACCGCCCTCGCCCTGGCGCAGCGGGAGCAAATGAACCCGCCCCTCCTGGTGCAGCGCGAGGACGGCAGTGCGCGCTTCCTGCCCGGGTACTTTGAAAATGCGCGCGAAGCCGATTCACTCGTGGTCCATCTCTACCCTCGCCCCCTGCAAAGTCTGGACGAACCTCTCTCCGCCGTCGATCGCGCTCCGCTGGATAGTCACCAGGTGGATATCCTCCTCGTTATCCCAGGCAATTTTGAGGAGCTTCTTGACGAGGAACGCCGCCCCACTGTTCTTCTCCTGTCGCGTCAGGGCGATGATCGATCCCGCATGGCAAATAACCGCCTCGCCTCCGTCCTGAACCGCTGGAAGGAACGGCTCAAGGAGGCACGTTTCCTGCGCCATCAGCTCCCCCCTACCTTCGACGAGCCCATCACCATTAAGGATCCGGAAAGGGAGAAATCCGGAGCCCATCGCGCCTCGGAAGATCTCTTCGATCTGCTGATCCGCATCTTTCCTTTTGTCCTCGTGCTCTGGTCCCTGGCTGGCGCGCTCTATCCCGCGGTCGATCTTTGCGCCGGCGAGAAAGAACGCGGCACGATGGAAACGTTGCTGATTACCCCGGCCTCCCGCGAGGAGATTGTCTGGGGTAAGTTTCTCGCCATCTGGGTCTTTAGTGGGGCAACCGCGTGCCTCAACCTGGCCAGCATGAGTGTGACCACCTGGCAGTTCAGCACGCAACTGGCTCACGATCCCTTGCCCATGCTTGCCTTCGTCTGGTGTCTGGTGCTGATTTTACCGCTCTCGGCGTTCTTCAGTGCTCTTTGCCTGGCGATCGGCGCCTATGCCCGTTCCTCCAAGGAAGGGCAATATTATCTGATGCCGCTCTTTCTGCTGACCATGCCGCTGATCTTCCTGACCCTCGCTCCCGGAGTGCAGCTCAACCCGTTTTACAGCATGGTGCCGGTGACCGGGGTAGCCCTGCTGCTACAAAAACTGATGACTGTCGGGAAGCCCGATCCGACCCTGTGGCTGTACTTCATTCCGGTCCTGGCGCCGATGATCATCTATTCGTGGCTGGCGCTGCGCTGGGCGATTGATCAATTCAACCGGGAGGAAGTGCTCTTTCGCGAGGCGGAACGGTTGGATCTCGGGTTGTGGCTCCGGCAAATGCTCCGTCAGAAGGAAGCTCGCCCCAGCACGGCCGAGGCGCTCTTCTGCTTTGCCGTCATGCTCCTGCTGCGCTGGTTTACGCTGGGCATGGGGCAGGAACTGCTGGTCACGCATCTGATCACAATGCTCGCCTTTGTGGCGGCTCCCGCTCTGATCATGGCCTTCACGCTGACCACCCAGCCGCGTCAGAGCCTGGCGCTACGTTTGCCGCCTCTGTGGGCCTGGCCAGCGGCGGTGGGACTGGTGGTGCTTCTGCTCCCCCCGCTCCTCGAGGTCACACGCCTGATTCTCGAGCAATTCCCGGCGCTGGTCGCGCTCATTCAGGAAAACCGTCCCTTGCATCAATGGTCCACCGCGCTGCGCCAGGAGGGAACATCGGACACAGCACGGCGCTGGCTGGCGCTGACCATCTTCGCGTGGATCCCCGCCCTCTGTGAGGAACTCGCTTTTCGCGGACTCATCCTCACCGGGTTGCAACGTCGGTATCGCCCACGGACGGCGGTCCTCCTCAGCAGTTTTCTCTTCGCCCTGTTGCACATGAATGTCTTTCAGTTCATCCCCACCTTTTTGCTCGGCGTGGTGCTGGCCTCCCTCACCACCCGGTGCGGAAGTATCTTCCCCTCCATCCTGTTCCACGCCCTGTACAACACCTTCCTGCTTGCTCCCACTCTCTTTCTGGGAGGAAGCAACGACCTGGGCTTCTTCGATGTGGCCCCGGAATGGCGCTGGCTCCTGGCCGGGGTGACTGCACCGCTCGGGGCCGCGCTGATGCTCTGGTTAGCACGATTACGTCCGCACCCCGCGTATGTTGCCTTTCTCCGCTCGGACCCTGGTCTGCAACCCGTGGGAACCTGGTCGGCGCGGCAGGAACCTTCGGTCCGGGAAACCGCCTCATGATCCGCGCACTGGCCTTTCTCGAACTGACGGTAAGCGATCTGCCCCGCGCGCTCCACTTTTATGAAACGATCCTTGGCCTGGCGCGCCTGCCAACCATGCGCCCCGAACGGTTTGCTCTGCTGGCAACCGGGGGAAGTCAACTGGCTCTGAAACGGGGAGTGCCGACACCAGGCTCGGTCCTGATCCATTTCGAGGTCGAGGATCTGCGCGCCACCCTCGCCCGCCTTGCAGGGTTTGGCCTGGTTCCCGAGTGCGAATCAAAAGATAATACCGAGGAGAAATATCGTCGCATCCTGGTGCGCGACTTGGACGGTTACCGCCTTTGCTTCTATCAATGGATCATGGATGAATCTGCACCGCAGAAACAATCTCCCTCCTTTGAATGAAGACCTTTGAACGATGAAGAGTGCTTGCAACCATTTCAAGGATTGTCTCCCTCTCCTCGTCACCGGCATTACCGGGGTGGCGGGTTACAATGCCTTTCACTATTTTCACAGCCGATTTCCCGGTCAGGTGATCGGCATTCGGCCGCGTCAAACCTGGCAAATGGTCGGCGAAGGGATTGTCGCACTTGACGCGGAGGAATGGGGCGAATTGCCACGCCTGTTTGAGCAATACCGCTTCCGGGCGGTGCTCAACGCCGTGGGGAACTGCGCGCTCAAATCGTGTGAACTGGATCCGCGCATGGCGGATTTGCTGAACGTGGTCAGCGCTCGGGCCATCGCCGACTGTGCCCGACGCTACGGCGCACGCCTGGTGCATCTGTCGTCCGACCTGGTGTTCTCGGGAACGCTGGGATGCCCGCTGGTGGAGAGTGATCGTACCGATCCCGTGACGGTCTACGGCAAGACGATGGTCCAGGGAGAAGCGATTATCCTGCGTGAAACCCCCGAAGCAGCCATTCTGCGCATCTCGCTGCCGATGGGACCGAGTTTCAGTGGGCACGCCGGCGCCATCGACTGGATTCAATCGCGCTTCAAGAAACAGCGTCCGGCCACTCTCTATTTCGACGAGGTACGTTCCTGCACCTACACCGACGACCTGAACCACGTCTTTGAGCGCGTCCTGACTTCCTCGCTGCAGGGGCTCTATCATTGTGGCGGCCCCCGTTCGCTCACGCTTTACCAGATCGCCCAGGTTGTCAATCGCATTGGCGGCTATGACCCGTCCTTGCTCCACGGTTGTCCGCGCCACGCCGCCGGTCCTCTCCCCCCGCGGGCCGGGGATGTGACGATGAACAGCGAGCGGCTCTACGATGCGCTGGGGGGCAATCCTTTCCGTCCGTGGCCGGTCGGCGACGAATTTCCGCCCACCGATGCCTGGTGGCATTATCGCCGCGACGAGGGGCAGGAAGGCTCGGCGTGGCATCTCGAACAACGGCTCTATCGCTATCCCGCCGAGGCTGCCTAGCTTGTCAGCGCCGCGCGAGGCGACGTTGACACTGTGCGCGCGAGCAAGGTATATACTTCCGTCGACAGGAGTCTGCTACTCTGGCCCTGTGGGGCAGAACACCCAGCCAGTCTGTCTCTCCACAGCCCGCACCTGGTTTTTTCTCTGTGTCTCCGTAAGGGTTGCCGGCTGGTACGTGGCGAACGAGTGGGTGCATTGGTTCTGATCTGAATGGATGCGGGTCAGGCAATCCACCACGCGAACCCTGGATTCTGCAGAGGACCACTGGATGAACGGGAAGGATCCCCACCTCAGTCTCATTGTCCCCGCGTACAACGAGGCCCGCAGCATTCTGGGCACCCTTGCCGAAATGCAGGTCTATCTGGATCGCCAATCATACTCTTACGAGATCCTTGTTGTCGCCGATGGTACTGATGGCACACGCGACCTGGTCCGTCAGCACGCCCTCAAGGACCAACGCGTGCAGGTCCACGGCAGTGCCGAACGGGGGGGGAAGGGACGAGGAGTACGACTGGGCGTTGCGCACGCGCGGGGCAAACTTATCGGCTTTGTGGACGCCGACAACAAAACGCCGATCGAAGAACTCGACCGTGTCCTCCCCTGGTTTGATCACGGCTACGATATGGTCATTGGCTCGCGCGCGCTCGCCGAGTCCACGGTGGAGCGTTCGCAACGGCTCTATCGCCAGATTGGGTCGCGCGTGTTCAAGCTCGGCATGCATCTGCTCGTTGGGCTGTGGTCGATCCAGGACACCCAGTGCGGGTTCAAGTTCTTCCGCAAGACCGTTGCCAAGGATCTGTTCAGCCGCCAGCGCATTGATGGCTACATGTTCGATGTGGAAATCCTCCATCTCGCTCTGCAGTCGGGCTGCCTGATCAAGGAAGTCGGGGTGCGCTGGCGCGACGATGGCGATAGTCGCCTGGAATTGGTCGCCGGCAACTGGCGCAACTTTGTCGATTTGCTCCGCATTCGCTTCGGTCCGCAAATCACCTCCGCCACCGAGATCTGGACCGCTGAAACCCCGTCTTCCCGGGCAGCCTGAGCCGAACGAACCAATCTGGAACGGCAGGGAGATCTCACAATGCAGGCGCTTATCACCGGCGGAGCCGGCTTTATCGGCAGCAACCTTGCCGATCGGCTGCTCGCGGAGGACCACGCGGTTACGGTCTACGACAATTTCTCCACCGGGCAACGCGACTTTCTGTTGCAAGCCCACCAGAACAAGCGATTTCGCCTGGTGGAAGGCGATCTGCTCGATCGCGAACGCCTGACCCAGGCGATGGCCGGACACGACACGGTCTTTCACCTGGCCGCCAATGCCGATGTTCGCTTTGGCACGCATCACCCCGAGCGCGATCTGCAGCAAAACACCATCGCGACCTTTCATGTCCTTGAGGCGATGCGAACTCAGGGTGTGAAGCGAATCGCCTTCTCCTCCACCGGCTCGATCTACGGCGAACCCCAGGTCTTCCCCACTCCCGAAACCGCTCCCTTCCCGGTGCAAACGAGCCTGTACGGCGCCTCCAAGCTCGCCGGCGAGGGCCTGATCAGCGCCTACTGCACCGGGTTTGGCTTTCAGGGATACATCTTTCGCTTTGTCTCCATCCTCGGCGAACGCTACACCCACGGCCATGTCTTCGATTTCTACCGCAAGCTGCTGAGCAATCCCCACGAGATCGAGGTGCTGGGCAACGGCCAGCAGCGCAAGTCGTACCTGTACGTTCAGGATTGCCTCGATGCCATCCTCCTGGCGATGACCCGGGCTCAGGAGCCCCTGAACATCTTCAACCTGGGGACCGAGGGCTACTGCTGTGTCAACGATTCGCTCACCTGGATCTGTGACCATCTGGGGGTGCAACCGCACCGCCGTTACAGCGGGGGCGAACGCGGCTGGATTGGCGACAGTCCCTTCATCTTTCTGGACACAACCAAAATTCGGTCGCTGGGATGGAAGCCACGTTGCACCATTCGCGAAGGGGTAATCAAGACTCTCCAGTATCTCCAGCATCATCGTGACCTGTTGCTTCGTCGCTAGGAGCCAAAAGCATGCGCGTGGCCGTCTATGGTCTGTGGCACCTGGGGTGTGTGACCGCCGCCTGTCTGGCGGAGGCCGGTCATCAGGTCGTTGGTCTGGATACCGATCGCCTGGTGATCGAGGGGTTGGATCGTGGTGAACCCCCGCTCTACGAGCCGGGGTTGGAAGAGTTGATCCGCCAGGAACAGGCGAGTGGGCGCCTGCGCTTCGCCCACCCCTCAGCGGATGTCCTGGCGGATGTAGATCTCCTCTGGATCACGATTGACACCCCGGTCGATGAGCGCGACGTCGCCGACGTGGACCACGTCCACCGCCAGGTTGATCGGGTTGCGCGCCATCTTAGCGCGCGGACCTTGACTCTCGTTTCGTCGCAGGTGCCCACCGGCTTCTGCGCCGCGCTGGAACAACGCTGGGCAAGTGCAGGGCTGCGTTTTGCCTGTTCACCGGAGAATCTCCGCCTTGGGAAAGCCCTGGAGGTGTTCCGCAAGCCCGATCGTGTTATCGTGGGCGTGCGTACCCCCCAGGATCGCGCGGTGATCGCCGAGGTCCTCGCTCCCTTCGGCGCCCGGATCGAATGGATGTCGCTCGAATCGGCGGAGATGACCAAGCACGCCATCAACGCGTTTCTGGCCCTCTCGGTCACCTACGCCAATGAGCTGGCCCGCCTTTGTGAACCGCTCGGCGCCGATGCCAAGGAAGTGGAACGCGGCTTGAAAACCGAAAGCCGGATTGGGCCGCGCGCCTACGTTTCTCCGGGCGCTGCCTTTGCCGGGGGAACTCTGGCTCGCGATGTGCGCTATCTGATGGAGTTCGGCCAGCGACACCAGGTTGACACCGCCCTGATGCACGGGGTGTGGGCAAGCAACGAGGTGCACAAGAACTGGCTGCGTTCCCATCTGCAACAATGCCTGGCGGGATCGCCCGCTCCCGTGGTTGCGATGCTGGGGCTAACCTACAAACCGGGGACGAGCACGTTGCGCCGTTCGACGGCGGTGGAAAATTGCCTCTGGTTGCGACAACAGGGGGTGCGGGTGCAGGCGCACGATCCAGCGATCGACAGTCTCCCACCCGAACTGAGTACCGAGGTGGTGCTCTGTGCCACGCCGCAGGAAGCACTTCGCGGAGCCGATGTCGCCGTGATCGCCACCGAATGGCCGGCGTTTCGGACCCTTCAGGCCAGCGATTTTTGCAACACCATGCGTCACCCCGTGGTGATCGATCAGAATCATTTTCTCGGCGAAACGCTGAGACAGAGCAGCGCAGTCAGCTACCTGGCAACCGGAAAGGCCGCCTGAGGCCCGCCCCGCTGGATGGAACCTGATTCAAGCAAGGAGCCACGGATGGAACTGAAGGGCCGAGCGGCCATCATCACAGGAGCAAACCAGGGGCTGGGCAAGGCGATCGCCACCCATTATGTGCAGGCGGGTGCCAGTGTCCTGCTTGTTGCGCGCGGGGCCGCGATGCTCACGCAGGTCGAGGCGGAGTTGCGCGCCCTGGCGCCGCTGTCCGAGCAGGTGATCGCCTCGTACAGCGCAGACATTTCCCATCCGGAAAGTGGCCCGTCGATTCTCGCGGAGGCACAAAAACACTTCCCCGCGGTGACCATTCTGGTGAACAACGCCGGCGTGTACGGCCCGATGGGGCTGATCGAGGAGGTGGACTGGGCCGAATGGGTGCAGGCGGTCCAGATCAATCTCTTTGGCACCGTCCAGATGTGCCGGGCAGTCATTCCCACGATGAGGAAACAACAGTACGGGAAGATTATCAACCTCTCGGGCGGCGGAGCGACTGCGCCCTTGCCGCGAATCACTGCCTACGCTGCCTCCAAGGTGGCGATTGTCCGCCTGACCGAAACCTTTGCCGAGGAACTGCGCGAGGCGCATGTGGATGTCAACGCCATCGCTCCCGGAGCGCTGAACACGCGCATGCTCGACCAGGTGCTGAGCGCCGGCCCCGAAAAAGTAGGGAAAAGCTTCTACGAACGGGCCCGCAAGCAGGAAGCGCAGGGAGGGGCCTCGCTCGATCAGGGCGCGAGCCTGGCAGTCTTTCTGGGTTCGGCCGCGAGTGACGGCATCAGCGGGCGGCTGCTCAGTGCCCAGTGGGACGACTGGGCCAAACTCGCTGGCGAAAAGGAGCACCTGGCCCGGACAGACATCTTCACCTTGCGGCGCATCGTCCCCGAAGATCGGAGGGCGGCATGACTTTGCGGGTAGGAATTGTCGGTTGTGGCCTGATTGGTCACAAGCGGGCGCGCGCCCTGGGAACGGCTCAGCTGGTCGCGGTGGCCGATACCCAGCTGGCACGGGCGCAGGCACTGGCCGCCCAGTATCCGGGCTGTCACGCCCTGGACTGGCAAGCCCTTGTCACCCAGGCCGATGTGGATGTGGTGATCGTGGCCACCACGAACAACGCGCTGGCGGCAGTCACGTTGGAGGCGATCCAGCACGGCAAGCATGTGCTGGTTGAAAAGCCGGCCGCGCGTTCCGCCGCCGAGTTGCGCCCCGTGGTCGAGGCAGCCGAGCGACAGGGCGTTGTCGTCAAGGTTGGGTTCAATCATCGTTTTCATCCGGGCCCAGCGCGGGCGTGGGAACTGGTGCGCAGCGGCGCCATCGGCCCCGTCCTGTATGTGCGTGCTCGCTACGGCCATGGGGGCCGCCCTGGCTACGATCGCGAATGGCGGGCTGATCCCGTGCTCGCGGGGGGGGGCGAGTTGCTCGATCAGGGCGTGCACCTGATCGACCTGGCCCGCTGGTACGTGGGCGATTTCAGCGAAGTTACGGGCTTTACCCACACCTATTTCTGGGACATGCCCGTCGAAGATAACGGCTTCATCTCGCTGCGCTCGGCACGCGGACAGCTGGCCTGGTTGCATGCCAGCTGCACCGAGTGGAAGAATCTTTTCTGCTTTGAGATCTTTGGCCGCACCGGAAAAGTACAGATCGACGGGCTGGGCGGCAGTTACGGAGTGGAACGACTCAGCTTCTATCGGATGTTGCCTCAGATGGGCCCCCCGGAAACAACCATCTGGGAGTTTCCCGGCGAGGATCTCTCCTGGAAACATGAGTTTGCTCATTTCGAGAGTTGCATCCTGGAACAACGACGGCCCAGTGGCAATCTCCAGGATGCCCTCGCGGCACTCGAAATCATCCAGCGGATCTACGAGCAAAATCCTGGCGCTGCGACATCCAGCGCTGGTGAATCGCAAAGAAGGATGGCGTCATGATCATCACGCGCAGTCCGTTGCGGATCACTCTGGGAGGCGGTGGCACCGACCTGCCGTCCTACTATCGGGACCACACCGGCTTTTTGATCGCCGCCGCGATCGACAAGTATGTGTGCATCACCATTCATCAGACCTTTGTTCCAGAATTGATCGTGAAATATTCACGGCTGGAACGAGTGACCCATGCGGACCAGGTGCAACACCCCATCATTCGCGAGTCGATGCGAGTCGCTGGGTTGAACGGCACGGGGATGGAGATCACCAGCATGGCCGATATTCCCGCTGGAACCGGTCTTGGTTCCTCGGGGAGTTTTACCACTGCCCTGATCAAGGCATTGTGCTCTTTCAAGAAAGACCTTATTTCCCCGCAGCAACTCGCAGAACAGGCGTGCCACATTGAGATTGATCGTCTGGGGGAGCCGATTGGAAAACAGGATCAATACATTGCCGCCTTTGGTGGCGTGACCTGTTTTCGTTTCCATCCCGATGATCATGTAGAAGTCTGGCCGCTCCCGATCGATTCCGAAACGCTGTACAACCTCGAAGATAACCTGGTCCTTTTCTTCACCGGCTACAGTCGGTCGGCATCGAGTATTCTCAAGGAACAGGATCAACGAAGCAAACAGAATGACAAGCAGATGGTGGAGAATCTTCACTTTGTCAAGGATCTTGGTTATCAAAGCCTGGAAGCGTTGAAGGAAGGCAATCTCCGCCACTTTGCTGAATTGATGAATGTGCACTGGGAGCACAAAAAGAAACGCAGCGGTTCAATGAGCAATGGCGATATTGATCGCTGGTATCATCTCGCGCTGGATAATGGTGCAGTGGGCGGCAAGCTCATTGGCGCTGGAGGTGGCGGCTTCCTGCTTTTTTACACCGAGAACAAGACCCGCTTGCGTCATGCCATGGCCCAGGCGGGGCTGCAAGAAGTGCGCTTCCGTTTCGATTTTGAAGGCACCAAAACCATTTTGAATTAACACGCTACACGATAGAGCATCGGTCCTGAAAGCAGCTCCCCTGTGGAAGAGGCGCCCAGCCAGGAGAGGATGCCTCGGAGCACGGCGTGGAGCTTTCAGCCCAGTACCAGGAGAGTTCTCATGGTGCGGTTGGCGAACCACCGGGAAACGCTCGCCGAGGTCCCCGTTGCCTTGCTCGCCGGCGGGCTGGCCACTCGGCTCCGGCCCATCACGCAGACCATTCCCAAGGCGATGGTCGAGGTGGCTGGCCGACCCTTTATTGACCATCAGCTGACCCTTTTACAGACGAAAGGGATCCGCCGAGTAGTTCTCTGTCTTGGCCATCTGGGCGAACAGATTGAGGCCCATGTGGGCGACGGTCGAAAGTTGGGGCTGAACGTTTCGTATTCTTACGATGGGGCGCGCCTGGTTGGGACGGGCGGCGCGCTACGGCGCGCAGTTTCTCTCCTGGGCGATCTGTGCTGGGTTCTTTATGGCGATTCGTATTTGAATATCGACTACCGCGCCATCCTCGATGCCTTTCATGGCTCAGGGGCCGAGGCGATGATGACCGTCTATCAAAACGGCAATCGTTGGGATCGCTCCAATGTGATCTTTCACGAAGGCCGCTTGATCTGTTATGACAAGCGACGTCCCGCACCGGAAATGACCCACATCGATTACGGGGCCAGCTTGCTGCGCACCTCCTTGTTGCACGAGATCCCTGCGGACGAACCCTACGATCTGGCCGAACTCTTTCATCGCCTGGTGGCGGAAGGGAAGATGGTCGGCCATGAGATTTATGAGCGGTTCTACGAGATCGGTTCCCCCTCGGGCCTGGCGGAGGCACAGGTGTATCTGGGCCGCCGCGCCAGGACTGGTTGAGAAGGCGACAGGCACATGCAATTCACAAAAGCCTTTCTGGAAGAAGCCGCCACCATTCTTACTCAAATCGATGTTCAGGCGATTGAGTGCGTCGCCGACCATCTGGTTGCGGTGCGTGAACGCGGCGGGCGTCTCTTCTTTCTCGGAGTGGGCGGTAGCGCTGCCAATGCCTCCCATGCCGTGAATGATTTTCGCAAGATCGCAGACTTTGAAGCCTACTCCCCAACGGATAATGTCTCTGAATTGACCGCTCGCACCAATGATGAATCGTGGGAATCGGTCTTTGTGAACTGGCTGCGTGGGAGTCGGCTCAATCGCCGCGATATGATCTTTGTGCTGTCCGTGGGTGGAGGCGATCTGGAACGCAATGTAAGCCCGAACCTTGTTCGCGCGGTCGAATACGCTCGTGCTGTGGGGGCAACGGTCTGTGGCATTGTGGGACGCAATGGGGGCTACACCGCCAAGGTGGCCGATGCCTGTGTCATTATCCCCACCGTGAGTGCAGAAAATGTAACCCCTCATGCCGAGGCCTTCCAGGGGGTGGTGTGGCATCTGCTGGTGTCGCATCCCAAATTAAAACGCGTGAAGACCAAGTGGGAAGCGGTGGCCGCATGAGCTGGAAATCCCCGGCGGTGTTCCTTGATCGCGACGGCGTGCTCAATCGGGCGGTGGTTCGGAATGGTAAGCCGTACCCGCCCGCATCCCTGGAGGAACTGGAGATCCTCCCCGGCGTCCCAGAGGCACTGGGTTTGCTCCGACAGGCAGGATATCGTTTGCTGGTGGTCACCAATCAACCCGACGTGGCCCGTGGAACCCAGCGTCGCGAGGTGGTCGAGCGCATGCATCATTACCTGGCCGAGCACTTACCACTCGACGGGTTTTATGTTTGCTACGAGGATGGCGATGC
The DNA here is from genome assembly GCA_029777335.1 of Planctomycetota bacterium. Lineage (GTDB taxonomy): Bacteria > Planctomycetota > Planctomycetia > Gemmatales > Gemmataceae > JAKOSN01. The sequence continues at coordinate 40,168 of JAKOSN010000049.1, forward strand.
CTGTCCCGAGCGCAAGCCCAACCCTGGTTTGCTCTGGCGGGCAGCGCAGGAGCATCAGCTCGATTTAACGCTGAGTTTCATGGTTGGAGATCGCTGGCGCGACGTGGAGGCAGGGCGCCGCGCAGGGTGTCGAACGATCTTTCTCGATTATGGTTATCGCGAGAAACAGCCGGAGGCTCCCGAGTTCCGCACCACGGATTTGTCTGCGGCCACGCGGTGGATTCTCGCTTTCAGGAACGGAACCAAAGAGGAGTTGTGCGCATGACCCCCCTGAGCCGCTTGCACATCAAGCTGTTCGCCGACGGAGCCGATCGCGCCGGGATGCTGGAAATGTACCGCAACCCCGCCATCCAGGGCTTCACCACCAATCCCACGCTGATGCGTAAGGCGGGCGTGAGCGATTATGAAGCCTTCGCCCGAACCATTATTGAGGATATTCCCGATCGCCATCTTTCCTTTGAAGTCTTTTCCGACGATTTTGATGAAATGGCTTATCAGGCCGAGCGGATCGCCCGGTGGGGCGACAACGTCTACGTGAAGATCCCCATTACCAACACCCGTGGCGAATCGAGTGTTCCCCTGATTGGGGATCTCTCTCGTGATGGGGTGAAAGTGAATGTCACGGCGGTTTTCACGCTGAATCAGGTGTCTGCCGTATGTGGCGTGCTGGATGACAACACCCCCGCCGTGGTCTCTGTCTTCGCTGGCCGGATTGCCGATACGGGTCGTGATCCGGTGCCGCTGATGAGCAAATGCAAGCATTTGCTGGCGAGCAAACCCAACGTCGAACTCCTCTGGGCCAGCCCGCGCGAATTGCTCAACATCTTTCAGGCCGAAGCAGCGGGGTGTCACATCATCACTGTCCCGCACGATATGCTCAAGAAACTCAATTTGATCGGTAAGAACCTGGAAGATTATTCGCTGGAAACAGTCAAGATGTTCCGCACCGATGCCCTCAAGGCAGGCTACAGTTTGGAGCCGGAACGTCGGCGTCGCGCTGCGTGACCCTTGCGTGTCACTAAAGAGCAAAGGGTGGACCTGAAAAGTTATCAGGTCCACCCTTTGCTTCCCGGGAGTGGTGATGCGCCCCTTGCTGCCAAAGCCACCACCATCATCAAAGGAATTAGCGACCGATCAATCCGGAGAGTTCGGTTTGCCCTCGTTGTGCCAGAGGGTCGCTCCGGGGCTCCTGGCGGGACGGGCAAAACCACCGATCAGGATATCCAGACGTCCTGTTCCAAAGACGTCGCCCAGCACACAGCTCACCTGATCGCACGTTCGCTTTTCCAGCGAATGGCGGACAAACTTCCCGGGCGCAACCTGCTCCAGCAGTATCACGGAATCCAGATTGAGTGAGGTCCGTTGCGGGAACGCTTCCTCGGGAAGGAACGCCACCGCGACGATGTGCATCTTGCCATCGCCATTGAGTTCGCCCGCCACCGCTCGATGCACGCCATACATGCTGGTCAGATGATGGTGGATCCAGGGGAACTTTCCCTTGCCCGGATTTTCCAACCACTGAACAGAGTGATAGGGTTTGAGCAACCCAGGGTTATCCATCACATCGCCGTTGGTGTAAAGCACATCCTGAGCGCCGTCCCCGTTGAGATCGACCAGTTCAATCCCGCTGCTGCCATATGCCGGGTGTGGTGCCTGGTAAATCGTTTCCTTCTGGAAAGTGCCGTCGCCCTGGTTGAGGAACGCAACAATCGTCTCATGTTCCTGGCTAATCAGGGCGATGAAATCCGGTTTCTGGTCGCCATTGAGATCCCCCACAGGAACATGAATTGCGCCGTGCCGATCATCAACCACGTGAGGGCGAAAATCTGGTTTCTTCCAATCCCTGGTGTGATTCTCCAGCAACAGCACATTCCCGGCTCGATACCAGCCAAAAACGGCAACGATCAGGTCCAGTTGGCCTGTGCCGCGAAAGTCGGCGAACTGCACATCGGCCACCCGTCCCACATCCCTGAGCAGCGTGTGCGGCTCGTAGGTGCCATCCGAAAGCCCACGCAACCAAACGACGCTTCCGCAGAGCGAATCGGTTGGTGAGAAATTGCCCAGGTTGGCCACCACAATATCCTGGATCCCATCGCCATCCAGATCAACCACCTCCGCATGGCCGGGATTTTTGATGACCTCGCGATGTTCGGGATCGGGCCATCCGGCGAGCACGCGCCACCTGGGGTGTTCCTCCCATGGTTTGAGCGCCAGGATCTGGTTGCGGTTCATCTCCGTCGCCAAAACTTCCTTGCGTTTGGGATCGGAGAGATGGACGAAACTGATGTGAGAAAGGAAGGGTTCCTGCGAGTCATTGGCTACGGGCGGCCAGTTGATTTTGGTGAACTGCGCTGGGGGAGGCGTATCTGCCTCCTCGACCTTGATGGGAGGCAAGGTGTGCGGCGCCCGATCCTGGTAATAGCGGAGTACGGCGGCCTCGCTGGGAACCTTGTCGATTTTGTGATCGAACGCCTCAAAGAAGCCGAACCCACGATTCACTTCCTGTTTCCAGTTGGCGCGCGGGAAGGAGTCGGGTGGGGGAAACTTGTGGCAGTAGGCGCAGAAGTTATGCACCTCTGCTTCCGTGGCGGCGGTCACCGTGGTCGTGAGTGGGACTGGCCTGGCCTGATCGGGTCGGGTGAAATATTCGATCCCGAGGATGAGCGCGGCCAAAACGAAGCCGCCAGCCAGGAAACGCACCCAGAGAGGAAGCCCTTGGCGAGTAGGCCGATCGCTCATGGATCCTATCCCCACAGGATCCCAAGCCAGCGTTCGAGCAAAAACGTTGGCTTCGATCCCGATCGGCACCCAGTCCTCAGGGTAGTGGACCAAAGCACCACTGGCAACGGTATTTCCATGTGAAACAACGTTGATCTGAGCAGGGTCCGAACAATGTGAAGAGGAGGACAAGCGCTGGCCGGGAGAGAAGACCGTGTTGAGAAGGGGTGGTTGGAGGGAGTTGAACCCTCACCCTCTGGTTCACAGCCAGAAGATGAGCGATATAAAGTCAATACAGAAAGCACTTTACAACAGCGAACAGGCAGTTTGCACAAACAGCAAGTCGATACTGACGCCGAAGCGTCAACACAATCGGCCCATGACAGGCAAACGTCAACGCCAGCAAGTGCCGAGAAATCCGCAACGCCGAAGGGCGAGACGGCGACTGAATCCCGCACTGATGACTCGAAGCCTGCGCAAGCGCCGAATGCCAACGGGCCGTCCGCACCGCCCCCTTCGTCTTTGGATGCCCTGGCCGCGGCCCTGCTGGCCCTGGCCCCTGAGCAACGGGCGAGGCTGGCCGTGGCCCTGCTCTCTGCCGGCAAGACTCCCCCAAGCGAAGGGTGAGCCCGTCGGCCTCAAC
>JAKOSN010000273.1 GCA_029777335.1 Planctomycetota bacterium
GGCGCGCTTCCTCCCTGGGCGCACCGTGATTTTCCTGCCGCATCGCGTTTCGACGATTCGCAGTTGCGACAAGCTCTTTCTGCTGCACAAGGGGCGTGTGGAGGCAGCGGGGCAGCACAAGGAACTCCTCTCGCAGAGTCCGCTGTACAAGCATCTGCACTACATGGAATTCAACGAGATGACCGAGCAGGTCTGAGAAAGCGGGCGCGCTTCCTCGGTGGGCCTGACACCGGTCTGTCAACGCAACAGCGAAGTGATCACCTTGCCGGGCTGGCCATCGAGCAGCGATTGTTCGCGGCCGTTGTGGCGGAAAACGAGTTTCTTGCCGTCCAGCCCGAAAAGGTGGAGCAACGTTGCGTGCAGATCGTGATGGCTCACGGTGTCCACCGCCGCCTTGTGGCCAAACTCGTCGGTCTGGCCGTGCACGTGCCCGCCCTTCACGCCTCCCCCGGCGAGCCACATGGTAAACCCATAGGTGTTGTGATCGCGGCCCACCCGGTCGGCCCCGGCATCATTCTGAATGACCGGCAGCCGACCCATCTCTCCGCCCCAGAGCACCAGCGTGCTGTCGAGCAAGCCGCGTTTCTTCAGATCGGACACCAGGGCCGCCGCGGGTTGATCGGTCTTGCGACAGGCCGCTGGCAATCCCTTGCGAATGGCGTTGTGATGATCCCATGTTTGATTGCCCGTGAAAATCTGCACAAAACGCACGCCGCGCTCGATCAGGCGCCGCGCAATCAGGCAGCGCGTGCCATAATCCTGCGTCGCCGGATTATCCAGACCATAGAGCTTGCGCGTGGCAGCGCTCTCCTTTGTTACATCCAGGGCTTCGCGCGCCGCGGTCTGCATGCGGGCCGCCAGTTCATAGCTGGCAATGCGCGCCTCCAGGTCGAGTTCGCCGGGGTGATCCTGCAGATGTTCACGATTCAGCGTATTTAAAAGATCCAGATAGTTCTTCTGTGGGGCACCCTGGAACTCCGGGGGCGGGTCGAGGTTCTGAATCCGCGGTTCGCGCGGGCGAATGACGGTCCCCTGGTAGAGCGAGGGCAGCCAGCCATTGCTCCAGTTGCCCACGCCCACCACTGGCAGTCCCGTCGGATCGGTCAGTGCCACATAGGCGGGGAGATTCTGGCTTTCGGCGCCGAGGGCATAGGTGATCCAGCTTCCCAGCACCGGCCGCCCCGCCAGGATCCCTCCGCCATTGAGCGCATTGATCGATTGCACATGGTTGTTGACATCGGTGTGCATCGAGCGAATGACGGTCAGATCGTCCACCACCGACGCCAGATGCGGGAGCAATTCGGAGACCTCGGTACCGCACTGGCCATGTTTCTGAAACTTCCACGGAGAAGCGAGCACCCTGGAACTGGCCTGGGCCTGGTTGTCGTACTTGATCGTGCCGGGGAATTTCTGGCCGTTGTACCTGTCGAGGAGCGGTTTGGGGTCGAACAGATCCAGATGGCTTGGTCCACCCTGCATGAACAGGCAGATCATCGCCTTGGCGCGCGCCGGGAGAGGTGGTTGCTTCGGTTTCAGATCGAAATGGGGTTTCTCCAGCTCCGGGCGCACAGGGGCGGCGCGCAACTGTTCCTGGTGAAGCAGCCAGGCCAGCGCCAGGGAGCCCACGCCGAGGGTGCTGGAAGCCAGAAAATGACGGCGAGACAGCGTCGCGGTCATGAGGATCTCTCCGGGTCAATCGACATAAAGAAAGCGATTGCAACTGAGCAGGGCCTGGCAATAGCTGGCCAGCGCCTGCCTGGCGGGGGTGGTCTTGCTATTGGGCGTGGTTCGGGTCTGGAACAGCGCCGTTTGTCGCTCCAGGAACGCGACGCCCTCCTTCACCTCGCGCGCCGTTGGAGGGCGGCCCAGCGCCAGTTTCCAGGCCTGGTGCACCTGTTCCGCGGGGGTGTGCGCCTTGTCGGCCGCCACGCGCGCGGCGAAGAACTCCGCCTGACTGACCACAAAGCGACTGTTCATCAACAGCAGCGATTGCGTCGCCACCGTTGAGGAATGGCGCAGCTCGCAGTTGGGTTCCAGGCTGGCGCCATCGAAGGCTTCCAGCAGATTGAGTGGTTGACTGCGACGCACCTGCACATAGATGCTGCGCCGAAATTCCTCGCCATGGAGCGAAACCACCTTCCCCGTGGGTCGGCCGGCGCCGTCTGTGGTATCCACGCCGACCACCACCTCGCCCACCTCGTCGACCTTCACCGGGACGGGTTTGCCAAATGCCGTGGGGTTGAGCTTCCCACTGACCGCAAGCATGGCATCGCGCACAACCTCCGCCTCCAGTCGGCGTACGGGCATGCGGCCAAGAAGACGATTTTCCGGATCGATTGTGTCCTTTGCTCCCTCCCGACGCGAAGACTGGCGATAGGCACTGGAAGTCAGGAGGAGGCGATGCAGACGTTTCAGTTTCCACCCCTGCGCCATGAAGTCCGATGCGAGCCAGTCGAGCAACTCGGGATGCGTGGGGCGTTCACCCAGAAAACCAAAATCTGTGGGGGTGGCGACCAGCCCACGGCCAAAGTGATGCATCCAGAAGCGATTGACGAGCACGCGCGCGGTGAGCGGATGTTTGCCCTCCGTCAACCAGCGCGCCAGGGCGAGGCGCCGTCCGCTGGTGGGGCGCTGCGAATCGGTGGGAGGGATGCGCAAGGGGTTGCGCTCGGCGAGGATGGTCAATCCGCCGGGAGCGATCGCGCCGCCGGGTTGCTCATGGTCGCCGCGCTGGAAGAGATACGTGGTCGGCACCTGGCCGGGCACCTCGGTGAGCGCCAGGACATACTCCTCCGCGGGTTTGGTGGCGCGGAGCGCGGCGGCCTGGTCGGCCAGCTTTTTGAGCTCCGCTGCTGCTTTCGCATCGTAGAGATAGAGCGAACCGGCGGAGACATTCACGCTGGGATGTTCGCGCAGCAGTTTCTTCTGATCCGCTGACTGCTTGTTCCCCGGGGTGTTACGCGCCACCCGAATAGGCTCGCGCACTTTCTCGGGGAGTTTGGCCAGCTCGCGCTCGAACGTTTGCTGAATGTACTCCGCCTGTTTTTTCAGCCGTTGCTGATCGATCTTAACCGCGTCTGCCTCGATTTGCTGCATCTTCGCGCGCTGGGCATCGGTGGTGAGCGAGAGCAGGCGCTGCGCCGGAGTGCGCCATTTCTTCCAGTCGTAGGCCGGCTCGAAGAGGGCGCGCAACTGGTAAAAGTCGCTTTGCGGGATGGGGTCGTAACGATGATTGTGGCACTGGGCACAGGCGACGGTAACGCCAAGAAACGCATTGGAGACAATTTTCAGCGTATCGGTCAGCACCTGGTTGCGCGCCACGCCCTGGTCGACGCCCGCTGAGCCGGTCCCGTCGGGCGCCATGCGCAGAAAGCCGGTGGCGATCAGCCGGTCCAGATCGGCCGCAGCGGGATTGCGATGGGGCGGTTTGACCATCTCATCGCCGGCCAGTTGCTCCTGGATGAACTGATCCCAGGGTTTATCGGCGTTGAAGGAGCGGATCACATAATCGCGATACCGCCAGGCCCACAGGCGCGGGGTATCCTCGGAACTGCCGCCGTCGGAGTCGGCATACCCGGCGACGTCGAGCCAGTGGCGACCCCAGCGCTCGCCATAATGCGGCGAGGCGAGCAGGCGATCGATCAACTTCTCATAAGCATTGGGGCTCGGGTCGTGGAGAAACTGACTCGTTTCCTCGGGCGTGGGTGGCAGACCGAGAAGATCGAAGTAGACCCGGCGCACCAGCGTTTCCCGCTCGGCCTCGGGGGCGAAGGTGAGACCGTTGGCTTCGAGTTTCGCCAGCAGAAAGGCATCGATCGGAGTGCGCACGCGCTCGGAGTGCTTGACCTTCGGCACCGGCGGGTTGGCAATCGGTTGCCAGGCCCAGAAGGCGCGATCCTCGGCGGTGAAGTGCATTCCCGGAGCGAGGGCTTGCGGTTCGGGACCGGCGGTCTTCGCTCCCTCGCGAATCCAGCGACCGATGAGAGCGATCTGCTCGCGCGTGAGTTTCTTCTTCCCTGGCGGCATCTGCCCCTGCTCGATCTTCTCAAAGAGCAGGCTGTCCTTGAGTTGCCCAGGCTTGATCGCCGGTCCGGAGGTGCCACCGCTCACGATCTGCCGACGCAACCGCAAATCGAGGCCCGCCTTGAGTTTGGGGCCTTCGCCATGGCATTCGTAGCAATAGGCCTTGAAGAGCGGTCGAATGTGTTGTTCAAAGACGATCGGCCCCGCAGGCGCTTGTTTCTCCGCCGCGTGGAGCGGAGAGAGGAGGACCATGGCAAGGAGGAGCGTCGAGGCAGGAGCGTATGTCATGGCAGGACTCGAACAGGCAGGAGCGAGTTTCTCCCTCTCAGCTATCGCAGAGACGCAGCGGAATGGCAAGGGAAAAATGAGAAACTCGCGCGCGGAAAGATCGGCCGCTTTCCGTTCGTAGTTTCGCCGAGCGGGCTTTTCCCTTCAATCCTTGTGGGGATAGCGCGCGTTCAGGTACGCGTTGATCGCTTCTCTTGCGGTCTGCATTCCCTGAGGAGTTGGTGCCTCGACAAACACATACGCCGGGCTGGTGATCAGATCTTCCGGTTTCGAGCCCGCGTGCAGCGCCTGGTTGATGGCGTTCACATCGGCAGAGGTCAGGGCCAGGCGGCGAAAGGCGGGGGTACGCGCATAGGCCGGCAAGAGCCTGGTCGCAGCGGCGAAGCAGCCATCCTCTGCCAGAGCACCCGTCTCCACCGTCTTTCCCTCGGCATCAAAGCAGAAATAATCGGGCGAGAAGGTGATGCCCAGACCATCGAGGACGCGTCGGCCCCAGGCGATCTGGGTGAATTTGTAGGCGCGATCGGCCAGAGAGGCGGACACTCCCTGGTCCACCAGCGCCTGAAAAACGTCGTTCTCGGACAGGTCGGGATTGTCTGCCAGCAGGCTCGCCACCTGCGCCACCGCGCTCTCCGCCTGGCCGGTGGGGTCGCGTTTGTCCTGAATCACCAGGAAGATGCGCACGCTGTAGAAGTCGTCGCCCGAGGGCCAGTCGATCCCTGCCATGGCCGATTGCATCTCCTCCCAGACTGCATTGTCCAGAAGCACCTCGCAGGGCAGTGCTTTTCCCTCCATCTGCGCATAGTACAGGCGGATCCAGTGGGTGCCGGGTCCGAGATTCTTCTCCTGGAGCCGCTGGGCAAACTCGTGGAACCAGCGCACCAGCGCCTCGCCCTGCACCGGCGGTTTTCCGCGAATGCCCACCGTGCCGAGAGTGACGAGCGATGGTCTACCGCCAAGGGTCCATTCCTCCGTGGTCACCTGCTCGGTGTTGCACTGGAAAAACGCCGCCAGCAAGACATGGAAGGAGTTGGCGCTGAAATGCTTGAGCGCATCGGCGGCGGCCTCCTCGCGCGTTTTGCCCAGTCCGCTAAACGATTCGACCAGGGTAAGGCCAGGAACAATCTCCAGCCGCACATCCAGCTGGATCGACAGGCAGAAGGAATGCTCCGTTTCACGAACAATCGCAGCGCGGACCGTGCTGGAGCGCTGGGAAAAGCCGACCCAGTCATCGTGTGCAATTGCTTCGATGCCGTGGGCCTGGAACAGCTCCAGCAGGGTGGTGTTCACTGGGGACATGGAAGGAACCCTCTCGGGCCTGGGGCCAATCTTTGGTGACGCTGATGGTCTGACACCTGTCCTTGCGAGCGTGTTCGCTGGAGGCGCTGACCTTGCGCGGAGCGAAGGAGGACCGCTTGCGGCGATCACAACCCGTCGGGGGAAGAGACGCCTCGTCTTTCAGGATATTAAACATTCTTAATATCCTAATATGGCAGAAGTCAAGAACCGCGTTCGAGCAGCTGATGCAGGGCCGGATAGTCGATCTTGGCGTTGTGGCGCTTGTCCACGGGAATGTGCCGACAGAGGCGCACCTCGTCCAGATGTGTCCAGGCGAGAGTACGCTGCACGGCGGCCACATCGAGCAGGCCATTGGCCTCGTAACATTCCAGCGCCAGAATGCGCCGACCGCGATGAGCGACCAGCGCTGCCCGTTTGATGCGCGGATCCTGGTAAACCGCCGTCTCCGCCGTGAAGGGATAAAGGACGCCTCGGCTGTCCTCGATGCGCGCGCCACAGCGGCCCAGCAACCACAGGCGCCCTGCGGGATCGAGCCGCCCCGCATCACCCGTACGATGCCAGATCTGTGTGCCCACGCGGAACTTGGTTTCCTCATCGCCCTGGCCATGCAGATAACCCGTCAGCACATGGTCGCCATGCACCACGATCTCGCCCGCTTCATCCGGGGCACAGCAGCGGGTAGCAAATTCCTCGGGCGTGAAGGGGCCGATCGGTTCACCCCAGCGCGCCCGCAGAATGCGCAGCTGAATCTCCTCCACCGGCGGACCGGCGAGCAAACCCGCTCCACTCAGCATTGCCTGATGATCCTCGGGCGTCAACTCGCGTCGAGCAATGTGGGCGATCGGCTCTGCCTCGGTCGAACCATAGAGGGCAACAATCTCGGCGTTGGGCGCCATCGCCTGCATCTGCTCCAGCAAGCGCGGGAACACCGGCGCTCCCCCGGTGAACAACCTGGTCACGCGCGGAAGCGTGATTCGCTGCGAGTGACAGTATCGTGCCAATCGCTCAAAGAACGCGGGCGAGGCGACGGAACTGGTGACGCCGTGGGTGACCATCTGGGCCACGATCGGCGCAGGGTCCACCTGACCCGGATAACGCAGATCGGCATTGGGGACAACACTGGTTACCCCGGAAGCGAGATTCGCCAGCAGAACAATGGGGAGCGTGGCCAGATCGACCTCGCCCGGAGTCAGGTTCAGGCTGTGGCCCAGGGAGCGATGCTGGGCGAGCAGAAACCCGTGGCTGCGCAGTGCGGCGCGGGGCTGGCCGGTGCTTCCGCTGGTGAAGGTGAGCAAGGCCGGTGCCTCGGCGGCGCAGGGCACAATGTCGGGGTGTGGCGGAAGGTCTTCCAATCGTGTCCAGCGAACCGCGCCCGGGACGGGCAAGCCGATCACAAACTTGTGCGGAATCTGGCGCAAGGCACGCGACCACAGGCGCAACAGGTGAGCCCTGGGGCTGGCGATCAAGCCGCGTGGAGCGTGCAGGGCACAGCACCGTTCCATGTGCGCGCGCCCCGATGCCGGATCGAGAAACATCGCCACCAGTCCCAGGCGAAAGAGCGCGAGCAGGGCGACATACAACTCCGCCGACATCGGATAGAAAACCAGCACCGCGTCTCCCGCACGCAGCCCGCCTTGCTGGAGCAGCGTCGCTGCTCGGGCAACCTTGGCATCCAGCTCGGCATAGGTGGTGACACGCGGTTGTCCCTGGACCACGTCGATCAGAGCAGCGCTCTGCGGGTGTGACTGGGCCAGGTCCCGCAACAGTTCGGCGATGTTCATGACGTTCCCTTCACCGGGCGTGCGAAAAGGGTATAGCGTCGAATCACCTCCGCGGTGTGCCGACTGATGTTCCCCGACCGATTCGCCTCGTGGAAGAGGGCGTGAATGACTCGGCGATAACCGCTCTGCAAACTCTGTTGATGACAGCGGGCCATCAATACACTCCCCAGTCCCACCCCCGCATGATCCGGATGAACCGCCATCGTCTTGGCGATCACCGTATCGATCGGTTTACCGCGCTGCGCCTGCAGCAGATCCGGGATGGCGAAGAGAAAGCCAACCAGGTGCCCCTGTTGCTCGGCCAGAAAGATCAGCTCGGAGTGCAGATGGGGACGCAGCGGACGATACTGGGTGAGGAAATCCTCCACGCTGATCGGAGTGTAGAGGAAGTTGCTGGCAAAACTGATCACCGAAAGGGCGTGCAGGCGTCGCAGTTCTTCCTCGAAGTGATCGAGGTTGAGCGCACGCAGGTGAATCCCCTGAGCGGTCAGTCGTTCGGTGAGGTGCGGAATGCGTTCATCCTGCACATCCAGGTCGGTGGCACAGGCCGAGTAATACTGCGCCAGCGGGGTGAAGCCGGCCGCCTGGAAATGATCGGGGTACGCATCGGGGTTGTCCGGTTCGAGAAAGAAAGGTGGTTCGGTCCTGCGCTCGGTGATCAGCCGATAGCGCCCCCAGGTGCTGCCATCCATCGGACCCACCGCCAGCGCACACCCCTGCGCGCCAAGGTCGGCACAGGCACGTTCCAGCAGGGCGTGCGCCGCCGCAGGATCGCTCGCAAAATAATGGCCGATCAGGCCCGTTCGCTGGCCCAGGTGCGCAGGGGTGGCACTCCACCACAGAGCGCAGCGAGCGACGATCGCCTCGCCGGAACGATGCACCAGCAGCAGCGCATCGGGACGTTGCCGCAGCAGCAGATCGGGCGCGATCGGCGCTTCGGGCACCTGGCAGAAGGCAGCGTGATCCGTATCGAGGCCGAGTTCTCGGATCCGGTACACGAGGAATACTCCAGAGAAGGACCATCAGGAGATCAGGGACAAGGGCGCCAGACCAAGGAGCGATCCCATGCCCGCGACACCTGCCTGGCGTACCCAGCGCGCGGTATCGACCGGGCAGTCGTGGAGTTCTGGCTGCATCCAGTAGAACAGACAGGCCGCCACCGCGATCGCGGGAAGCGCCCCCAGCACCATCCAGGGCGCGTGACCCGCGAACCCTTCCACCACCAGATAGGGGAGAAAGAGCAACACCCACGCCTGGAGGATACACACCGTGAGCAACGACGTTGTCCCCAGCTGGGGATAATCACGGCGCAAGCGCGCAATGCCAATGATGGCCAGATGCGCCGCAAAGGCAAGCGTGAACGGATAGAGCAGCCCCTCCAGACGATCCAGCACGCGCGCCACAAAAAGCCAGAGCAGCCCTGCCGAGGCGACACACACCACGGCATGGATATTGTGGATCTTTTTACTATTATATATCGTGCGCGGCGACAGCAGAGTGTACGTCACAAAGACGATCAACGGCGGCACCAGCCAGCGCCACCCTCCCAGTGCCCAGCTGATGTAGCCCACGAGAAAGGCGCCGAACATCGCACTCCCTACCAGGGTGGTGCGCCAGGCATAGACCAGCACCAGCAGCAGCACACAGGCGGTGATTCCCAGCCGCGCGAGCAGCTCGGTCGCCGACATTGGCCAGTAGATCCGCAATAAGAGATAACTCACCAGCGGCAAGGCCAGGTTGTCCAGCCCGCCCCAGGCGATTGCCTCGAACATCGTCGCCAGAAACGCCAGCAAAATAGCGATCAGCAAGGTCTCCGTGCGCCCGATCGAGGTCCACAGCAACAACGGGACATGGACACAGAGAAAAGCACAGAGAAAGAACGCCACCGAGCCCTCGGTGCTCTTGTAGCCCTCGGAAGTCGCATAGTGCCACTGACCGTAATGGACGCCGATCAGGGCGGCCAGGGCATCAGCCAGGGTGAGCAACAGAATCGGAATGCAGTAGAGTAGCTGACGGCGAATCAACTCCTCGTCGGGATAGTGCACGAAGAGGGCAAAGAGGATCGCCACTGCGACGGGAAAATAAATTTCGCCCAGCGACGACCGCGCCACCGCTCCGGCGACCTGGCCAACCGTTTGCCGCAGTCGCGCACTGATCCGCACCACAACAAAGCCGCCGACACTCAGAACCGCCAGCGTGAGCACCGGCCAGCTCGCCTGGAAGAGCCAGGGAAAACTGAGCGTGAGGAGCCCCATCCCGACATGCAGGAGTTTGCGAATCAGTTCCGGGTGAGGGGCTCCCCTCCGTTGCCACCAGCGCAGTCCGCCGAGCAACAGACCGAGCACACCCAGTACCAGCGCCATGCCAAGCCATGGGGAAACCATAGGTGTTACCGGATCTCCTCGATCACAAAACGACTGTAGAAGAAGGCCTTGTCACGCAGGTGGAGTTTGCCCGCCAGTTCGTCCAGCGGTTGCAGCCGATCCGCCAGCGCCGCCGGGCGGGTCCGCGGCACCAGCATGTTCCAGTAGGCCAGCCGTCCCCCCGAGCGGCCATGGGTAATTAGTTGCTCCAGCAAGCGCTGATAATTCTCGGCCGACATGTACTCAAAGATGTCGCTCAGATTGTAGCGATCGATTGCGTTCGGTCCCTGCGCTTGCAAGAAATCCTCGACCGATTGACAGCGCCACTCCAGTCGATCCAGGCGCGCGCGAATGGGCTCGAACATCTCCGGGCGCAGCGCGAGTGGCAGCGCCGTGGTGTGCTGGCCCGTAAAGATCCATTGTAGATAGGGATTCTCCGCAGGATTTAACACGGTGAGGGCGTGTTTGCCTCGTTCCATGATGCGGTCGGCAACGCTCCCCTCGACATAGGCAAAGAAGGCTGGATCGCGGCCGAGGCGGCCCATCACAAAGCGGGAAAAGAACACCTTAAACATCATGCGCCAGCGCCAGGTGTTCCAGCGCTGCTGGTAGAATTGCTCGCGGGCGCGCTGGTCAGGGTTGCCTTCGAGCATCTCCAGGACGGTGCGTCGACGATGCACCAGCGGTAACACCCTTCGGCTAAAGATGCGAAAATAGTGCTCGAACTTTCCGCCTCCGCCAATGCCGCGCTCGAGGACAGCAGACTGTCCATCCCAGAAGGCGCGCACGTCGGGCGCCAGCTGGGAACGACAGCGCTGGTAGAGTTGCACACGCTGCTGGCTGGGGCGCGAGCCGATCAGCTCCAGTAATTCGCTATGCTTCAGCTCCCGATAGGCGGCTACACGCAGCGCCAGGCAGGCCAGCTGGGCGGGGCTCAGATCGAGCGCCACCACCCGGGCCGGATCGCGGGTGAGCAGAGCCAGGGCATTGTCCCCTGCCGAGGCGATCGACATGCAGGTGTCACCCGGTTGAATCGCCAGACCCTCAAGGAGAATGTCGGCGTCTTCCCAGCACTGCGCGTAGCGAATGCCGGTGAAATCGGCCTTGCCGGCCACTTCACTCCCCATGGGCAGCCTCCTTTGTGCTTTGCAGCCGCCGCACCACGCCGGTGCTCCCATCCATCTCGATCAGCTCGCCATCGTGCAGCCAGCGCGTGACATCGTTGAGCGCGACAATGGCGGGCAATCCCATTTCGCGGGCCACAATCGCCGAGTGCGACAGGAGGCTGCCACGTTCGACCAGCAATCCCGCCGCCGCCGGAAAGAGCATGATCCAGCCCGGATCGGTCCGCTCGGCAACAAGGATATCGCCGCTCTTCAAGGTGGCATTTTTCGGTTCACGGATGACACGCACGGGCCCGCGCACCACTCCTGGACAGCACCCCAGCCCGCGGCGCTCCTCACCGGCCGCCACCGGTTCGGGCGCACGGGTGGCGGTGAAGGAATGGCCAACATGAACAATCCCTTTTGTCTCGAAACGATCACCAGGGGTGGCCATGGTGCGAAAGTTCGCAAACTCCGCCTTGCGCAGGGCGGCCAGTCCGCGCAGGTCGGTGCAGGTGGCGGTTCCCTCCACAAAGCCGAGAATCTCGTTTAACTCCAGATAAAAGATGTCGCGCGGTTCGTCGAGCAGATCGAGCGCATAGAAGCGGCGCCCCATTTCCACCACAATGTCACGGACCCGGCCGAACAGACGGGTGCGCTCAAAGCGAAGATTTTCGCGGTCCCGCACGCGCGCCCGGGCATTGCTCAGCACCCAGTGAAAGAGTCCGCGCTTGAAGGGTTTGCCCTTGAGCGCCTCACGCACGCGCTCCTCGGCGCGGCGGCGTTGCTCCTTCTCGATGCTTCCGGCTTCGAGCGTTTCCTGCCCTGGTCGGCGGGCAAACTGACCGATCGAGCGCAACAGAGGCAGCGGATCGTCGAAGAGGGTGTTGCTCTCCAGTTTCAGCTCTTCCAGACAGCGATCGCCAAAACGGTCGAGGTATGCGCGGTACAGGGCGGCAAACTCGGGAACGGTGGCGATGGCGTCCTCGATCTGAACAAGTTCCCCCTCGCACAGCGCATCGACCAGAACGGGGTGCTGGCGCGCCAGGGTGGCCAGCGCACGCACACGCCGGGCCGGCTCGGCACTGATCATTCCGCCCTCGGCACAGAGGAGATCGTTTTGCAGCGTGCCCTGTTCATCGCCACACCAGGTGCGTGTTAACTTGCCCAGCACCCCATAAAAAATCATGGCGAAGAAATCGTTGACGAGGGGGGCATCCCAGCGCGTGAGAAGTTGCCTTTCCAGATCTCTGTAGTAGCTGGTCAATTCATCGGGGCGCAGACGGGTCAGATCGGGGCGCGTGCTTCCCAGGGCGGTGGTGAGACGCTGATAGAACCGCCGGATATGCCGGGAAAGCGTGAAGTGCTGGCCCGCGATGGCGATCAGGCTGCCCACCAGGCGCAGTCGATCGCGCATGCGCTCGATCCAGCTGGCCTGTCCAAGTTCGGCAACCAGGCTGGCGGGCAGCGGTTCTTTCACCCCCATCATCTGTTCCATGAAGGCGCGATTGGCCTTGAACCCCGGCAGCATGGCGAGGAGGCGATACCAGTTGAGCAGATTGTAATAGACCGTGCCGCGAATCAGGCCGAGCATGTGGCGAAAGACGTCGTCGCTGGCGCTGATCACCTGCTCGGGGACACCCAGAATGCGGCAAAACTGGCGATAGACCTCCTCGTAGGCGCGGCTGGCAAAGGAAAAGGTGAGCGGAGTGGTGATGCCGTTGTAACTCTCGGCGATGTTGCTGTTGTCCCACAGATTCAGGACACCATCCGGGTCGGGGCGCGCGGCCAGGGCGGTGATGGGGCGCGATTGCAGCAAATAAAGCTGCCCCGCGGCCAGTGCCCATTCGATGTCCTGCGGCCGGCCAAAATGGCGCCCCGTGGCGCGCACCAGCTCGGCGACCGCAAGCACCTGGGGATCGCTCAGGGCCGGTTGGTTGCGTTTCTCGGCGGGCAAGGGAACGGCCGTCACGCCCTCCCTGCTCCCGGGAGCAAAGCGGTGGGCGTTCTGTTTGTCGGCGATCTGGCGCTGGACAATTCGATTGTCGCGATCGACGTGATAGGTGTCGGCGTCGGATTCGCCGGAAACCAGGGCGGTTCCCAGCCCAAAGACGGCACTGAGAACGACCAGGCCGCGCCTCCCGCTTACCGGATCGGCCCCAAAGGCGACGCCGGCAACGTCGGCATCGATCATCCGCTGAATGAGCACCGCCGGCGGGCGCGGGGTGAGGGACAGCTGTTGCTCCTGGCGATAGGCGACAATCCGTTCGCTGAAACCCGAACGCCACACATCCACCAGACGCGCCGCCACTTCTGCGGGCGGCACGAAGAGGTAACTCTCCAGCTGGCCGGCGAAGGAGTGCTGCGCGCCATCTTCGTCGGAGGCGGAGGAGCGGACCGCGAGGCGTTCGCCCGCGGGGCTGAGTTCCGCCAGCGCGGTCTCCAGTTCCTTGGTCACCAGGGGGTGAACCACAACATCGGCGAGGACGGCGTGTAACTCGGCCGCGGTGCGACACTGGTGCAGGCGCGCCAGGCGATCCGGGCCCAGGCTGTCCTCGAAGGCCTCGGGGAGAACGACCAGCCACGGGGGAATGGGGAGGCGGGCGCGGTGCAGTGCGGCCAGCGCCCGGGCCTTGCCGCCCAGGGGCGCCTGCCTCGGGGCCTCGCCGGCGCGGACGATGTACTTCATGAAGCGCCTCGGGTGAAATGCCACCAGCGCCAGAGCAAGGGCGCTGCTCCCAGACTGAGATACATGCCAATCGTCCACAGTCCAGAGATATTTTCGATCTGTTTTCCCCCTCTGGAAGTGGGGGCACGCAGAAACCGCCAGGCGGTCCCGCTGGCGAGGATCAGCAGCAAGCCCAACCACACGCTGAGCGGTCCGACAAAGTCGATCTGGCGTGCCGCCAGGACGGCGCAGAGGGCGGTGGTACTCATCGCGGCCAGCCAGGCCAGCACGGCGTTGCGCCGCCCCCAGAGGAAGCTGTAGGTGTTCACCCCGGCCTCCTCATCTTCAGGAGCGCGGATCTTGCGCCCCATCTCGATGACCAGCCCGTTGAAGTAGCTGACCGCGACAAACCAGAGTAACCCGTGCGGGGCGCCGGCCCCGCGCGGCGACCAGTCGCAGGCGGTGGCGTAGAAATCGATTAGCGGCACGATCACCATGTGCGACAGCATGTACGGGATCGGGCGGGCGCGCAACCATTCGCCCACGAAAAACTCCTTGCTCATCAGCACCAGGTAGAGCCAGACTCCCGCGAGTACGAGGACCAGAGGCGGATGCAGCCACAGGCCCAGAGCCAGCTGCCCCAGCGCGCCGAGCATGCCCACGGTGCCCAGTTCGCGCAACGTGACCAGGCCGCGCGGTACGGGGCGATAGGGGCGATAGCGGGAGTCCTCCTCGAAATCCTTGAATTCGTCGGCGATTCGCAACTGCAAGAAGAAGAGAAACGCCGTGCCATAGGCAACGAGAAAGGTCGGCCACGCCGGCAGTGTGGCGTCGTCGCGCAGCAGCGAGGAGAAACAAACGGCAGAGAAGCTGAACGCGGCGATCAGCACGCCGTGACCGACCAGAGGAAAGCGCTCCTTCTGGTAGATCCACCAGCGATTAGCCATGAGGGCGCGCCTCCTGAGCGGCGTGGTGGGCAGCCTTGCCGCGTGCCAGCAAACGGTGCGCCCGGCTAAAATCGCCCGAACAGATCGCGCCGATAATCGAGAGTTCGCCACCCAGGCACAGCCCCGCGACCACCTCGGCCAGTGCCTGCGCCTTTCCCGGTCCGCCAAGTCCGAGAATTGCCAGCGCGGCCTTCTGGCTCGGCAACCCGGTCCCCCCCCCCACTGAGCCCACGAGCACGCTGGGCAAGGTGACGCTGGCGTAGAGCGCTCCGCTGGGGGTAACCTCGAAGCGCGTCACTCCGACCGCGGATTCGGCCACACAGGCCACATCCTGCCCACAGGCGAGATAGAAGGCTGCCAGGCCGTTGGCGTAGTGTCCCTGAACCCCCATCGTTCCACTCAGCACGCCCCCCATCGCCGCCATGCGCCAGTAGTTGACCATGTGTTCGGGGGTGGTGTGCAGGCGCTTCTGCACGAGTTCGGCGGGAAGGATTGCCTCGGCGGACACCTTTTTTCCACGCACCAGCAGAAACGACTGTGCGCTGGCCTTCTTGTCGCCGGAGAGGTTGGCCTCGACAAAGTGATACTGGGGCTGCACGGGGCTGTGCTGCTCGATGTAGGCACAAATGGCCTCGGTTGCCAGCGTGACCATGTTCTGGCCGGCGGCATCTCCCGTGGTGAACTCGAAGTTGAGATAAACGTGATTGCCCTCGATGGTGATGCGGACATCGCTCAGTTTGCCATGGCGCGTGGTGCTCTCGGCCTGGCGCCGAAACTCCTCGACCTGCGCGGTGGCCCAGAGCACAAACTGGCCACACTCGGCCAGGGTCCGAAACGCATAGCCCGGAGCGCGACTGACGCCTTCATTGAGCAGGATGGCCGTGCATCCGCCGGCTTCGCTGAGCAACTGACACCCACGACTGTACGACGCCACCAGGGCGGCCTCGGTGGTGGCGAGCGGAATGTAATAATCCCCGCGGGCAAACACGCCGTTGACGCGCAAGGGACCTGCCAGCCCAATCGGCACCTTGACGGTCCCAATAAAGTTCTCGATGTTGCGTTTGAACGCGTCCTTGTGCGCCAGCGTTTGGGGGTCGAGCAGGGCCTCACGGCTGGCGGCGGCGTGCGGGAGCAACTCCCAGCGCCGGTCGATCGCCTCGTCTGTCAGATGGCTTCCGCCAGGCACCTTGGGCGCGGGGTTCTCGGTGTGCGGTTGCAGTTGCTGAATCAGTTCCTCGGGGCTGCGCGCCGCGAGCAACCGCTGCAAGTATGCGCTGGCGTGCTGACGATTGGTGGACATGGGCTATCCTTTCGCGCGATCGATCTCCATGAGAGGGGGAATGTGCCCATTGAACCCGAGTTTGCGGTCGGATGCAATTGCTGTCTTTCCCAATCTGACAGGCACCACCCCGAAAAGAAGTGTCACGCTCGCCTTTGGCAGCAGGGCGTTGCCCAATGAGAAGCGTTGGCCTATCTTCAGCACAGCGGGAAACAGCGCGGGTGCTCGACAGGAGAACCACGATGGCGGTGTTGCTGATTGGCACGCTGGATACCAAGGGTCAGGAGATCGCTTTTGTGCGCGATCAGCTGCGGGCGGCGGGGGTGCCGGTCACCGTGATCGATGCCGGAGTGCTCCAGCCGCCGCAATGCTCCGCCGAGATTTCGCGCGAGGAAGTGTTCCGGGCAGCCGGGACCACGCTGGCGGGGGTGCAACAGGCGGGCGATCGGGGCAAGGCGATCCATGCGGCAGCCCAGGGAGTGGCGCTTCTGGCGCGGCGCTTGCACGAACAGGCTCCCGTGCAGGGCGTGCTGGCACTGGGCGGATCGGCGGGCACCACCATCGGCACCGCGGCGATGCGGGCGCTTCCTTTTGGTGTGCCCAAGGTGATGGTGAGCACGCTTGCCTCGGGCCAGGTGCGCCCCTATGTGGGGGTGCGCGATATCTTCATGCTCAACTCGGTGGTGGATATTTCCGGTCTGAATAGGATCAGTCGCGTGGTCCTGACCAACGCCGCCCAGGCGATGCTCGGCATGGTGCGCCAACCCGCGCCCAGTGAACCCACGTCGGCCGATCGTCCGCTGGTGACGGCGACGATGTTTGGCGTGACCACTCCCTGTGTGGAAGCGTGTCGGCGCCTGGTCGAGGAGGCGGGCTACGAGGTGCTGGTGTTTCATGCAACCGGCACGGGCGGGATGACGATGGAATCGTTCATCGCCGATGGGCTGATCCGTGGCGTCCTCGACCTCACCACGACCGAGCTGGCGGACGAACTGGTGGGAGGAATCCTCTCGGCGGGGCGCGATCGCCTGACCGCAGCGGCGCTGCGCGGGGTGCCCCAGGTGATCTCACTGGGAGCGCTCGACATGGTCAACTTTGGCCCGCCCGAAACGGTGCCGGAGAAGTTTCGCGAACGGCGCTTCTATCAGCACAATCCGACCGTGACTCTGATGCGCACCACCCCCGAGGAAAACGACGAATTGGGGAAGGAGATTGCCCACAAGGCGAGCGCCGCGCGGGGTCCGACGGCGATTCTGATGCCGTTGCGTGGGGTGTCAGCGCTCGATGCGGAGGGCAAGCCGTTCTGGTGGCCCGAGGCCGACGCTGCTCTTTTCCAGAGCATCCGCAACTGGATCAGTCCTCAGGTACGCGTGCTGGAGCTGGATCTGCACATCAACGATCCGGCCTTTGCCCAGGAAGCGGTGCGCACCTTGCTCGCGCTGCTGTGACACCCTGGTGTCACAGATGGCTATTCGAGGCGGAGGTGTGAGCGCCAGGTCGCAAAGCAGCACCTGGCGCTCACAGCCCGGGCCAGGAGACCGCGCCTGGGAATGCGGTCTCCTGCCGCTTCGCGTTTCGTGATATCACCAGTCGTTGCCCAGGGGGAGGCCGTCGCTGGTGTTGCCCAGGCGGTCAAACGTGGCCTGGCTGACGCTGTAGTTGATCATGCGCACGGAGCCATCGCACAGGACGAACATGCAGCCGGCGGAGTTGGGGCCGCCGAAGCGCTGTCCGCCATCGCCACTGGTGGGGTCGGGAAGGGGAGGGACATGGGTGTAGCGCATCACATCGTGATCCCACCCCGAACTGTAGCCCTCGTTGTCGTCGCCCTGGAACCCCCCCAGCGCTGCCTTGTTGAGGCGCTTTTCCCCGATGAGCAGGGTGTTCGAGGTGCCGTCGGAGATGGTTTGAATGGCAATGGGATTGGTGTAATAGCGGATGGCGCCAGTGTTGTTCAGATTGCTGCCGCAGTAGTCGATCTGGGCATGGCCGTACGTTCCGCTGGGACCGTACCAGGAACCGCCCACGAAGACGGTGGGGGGACGACGCAGGGGGTTGAAGTAGATCTTGATGGGGGTGCTGATGGCGTTGATCTGCGCCTGGGCGATGGTGGTGGCACCGCTGCCTTTCCAGAGGTTGTCCTGTTCGATGTAAGGGAGGATCTGGAAGGCCCAGCCGGCGCGTTGGCGAGGCGCGGTCCAGGGCTGGCCGGGCGCGTCGTAATCGGGCGGATAGGGCCAGCCCTGTCCACCACTGGGGAGTTTGCCAACGACGTCGTTGTGATTGTGGCAGGCCAGCCCCATCTGCTTGAGATGGTTGCCCGACTCCATGCGCGCAGCGGCCTCGCGAACCTTCTGGACGGCGGGGAGGAGCAAGCCGATGAGGATGGCAATGATGGCGATCACCACCAGCAGCTCAATGAGCGTGAAGGCGCACCGGGGGCGCACAATCCCCGTACTCGACGGATTCACGGATCAACCTCCGGCAAAATGAGAAAAACAGGAAAGAGTTGAATAGTTGGATTGTAACTTGCTCGCTCATGAGAGCAAGAGAAAAGCCAATGGCATGAGAAAATGAGAAAGCTACCACAAAAATTGCGAGAATATCGATTTTCTGGAAAGTGCCCACACAAAGGACGCCTCGTTGTGCCGATAACAGAATGTGGTCCGTTGGCGAACCCCCCCGTGGGGTTGCTCGGGAAGGACCTTTTCGACTTGAGCGCGCCGGTGCGCGTGAGGTGCAGCGATGTGGACGGTTTCTACCAAGCGGCTTGGGCCCTGGCTGACCGGGGTGGCTGTCTTGCTCGTCGGTTTGCCCGCGTTCGGGGCAGAGATTACCTGGCGCGATGATTACGATCAAGCACGCGCGCAGGCCATGGCGCAGGATCGTCCGTTGCTGCTTAGCTTTGGGAGCGCCGATTGCCTGTGGTGTCGCAAGATGCATGCGACCACGTTCCGTGATAACGGCATCGTCGCCCTGGTCCAGCAGGGGTTTATCCCTCTCAAGATCGAGGCGGAGCAGTATCCCACGCTGGTGGCCACCTTGCAGATTCGCAGTTTTCCCACCCTGCTCTTTGCTGCCCCGGATGGCACGATTCTCCATTTTGTGGATGGCTACGTGGATGTGGAGCGGATGAGCAAGCATATCAATCAGGTGCAGATGCTGCTCCATGCTCACCGTTTGCGGGCGCGTCAGAATGCGCTGCCGCCCCAACAGCCGCCGTTGCAATCCCCCGCGATTCAGCCGGTGAGCAATCCGTACTATCCTGCCACCAACCAGGGAGCATTCAATCAGGCGCCGTGGGGATGGGCCCCGCCCTCGTACTGGGGGATGGCTCCCGCCCCGACGTCGGTGGCTCCGCCTTCTGCTCCGTTGTGGAATCGCTATCCTGCCGCTCCGGGTGCCTGCCAGAAAGGCTGTTGAGCGCACTAACTTTCAAGCCTCGGTTCGAGGCTTCACGCGAAAAGCCACCTCCCAGGGTGGCTTTTTTGTTGCGCCCGGCAGTTCCCCAACGGGTCACCGGTGGATCACGGAGAGATCGGTTTTCTGCGCGTCAGCGTAGACGCGGTGGAATTCGTCCTCGAATTGCCGCGAAACCTCGCGATTGTGGATGATCACCACGTTCTCGTCGTTCTGGCGATCGGCGCTGTCGCTGAAGTTGAACGATCCGGCCACGGTGGTTTCCCCATCGACCACAATCACCTTGTGGTGCATGTTGCGCGGATTGGCATCGAGATACACCTGCACCGGCGGACCAAAGGCGCGCAGGCGAGTATATTCGGTATGCCCCCCGCTCGCCTGGCTTTTCTCAAACACTCCCTCCACCTCAACCCGTGCCCGCGCCCGGTTCACCATCGACCTGGCAATCCCGTCATGCGTGAAGCTGAACGCCAGAAAATGGATCGATTGTTTTGCTCGGTCCACCGTCTCCATCACGTGGTTGGCGATGTGATCGTGAGTGGAGAAATAGTTTTCTACCACGGTGCCATCGCTCAGGGTGACGACCGGGTGTGGGATCCTGGCGGAGCGGTTGGGCAGACTGCCAAACTTGTGCTCCTCGAACATCCAGCTAAACTTGGTGGCATAGTTGGCGGCCAGCTTGGCGTCGTCGAAGTACACTCCATGATTGTTGTTGCGATAGGCGC
Source organism: Planctomycetota bacterium (assembly GCA_029777335.1). Lineage (GTDB taxonomy): Bacteria > Planctomycetota > Planctomycetia > Gemmatales > Gemmataceae > JAKOSN01. Next base: position 19,897 of record JAKOSN010000273.1, read on the forward strand.
AGTTCTCGGTGAAGTTCATCGACCCGGTCCAGACCGCCGCGTTATCGAACACCATGAACTTGTTGTGCATCAGCGCGCCGTCGCGGTGATCGTCCACCACGGGCACCCCGGCTGCCTTGAGTGCGAAAACCCCGCTTTCGTTGAGATAGTTGGTTTCGGTCACCAGACGCACACGCACTCCGCGTTTGGTGGCTCGCACCAGGGCGTCGGTGATCACGCGATTGTCCACCTCGAAGGCGCAGACATCCAGGGTGCGCTCGGTGTGGTCGATGTAGTTCGCCAGCCTCAACGCGATGTTGCTGGGATCATCGGGTGATTGACCCGGTTTGGTGAAGTAGACACGGACCGGTCCTTGACCCCCGCTCAGCGCGGCTCGCACCAGGCGCGTTTTATTTAGCCGTTGCCGGATCTGCTCCAGCCCCTGGGTGGCCAGTTCCTTGGCTCGGTCCAGCCCGAGGACGGGAACGACCACCGCGCCCGCAAGCATCATGGCCCAGAAGATTCGGAACAGGCCATGACTGTGGGTGAACTTCTTCCACAAATATTGTCGCACTCGTGTGGTGATCCCGGCACTCGCCCTTGCCATCGTTTTCTCTCCCCGCGCAGGCCCAACGATCGGAGGTCGCGTTCGACTCCTGAGGGGCGTATAGCCGTCGGTTCGGGTTGTCGCAACGTCAAGCGTTCGGCAGGGATGCTCGGTTCGGGTTGAACTTGACTGACTTACCCCGCTTCACGACAATTGCACTCCCTTGGCAACTCTTCGCTGGTTCAGATGGGAAAGGATGCTCAACGATGGTCTCACGGCTGGCAACCCTGGTGTTGCTCCTCACCGTGGCGGTTACTCCCATGGGAGCGGTCGATTCCGCCACCGAAACAAAGCAACTCGATGGGGTCTGGAAAATCACCGCTCTGATCGACGACGGGGAGATAGTCGCTCCGACGGCGATCCGTGAGCGTTTTGCCCGCGAGGGCCAGATCGTTATCAAGGATTCCATTCTGAGCCTGGTCAATCCGCTGACGCTGAAAAAGCGGGATCTCCCCTTTGTCGTCGATCCCCAGGCGCGGCCGCGAACGCTTGATATCGCCGGCACGCAGAAGGTGGGGAGCAAGGGCATTTACATGATCGATGGCGATACTTTGATTGTGTGCATGGGCGGAAGCGACGCCAAATCGCGTCCCACCTCCTTCACCAGTACCAAAGGCTCGCAAATGGTGCTGATGACCTTGCAGCGTGAGAATCGGCAGGCCACCACTCCAGCGGTGATTCCGGCCCAGGTCGAGGTTCCGCCGGCGCAGCCAGCCAATCGCGACGAGGAGATGCGCAAGGCACTACTCGGGACGTGGGGACATCAGACCGACGACAAGATCACCAAGGTCACCTTCAACGCCGATGGCACCTTTAGCGACAGCCAGAACTGGAAGAAGGGCGGATTTCGCCGCGTCTTTCACGAGGATGTGCGATCGAGTGGGCGGTGGAAGGTGGAAAACGGCGTGGTGATTGTGCAAATCAACGCCTCGACCGACCGGGCGCGCACCGGCCAGGTCTACTCCTTCCGCATCACCAACCTGGGAGCAACCCAGATCGTCGCCACCGATCAGGATGGCAAGGTGCGTGTGGAGTGGAAAGTTCAGCAGTAACCCAGAAACGGCGCCCGGGAGGAGAGGGGCACGCCCACTTCCTCTCCCGGGCCGGTAAGGTCTGTCTCCCCTGCCCGCCTTCCGTGCTCGCTCCTCTCTGTCCGAAGAACGCCGGTTCCGTCTCTTCCAGAAGTTCCCCTCATTGACAGAGCTTTCCGCTCGCACATAGAATCGGCTCGGCACGTCCGGGGGTCGGACGGGTCAGGGAACGAGCAACCGAGGAACTGCACATGCTTCGCAAAGCCGTGGCGACGATGGTGGCGCTGGTGGTTCTCAGCGGATGGGCGCAGGCCGCGGACACGGAAGTTGCTGGCAAGGTCGTGAAGGTCAACGCCGATATCAAAACGATCGTGATCGAGGCGGGAGGCAAGGCGCAGGAGTACGTGGTTGATGGGGCGACGAAGATTCTCGATGCCAAGGGGGCTCCGTGCAAGGAAGGGTTGAAAGACAAACGCCTGAAAGCGGGCGCGCGCGTGGTGCTGGTGGTCGCGTCGGGCAAGGCGCTCAAGGAAGTGAAGCTGGTGGCCGCCACGACCCAACCCAAACCGAAGGAAACCAAGGGCACCCCGGCCAAGGTGCTGAAGGTTGATGTCGCCAAGCGCACGGTGGAAGTCGAGATGGCCGGGAAAAAGCAAACGCTGACGTTGGGGGCCGACGTCAAATTTCTGGGACCACGCGGCGGGGTGAGCGACAAGGGCATCAAGGACGATCGTTTTGTTGCCGGCAACGAGGTACGCATTGAGATGGACGCCAGTGGCAAGAACGTGTCAGTGATCCATCTGCCCGTGCGCAAAGCGAGCAAGGACAAGTAACCCTCCCGCCGGGATTCCCTCGGCGTTGGGCGCGCGGCGATTGGGCTGGAGGCCGACGGGCGTTCCCGCCGGGAGGCTCCGGCTGCGCCGCGCGCCAGGGCAAGTTCCTCTCCTCTTCCCCCCTGGCCAGTGCACTCCCTACCACATAGATTATCTCTCTTGACCAGTTCGCGCACTTTCGCGCGAGGGTCCTATGTATGGAGGCCTTCCCGAGCCATCCTGCCTCTCCTCGACGCGGAACTGGCTTCGGCCCGGCAGTTCCGTCTTGCCCAGTAGTTCGTCCAGGATTTTGTTCTCACGAGAACAACACGAAATGGCACGCACTCTGACCGTTCTCTTTCGGCGTGATCCTTCGCGGGATCGCCTGTCTGCCGACATTCACTTTGAAGGTTACGAGGTCCTGTGGCCAGACAGGGAGCCGGTGAATGTGGGCATGGATGCCTTCTGCAAGCATGGGCAACGTTTGCTGGGGTTGGGGAAACACCTGGCCGGTTGTCCCGAGCGCGTGGTGGAGATGCTCTGCTTCGGTCTGGCCGAGCGGGACTCGGACCTGACACGACTTCCCGGGCATCGGGTGCGGCGCTTCTGTCTGCGTCGGAGCGGAACCCAGGGACGGCTGCACTTTCTCGATGGGACACCCACCGCGATCGTCCTCGATCTCGCTCAGGACGATCCGCGCGTGCTCACCTGGATCGGCCTGGACACCGTGGCGGATGGCGAGGAACGCTGGATTGACCTGGCGGCCCGCCCCGTCGGGATGGCTCCGCGCGCTCCAGTCGGGGGATCGCTGCTCCAGGCGAAAACGCACGTTTGAGTTCACTCGCTTGCTGCACCAGTTCAGCCGGCTTTTTCCTCCGATTGAGAGAAACCCTCAACCGCCGAGGTTTTTGCGCGCGGTGCTGGAAACTGCACGCCTCAAGGGACATCGCGATACCTGGCGTGGCACTGGTTGCACGTGTCTCCTAACTGACGATAAAGGCGCTCCGCCTTCTCTTTTTCGAGCGTCGGCTTCTCCTTCGCGAGCACCCGTTCGAGTTCCCTGGCCTGGGAATGCGCGTCGGCGAGCCAGCGCTGGAATTCTTTGGGGCGCCTGGTGATCTCCGGGAGGCGCCGCAATTCCTGATAGGTTTCGACCAGCTGCAGCGCTTCCTGGGCGGGGACCAGATCGGGGTGGTCGGCGGGCGGTTTCCACCCCGCGGCCCGGATCAGCTTGAGCGAATCCCAGTGGTGATCGATCGCCACCATCGCCTGGGTCACTCCAGCGGGCTTGACCGTCTCGGGGAAGTGGGCCGGGACACGAGCCAGTTCCTCGGCCGTGGGACGCTTGAACTCGCGGATCGTTCGGAACAGCCCGGCGTAGCGCGGATCGGTTCCGGCGCTGCGGAGAAGCGCCAGGGCATCCTCGATGCGGCATTGCTCATCGCAACACAACTGGGCCACGGCGGCTGCGGTTGGTCCGCGATGCTGGCCGTGGTGGCAGTGGATGTAGATGGGCGTCGGCAAGGTTTGCACCGCCCTGCCAAGCAGCAAGGCCTGCGGCCGGGTGATGCCGTTGTACCCGATTGGAATGTGCACATAGCGCAGACCGACCTTGCGTGCCTGTGCCACCTCGGGTTGAGTGCCGTCGACCGACAGAATGGTCTTGATGCCGAGTTTTTTGAGCGAGGCAAAGCCGGTGCTGCCCTCCGGGCTGTTGCCGCTATACAGGGTGGCGCTGAGGCGAAAGACGTTGTGCAGCCCTGCCGCCGTCACCTTTTCCGGGGTTGGGTCCCGGGCGCTCCCCCGAGGAAGGAGCAGCAGTCCATTGAGGACAAGGGTGGCGCCCAACCATGCAAAGAAGATTCGTTGCATCCGCCTGTCTCCTGGGGCTGGGAGATGAGCCTGTTCGGCTCGCTGGGCTCTATTCCTTGCCTCGAATTTGTGCCTTGAGCACATGTTTGAGGCGATCCTCGATCTTCTTGTGTGCCTTGTCCAGTTCCTTGTCGGTAAGGGTGCGATCGGGGGCCTGGTAGCTTAACGCATAGGCCAGACTCTTTTTCCCCGCCGGGATGCTCTCGCCCTGGTAGAGATCGAACAAGCGAACGTCGGCGAGGAGGGTTCCGCCCGCGGCACGAATTTCCTTTTCGACCTTCTCGGCGGACAGATCCGCCTCGACGATGACGGCGACATCGCGCAGGGCCGCCGGGAAGCTCGGCACCGGCTGGGCGGCATGACGCACGGGCACCAGGCGGAGGAGCTTCTCCAGATTGAGTTCCGCCACCAGCACCACGCGCTGCCCGAGTTTGTAGGCCTCGGCGACGCGCGGGTGCATCTCGCCAAAGGTCCCGATCACCTCGCCCTGCACCACCAGGTCGGCAGCCTTCCCCGGATGCAGATAAGGTACTTTGGAGATCTGATAAGTCACATCTGGCAGATGCAACCCCGTGGCCAGGGCCTCGATCGTTCCCTTGAGATCGAAGAAATCGAGGGTCGCTGGCTTTGCTCCTGGACCGTCGCCCCAGAACTCGGGATGACGCTGACCGGTCATCACCAGCGCCAGGCGGCGCTCTTCCTCGGGGAGTTTCTCGTGGGGACGCGGCAGATAGACGCGGCCGATCTCGAAGAGGCGAACCTCGTTGCAGTGCCGCAGATTGCTTTCGGTGACCTCCAGCACGCTGGCCAGCACGCTGTGGCGCATGACCACGCGCTCACTGCTGATCGGGTTGAGCAACTTCACATAGTCGCCAGCGGGGAGATTAAGCGGTGCCTCGCGCTCGGGAACGGTGAGCGAATTGGTGATCGCTTCCTGCAACCCCACATCGACCAGAAGATCGCGCACCCGCTCTTCCAGCTCCACATCCGGGTTTCCCTTCTGATCGGGGAGCGCATCGGAAAGGAGCGTGGCGGGGAGCCGATCGTAGCCATAGATCCGGGCGAGATCCTCGATCAGATCGGTGGCGCCTTCCTGAATATCCAGCCGGTGCGGGGGTGCAGTGACCTGCAAGGCGTCGGCGCCGTTGGGGACCACGGTGAACTCCAGCCCTTCCAGGATGCGCGTGGCATCTGCCTGCGGCACGTCGATACCCAGCAGCCGTTTGACCTCTGCCAGGGGAAGGTGGATCACCTGGGGCGGCATGGGATGGGGGTAACAATCGACCATCCCCTGGCAGACCGTGGCGCCGGCGAACTGACGCATCAGCTCGGCAGCTCGTTCGGCGGCGGGTTTGACCGTCTCGGGGTGCACGCCGCGACTGAAGCGCACACTGGCCTCGCTTGGGAGATTGAGGGCTTTCATGGTGCGGCGGATGCTGACCGCGTGGAAACTCGCCGATTCCAGGAGAATATGGCGCGTGGTCGCGCTGACCTCGGTGTCGAGTCCGCCCATCACCCCGGCCAGGGCAATGGGACCGGCGGTATCGGCAATGACGAGGTTGTCGGGGGTGAGTTCACGCCGATTGTTGTCCAGGGTGGTGAGCACCTCGCCGGGGCGCGCCGGGCGCACCGTGATTACTGGCGCCTTACCCTGGGCACGCGCCACCAGCTTGTCGTAATCGAAAGCATGCAGCGGTTGGCCCCATTCCAGCATCACATAGTTGGTGACATCGACGATGTTGCTGATGGGGCGCATGCCGGCGTAGAGCAGGCGCTGCTTCATCCAGCCGGGTGCGGCACCATGCCGGGCGTCGCGCAGCAGCAGGGCGGAGTAACGCGCGGACAAATTCGGATCTTCAATGGCAACTTCCACCTGTCCGGCGATTGCGGCGCCAAGGGCCTGCACCGAGTGCGGCGGAAGTTTGATGCGTTGCCCGGTGAGGGCAGCCACTTCGCGCGCCACGCCGATCATCGACAGACAGCGCGCCATGTTGGGGAGAACATCGATTTCCAGGACGATGTCGCCCATGTAGTCGGCGAAGGGCATGCCCACCGGGGCATCGTCGTCCAGCAGGATGATCCCCTCATGTTCCTCGGAGATCCCCAGCTCGTACTGCGAGCAGACCATGGAATCGCTGGGGAGTCCGCGAATCTTGGTCGGCTTCAACTCCTTGAGGACCTTTTCCTTGGCGTGGCCATCGAACAGAACCGAGCCAGTCAGGGCAACCACCACCTTCTGTCCCTTGTCGCCCACCTTGATGTTGGGCGCGCCGGTGACCAGCGACTTGGTACGTCCTTGCCCCAGATCGACGAGCGGACAGCTGAGGCGGTCGGCGTCAGGGTGCGGTTTGACTTCGAGAATCTGGCCGATGAGAATCTTGTCGCGATCCCAGACGGGTCCGGGGTGCTCGATCTTGCAGGGAACGCGTTCAGGCGCCGGCAAACCGAACACCTGAACACTCCCGACCTCCAGTCCGGCCAGCGTTAAACGCTCGACCAGCTCGCCCAGGGGGAGAGAGACATCCACATACTCACGCAGCCAGTTCAGAGGAACTCTCATGGGGATCGGTCCGTGGCGTTGTCGGGAATGCAGAAGGAGCAGCGGGGGAGCAGCGCGGGGAAAGCTCGCCGGCGCGCTCAGAACTGGCTCAGAAAGCGCAGATCGTTCTTCCAGAACTGCCGAATATCGTCGATGCCATACTTGCGCATGGCGATGCGCTCGGGGCCCATGCCGAAGGCGAAGCCGCTGTACTTCGCCGGATCGTAGCCGCCGTGGCGCAGCACGACCGGATGAACCATCCCGGCACCCATGATCTCCAGCCAGCCGGTGCCCTTGGAAATATCCCCGCTAATCGGGTCGTCTTTGGGCCAATCGACATCCACCTCGATACTGGGTTCGGTGAAGGGGAAGTAACTGGAGCGAATACGAATCTGGCGTTCGGGGCCGAACAGACGCCGCGCGAAGGCGGTGATGGTCCCCTTCAGATCGGCCATGGTGATCTTTTCGCCGATCACCAATCCCTCGACCTGGTGGAACATGATCTCGCTGCGAGCGGTGATCTGCTCGTAGCGATAGCACATGCCCGGGAGGATCACGCGGATGGGCCGGGGAAACAGTTCGCGCATCACATGGATCTGTCCCGGCGAGGTATGGGTGCGCAGAATCACGCCGGGGGTCGTGGTGTAGAAGGTGTCCCACATGTCGCGCGCGGGGTGATGCGGCGGCATGTTGAGCAACTCGAAGTTGGTCAGATCATCCTCGATCTCGCGGCTGCGATAGATCTGGAAACCCATGTCGGCGAAGATGGCGTAGATCTGGCGCAGGGTTTGGTTGGACAGGTGCAGCCGACCGCGCGGGGCGGGACGCCCGGGCAGGGTGATGTCCAGGCGGTCGGTTTGCAGGCTCTGTTCCAGCGTGCGCGCGCGGACCTCGGCGAGAGCGTTTTCATAGCGTGCCAGGAGATCTTCCTTGAGGCGATTGGCCTCCTGGCCATAGGACTTGCGCTGGTCGGGCGGGACTGCGCCCACTCCCTTGAGCGCCTGCAGGACCTCGCCGTGCTTGCCGAAGAAGCGCGTGTTCCAGGCGCGCAGGGCGGGTTCGTCGGTGCAGGCCTGCAGAGCAGTGAGGGCGGCTTGTTCAAGCGTAGCGAGATCGACCATGGGAAGTTATCCACGCAATCCTGGCGCGGTGAACGAGGGACGTGCCGAGGAGGAAGCGGCTGGCTTCCCCCTCGGCACACCCCGACGCGCAGGAAAGAGATCCTTAGACCTTCAGTCCAGCGGGGAGGTTGGCTTTGGCCAGGTCCACGAGCTTGCTAAAGGTGGCGGGATCGTGGATGGCGAGGTCGGCGAGCGCCTTGCGGTCGAGCTGAACAAATGCGCGCTGCAACCCGGCCATGAAGGCGCTGTAGCGCATGCCACGCATGCGACAGGCGGCATTAATGCGGATAATCCACAAGCGCCGGAATTCGCGTTTTTTCGTGCGGCGATCACGAAAGGCATAAACGCGAGCGCGGAGGAGGGTAACAACCGCCTGGCGAAAGAGGTTGTGGCGGCTCAGGCGGAATCCCTTGGTCAAATGACGAAGACGTTTGCGGCCCTGAGTGACAGTCTTGCCGCTGCGTGCGCGTGTCATGGTTCATCAACTCCTGTGGAAGCAGCGGACGGCGGTCAAACGCTAATGACGGCCACATACTTCTTGGCGATCTTGCCCGCGTCCACCACGACGTCGCGCAGCTGGCGCTTGCGTTTGCCGGTTTTGTGGCTGAGCAAGTGTTTTTTGCCGGCCTGACGGCGTTTCAATTTGCCGGTAGCCGTCACCTTGAATCGTTTTTTCGACCCCTTGTGGGTCTTCATCTTGGGCATGGCCCACCCCACCTTTCCCTGGCCAGCGCTCGTCCTGGCCCTGTTGACGAAAAGAAAAACGGGGCCCCTGACAATCGCTCAGGGGTCCCGGGACAGTCTCCGGCGGACAGATTGAGTATTGTAGGGAAACGCTAGGCGAGTGGGCAGAGGGCATGCGCCGATTACGTCGCTTTTGGCGCCAGCATGGCGGTCATACGTTTGCCTTCCATGGAAGGAGCCCGCTCGACCTTGGCGACATCGGTCAGCTTTTCAAGGATGCCTTCGATAATGCGACGGCCCTCCTCGATGTGCTGTAACTCCCGGCCTCGGAAGAGCACGTTGACCAGCACCTTGTCCTTGTGTTCCAGGAAGCGCCGCGCCTGATTCACCTTGGTGTCGACGTCGTGCTCGCCGGTCTTGGGACGGACCCGGATCTCCTTGAGCTTGGCCTGGTGCGGTTTGGCCTTGGCTCCCTTGCGCGATTGCTGGTAACGGAACTTGCCGTAATCCAGAATCTTGCACACGGGTGGTCGTTCGTTGGCCGCCACCTCGACCAGGTCCAGATTTGCCTCCCGCGCCATTTCCAGCGCCTGGGAGGTGGGCACCACCCCCAGCTGTTCTCCGTTGGCGCCGATCAGGCGAATCGGAGTGAGGCGAATCTGTTCATTAATGCGCTGCCCACGATCCTGCGGTGTGTGACGTTCCCCGTTGATACTTCAATCTCCCTTGTGTTTTGCGAAACGCAACCCTCCAAACGGTGACGGGACGGAAAGACCTCGACCAGGGATGTGGCTGCATCATTCGAATCATCCCTGGGGTCAGTTCGGCGGCTGCGTTTCCTCCCCTCGTTGTTGGTTTCGCCCCGTCCTCCATGGATAAGACAGGGCCCGTCGGTCCTCGGTTCATCAACGCACACTTTAACATGCCGCAGGCATCATGGGAAGTCCTTCCCGCCTCGGCGCGAACGATTTTCCGAGCACAAACTCGGTCGGGCACCCTGGTCAGGGGCTCTCGGTGACGATCCGCAGCCCGCACCGACACTTGTAACTCGCGTCACACAGATTGATCTGCAGGGGGATACTTCTGAACACCCGGGTCGACAGTGTTTTTCCGAGTTCGCGATAATGGTCCACCGTGTGCGGATTTTCCCATCCGGACGGTTCCAGAAGGAAATCGACCACGACCTGGTCCGTTTCACAACGGAGACGAACGCTCTTGCCCTCGCCGTGGCCGAAGTAACCACTGTCGCGAAGCACCACTGCAGTTGCCTCCGCGTAGGACTGCGGGATTTCCTGGCTGTAGTAAACCCTGTCGTTCGGGGTGCTTTTCAGAAGGGAGAACCCGCTGAGGGAATAGGCATCGTCAACGATCATGTGAGTCATGACAAAGACGAGAATGCTCCCCACAAGGACGGGGACGGTAAAGAGCACAACGGTGGTCCGGGAATCCGGGAAGGTGCGCATCGGCCGGGCGTGGCGGGTTGCTTGCCTGTACCAGCTTCGCCCGAGGGCGGAAATGATCGGAATCGCCGCGATCCAGAGGACGGCAAACAGAATCAGCCCTGCTCGGACATACGCTGTCGTGGGGGAACACACCAACCCGGCGATGACGGCGGTCTGGAAAACGAAGGCGAAAGCAATGATGCAGTTGCCCCGCCGATGCTGCCCCAAACATCTCTCGTTTCGCCCCAGCGCCAGGAGTCCGCTTGCTGGCCCCCCCACCATGGCCACACGAGTGAGTGTCGCGGGCGAGACAAGAGCGGGGACCAGCGGGTTTTCCTCACGAGGGATTGTCGGTTCGCTGAAGGCCGTCCGAGGGGGCGTGCCCACCTCCGCATCGGAGATCGTTTCCTGGAGCATCAACGGCGACGGAGCGACGGCGGTGGGTTGGGCCGCGGTCGGCGCGGGGTTGTCCTCCTCGGGGAAGACAAGGGTTTGCTTGCAGACGGGGCAGAGGCAGAGCTGTCCTGGACGCGCCACGCTCGATTGCAGTCTGCGGCCACATGAACAAACAATCTGCATTACCATGGGCTTGGTCCCTCCGGACGATGCAGGGTGCCGTCAAGCAAAGCTGCACACGTCGGCGCTGCTGTGATAGGTCAATCTGTGTCAAGACGAGTGGCGGCGATGCGCAAGGTGAGCCGGCTGTGGTAATAGACATCGCACAGATAGATACGCAGAGGGGCACCGCCAAAAACCTGGGTCGAAAGCCATTGACCGAGATCCTGGTAATAGCGCCAGATCTGGGGATCCTCCCAGGTCGACTCGCGCAGCGTAAAATCGAGCGCGTAGATGCCCCCTGCTTCGCGACGCAACCGAACCGTCTTGCCGCCGCGCTGGTTGAAGTAGCCCGCTTGCTGGAGTGCTTCGCCGGTGGCGGCGGCGAGATCGCGCGACACCTCGTGGCTGAAATACAGGTCTTCTCTGGGGCCATAGGCCAGGACTTCGTAATCTTTTGAGGTATGGTAACTCTCATTTGCCATCACCCCGACCCCCAGGAGGACCAGGTTCAGCAGAACCACGGGGACGGTGAATCCCAGGGTGCGCTTGAGTGAAGCAGCCAGGACATTGCGCTCACGCAGCAGCTGGTGTGCCTCGCGATACCGAACGCTCGCCAGCATGTAGATCAGCGGAACGGTGATTCCCCAGCCCACCACCAGGAGAGCCAGAAACGAGGCAAGATCGGCGATTGAGGTGGTGAGCACCAACCCTGCAAAGAACACCAGATTGAGCGCGAAGCCAAGCGTCCCAAAGAGGAGTGCCCGCATGCGCCGTTGGGAACGCCATTCATTTCGGGCCATGGCGAACCCTCCTCCCGCGGGGCCTCCCAGCAGGGTCGCCAACGCAATGGAGGAGGGCGGTTCAAGGAACGAGGCCAGCGGGCGAGCGTCCAGCTCTGCGGTCAGATCCGGCACCAGCGCGGCGACGGCCTCTGCCTCACGACGAGACAACGAGGGCGAGTTGTCCGGCGGGGCAGGAGGGACCGTTTCCGGGGCCAGCAATGGCGACGGAGCGATGGCGAGAGGTTGGGCCGCGGTCGGCGCGGGGTTGTCCTCCTCGGGGAAGACAAGGGTTTGCTTACAGACGGGGCAGAGGCAGAGCTGTCCTGGACGCGCCACGCTCGATTGCAGTCTGCGGCCACACGAACAAACAATCTGCATCACCATGGGCTTGGTCCCTCCGGACGATGCAGGGAACCATCAATCGTAGCGACACTTCGCTGTCCCTTGTGATAGCCATCTTCCGCTTTGTAGCAAAGAGCGGGTGAGTACGACCGTTTTTCGCAGACGCACGGATCACGCTACGTGGAGCGATCACGCGCGCACGGAAGTCAGTCTCGCGGGCGGGTGCTGGCGGAGATCATCACGACCGCGCGCTCCTCGAAATAGCTGTTGCAAAGGTGGATGCGCAGCGAAGAACCGCGAAACACCTGGGTCGAGAGGTGCCCTCCCAGGTCGCGGAAATATTGCACGATCACGTCCTCCGTCCACGTCGAATCGGGCACGATAAAATCAAGGACGTAATCACCCTCGAGGAGACGCAGGCGAACGGATTTCTCCTCGGTCTTGCTGCCCTTCTTATCGGTCCGAAACCGATGGCTGAAATAGCCGGCCTGTGTGAGGGCCTCGCCCAGTCGGTTCGCTGTCGTCGGCTGGATATCGGCGCTGTAGTAGAGGATTCGCTCGGAGCCGTAATTGATCGGTTGATAATCTCTGATTGCCAGATGATGGTGATACCTGTCCGTTGCAAACACGAACAACAGGATATTACTTGCCATCAACCCCGCCGTTAAGTGAAACACACTGCCCACGGCAGCCAGGAAACTGAGCGACGGCTGTCGTTGATATTCCGGTTGATACAGCATCGTGGCGGTCAGTGAGAGCAGAGGGACGGCCAGACACCAGACGAGAACGCTGAGCAGAAACCAGGCGCTGAACTGTTCGGTTCGGGTGGCCAAGGCCAGCGCCAGCAACAAAATCACGTTGAATGCCGTGCCAAGGATCCCAAAGAGAATCGCGCGCAGGCGACGGCGTAAATGCCATTCATTGATCGCGAGAACATAGGATCCGCCCGCTACTCCTGCCAGGAGCGTCGCGAACCCAACCGAGGTGGGTGTTTCCAGCGGAGGGATGGCGGGCTCCTCGTTCAGGCCAAGTGTCCACTCCGGAATCAACGCCGTGAGCGGCTCGGGTTCGATGTGCGGGAACGATTCGGGAGGAGCGGGGGCAGAGGGCAACTTCTGGATCGCGGGCGCGGATTCCGGATGGGTGGGAGGAGGGAGCGACGCGGTGGAATCCTCGGGGATAACGAGCGTTTGTTTGCACACCGGGCAGATGCACGTTTGTCCCGGGAGCCCAATGCGCGTCTGTAACTTGCGGCCGCACGAACAAACGATCTGCATCACCATGGTGCTTGGTCCCTCCGGACGATGCAGGGAACCATCAATCGTAGCGACACGCCGCTGTCTCTTGTGATAGCCCTCCCTGTCCCCCTTGCAAAGACAGGAATCCCTCGCGGGATGGCGCCAGACTGCCCTACCGACCTTGACGCGCGAGCATTTGTTCATCAAACTCCCACGCACTCATTCGCAGGGAGGGAAGGATGCCTCGCATTCATTTCACGCAAAATCTGCAGCGCCATCTTCACTGTCCGTCCTGCACGGTCGCGGGTCAGACGGTGCGCGAGGCGCTCGACGCGGTCTTTGCTCTCCATCCGCGGGCGCGCTTGTACGTCCTCGATGAACAGGGCGAACTTCGCAAACACATGGTCATCTTTGTCGATGCGGTGCAAATTCGCGACCGCGTTGGCCTGACCGATCCGGTGGCCAGCAGCGGCGAGGTTTATGTGATGCAGGCCCTCTCCGGCGGGGCTTCCGACCACCAGGATGAGTGAACCTTCAGGAGAAACCATGACCACGCGCATCTGGGTTGGCACACACAAGGGTGTATTCACCATCGAACGGCGCAGCGGACGCTGGACCATCGCCCAGGCGGCTTTCCTCGGCGATGATTCTCCCATGCTGTTGCCCGATCCGCGCGATGGCAGCCTCTATGTGGCGCTTCATCACGGACATTTTGGATCAAAATTACATCGTTCGCGCGACCAGGGCCGTTCCTGGGAAGAGATGGCCGTTCCCACCTATCCGCCCAAACCCGAGGGGTACGACGAGACCAACCCGACGTCAGGCAAGGTGATTCCCTGGCGGGTGGAGAAGATCTGGAGTCTCGAAGCCGGCCACCCAGGTCAACCCGGGGTCCTGTGGTGTGGGACGATTCCGGGCGGACTCTTTCGTTCCGACGATGGCGGCGCCTCGTGGAACCTGGTGCGTTCGCTCTGGGACGATCCGCGGCGCAAACAATGGTTTGGCGGAGGAGCCGATCTCCCCGGGATTCACTCGATTGCCGTCGACCCGCGCGATGGCCGCCGAGTCCTTCTTGGCGTATCCTGCGGAGGAGTGTGGGAGACACGCGACGACGGTGCCAGTTGGGACGTGCGCGCCAACGGCCTGTGGGCGGCGTACATGCCGCCCGATCGCCGCGAGGATCCCCTCATTCAGGATGTGCATCGGGTGGTGCTCTGTCGCGAGCAGCCGGACTGTTTGTGGACCCAGCATCACAACGGGGTGTTCCGCTCCACCGATGGGGCGGTCAGCTGGCAGGAAGTGCCGCACGTGCAGCCGTCGGTTTTTGGCTTCGCCGTGGCGGTTCATCCCCACGATGCGCGGCTGGCGTGGACGGTACCCGCGATCAAGGACGAGAAGCGCATTCCCGTGGCAGGACAGGTGGTGGTGGCGCGAACACGCGATGGCGGGAAGTCCTTCGAGGTGCTGCGCAACGGTTTGCCCCAGGAACATGCGTACGATCTCACCTATCGCCATGCCCTTGACATCGCTGCCAACGGCGAGGTCCTCGCCTTTGGGAGCACCACAGGAAGCTTGTGGACCTCGGAAGACCAGGGCGATTCCTGGCAATGTGTCTCCGAACATCTGCCGCCCATTCTTTGTGTTCGTTTTGAAGGGCGCGCGGCCTGAGGGTGGGGAGGAAGTGGTATCGGCACGTTGAAACTGCTCACGGCAGGATTGGCGACGCTGGTCGTCGATGCAGGGCGACCACGGACGCGCTCGCTGGGAGTTCCGGTGGGCGGGGCGGCGGATCGCTTCCAGTTCGCCCTGGGAAATGCCCTGGTCGGCAATCCGCCCGATACTCCGGCTCTGGAGATTACCCTGCAGGGCCCGACACTTCAGAGCGATGTTCCCCTCGCCTGTGTGGTACAGGGCGCGCCCTTTGACCTGTTCACGTCGTCCCGGGCGCTCCGTGCCGGGACGACGTTCACCCTCCCTGCGGGCGAAACGCTGACGATTGGTGGATCTGGCGAGGGGATGCGGGGCTATCTCTGCATCCATGGCGGAGTGCAAATAGCGTCCATTCTGGGTAGTCAGTCGTCGCTCGAACCGCTCCGCGCCGGAGAGGAACTCGCCTGCCACCCGGCCACCATCGGCGGACGCTTTCTCGGTCCTTCCTTCACCAGCCAGGACGATCCGTTGCTTTTGCGGGTGCTCCCCGGCCCACAGGTCGACTGGTTTGAGCGGGAGGCGTTTCTGGCGAACTCGTATACTGTCTCGCCAAGCAGCAATCGCATGGGATTGCGCTTGCAGGGGAATCCGCTTCGCGTCCCCTCGCGCGAGTTGATCTCGGAACCCGTTTGCCCTGGTTCGGTGCAGGTGACACGCGAGGGACAGTGCATCATCCTGGGCATCGATGCGCAGACGATTGGCGGCTATCCGCGGATTGTGCAGGTGATCAGCGCCGATCTGGACAAGCTGGGGCGCTTGCGACCTGGCGAGGTGGTGCGCTTTCGCCTGGTCACCCTGGCCGAGGCAGAAGCCCTCTACCACGCGCGCCAGAACGAACTGCACAACTGGTGTCAGCGTGCCCGGGTTACGGCCCTGGTGCGCCGATTGAGCGAGGAGTGACAGGAGGCTGTCTTTCTATTCCTCGGTCAGCAGGGTTCGTGCGCGCTGAAAAATGCTGTCGAACATCGCCACGGTGAGCCGACCGGTAAAGGTGTTTTGCTGGCTGGGATGAAAACAACCAAGGAGATGATAGGGGCCCAGTGGTGCCTCGCTGCCATGACCGAACTTCGGTTGTCGCGGCAGACGATGCCCCAGGGTGCGCAGCGTGCGCAGAACTCCCGACCAGGCGAAGGAACCGAGGCAGAGAATCACGCGCACCGCGGTCAGGGCGCGCAGTTCCTCGGCGAGATAGGGCAAGCAGGCATCGCGTTCGGCGGGGGTGGGGTGGTT
Organism: Planctomycetota bacterium; assembly: GCA_029777335.1. Classification (GTDB taxonomy): domain Bacteria; phylum Planctomycetota; class Planctomycetia; order Gemmatales; family Gemmataceae; genus JAKOSN01. The sequence continues at coordinate 35,844 of JAKOSN010000273.1, forward strand.
GTCGGGCGGGGCGCAGTGGACACAGGCGGTGATGTAACAATCGGTCAGGTGCAAGCCATCGTCGCGATGGGTGGAGGTCGGTTGGTTGGCGTAGCCAGCGCGATAAAGGGCGGCAAAGAGCCAGTCGCCGGACCGATCGCCGGTGAACACGCGGCCGGTGCGATTTCCACCATGTGCCGCCGGCGCCAGTCCGCACAGGAGGAGGCGCGCTGCCGGATCGCCAAAACCGGGGACGGGCTTGCCCCAGTAGTCCTCGTTGGCGAAGGCACGCCGCCGTGTGCGCGCGACCTCTTCGCGCCAGGCGACCAGCCGCGGACAGCGTTCACACGCGATCACCCGCGCCTGAATCTCTTCCAGGGTGGGCAGTTCCATCACAGCGACTGCTTTCACGGGACGAACCATCCCCGGCGCGGTTTCGGGTGGGACCGCGCCGGGGATGGAAGGTCCCTCACCTCGTGAAGGCGTCCCTGTTCAGAATACAACGAAATGGAGGCGGTGCCCTCTCCGGTTAGAACAATTCCTTCACGGGCGATCCGCCATCGACGAGCTTGAGCGGACGTCCTTCGGGGCTGAGGTTCTCCTTGCGCGGGTTGATCTTCATCGCATGGCAGAAGGTGCAGAAGAGATCGGCGACCGTGACCGGGCGTTCCTTCACCGAGGTGCCGTCGGCGGTCGAGGCGCCCAGAACCTGTCCGCCCTTGATTCCGCCCCCTGCCAGAGCGACGTTGAAGACGCGGGGATAGTGGTCGCGCCCGGTGTTGCCGTTGATGCGCGGCGTTCGACCGAACTCACCCACCCAGACAACCAGCGTTCGATCCAGCATCCCGCGCTCTTTCAGATCGGTCACCAGCGCGCCGAACCCTGGGTCAACGCCTTCGCTCAGTGTTTTGGTGCGGTTGAAGTTGTCCTGGTGGGTGTCCCAGCCGTTGGACTCGATTTCGATAAACGTTACGCCAGCCTCAACGAGGCGCCGCGCCAGCAGACACCCCTGGCCAAAGGAGGTGCGCCCATAGCGTTCGCGCACACTGGCTTTTTCCTTGCCAATGTCGAACGCCTCCAGACGCGGACTGAGAACCATCCTGGAAGCGCTGGTGTACAGGGCCTGATGCTCCTTCACCTGGTGCTCGGCTCCGGATTCGGCGAAGTCGGCTTCCAGATCCTTGAGCAGACCCACGCGTTTGCTGAAACGCGCCGTCCCCACGCTGCGCGGCAACTCGACGTTGAGCGGCATCTGGCTGGGATTGCTGACCACAAAGGGAGCGTACTGCATCCCCAGAAAGCCCGAGCCGATCACGTTGAACCGCCCGCCGATGTTGACGAAGTGCGGCAGATCGAAATCCTTCGGCGCAATCTCCGAGGCGACGATGGCGCCGATGCTGGGAAATTTGATTCCGCCCGTGGGGACATAGCCGGTGTGCATCTGGAAGGTGGCACGCTGATGTTCGCCTTCGCGGCTGGTCATCGAGCGGATAAGAGCGATCTCTTTCATCGCTTTGGCCACGTTGGGCCAGTGCTCGGCAATCCGGATTCCGCTGACGGCGGTTTCGATCGCCTTGGTCGGTCCGCCATTCCTGGTGTCGGGCTTGGGGTCGAATGTCTCAAACTGGCTGGGTCCGCCGCGCATGAACATCAGAATGCAGGCCATGCCTTTTTTGCGCAGCTCCTCGGCATGCAGGGTCATGGTATCTTTCCAGCCGAGCAGACCCAGGCCAGCCGAGCCGGCAGCGATCGTGCGAAGGAAGGTGCGCCGACTGAGAACGCCCTCGCGCCCCGTGCGGACATGCATCAGAGTTTGAACGGTCATCGGTGAATCCTCGTGGATGATCGCAGAAGGAAGCCACGTTCTCAGCGGCGTGTCTGGAACTCGGTGGAATTAAGGAGCGCCCACAGAATGTCTTCAAAGGCCTCGCTGCGGCTGCTGGCCTTCTGGATGTAGGTCAGGCACTTCTGGCGTTCGCGTTCGGTCGGCTTGCGGGCCAGGGTGCGCAGGTAGAGGATCTCCAGCGCCTCAGCATCTTTGGGCGTGTCGCGCAGGAGGCGGGCCAGGGTGGTATCGCCGCGCGCCTCAATGCGCTGCTGAATGAGCGGATTATTCATCAGCATCAGGGCCTGGGGTACGCTCCCCTCGATATCCTCCGGGCGCGACGAGGGATCGTAGGCGAACGCCTGCTTGAACAGCTGTTCGAGACCTCCGCCGAACCCGAACCGCCCGCCGCCAAAGCCTCCGGGCCGCCCGCCGCCAAAGCCCGGTCGGCCGCCGAGCGGACCGAGCACCCCCACCAGCGATTCCCACAGGGCATCGGCACGGAGCCGCGTGGGATAGCTGGCGGCAAACTGCAGATGCTCGCTGGGCGAATCGCCCAGACGAATCTGGCGCTGGTAGGCCTCGGTGTTCAGGATCACCCGGTAGAGCGCCTTGATGTCGTGATTGGTGCCACGGAAGGAACCGGCCAGGCGAATGATCACCGGTGCCATCACCGCTTCCTTGAGCGGGCCGAGATCATCGACCGGCTGATAGAACCCCTGCCCCAGCAACTCGTGCCAGATGCGATTGACAAAAGCCGCCGAGAACCAGGGGTTGGACTTGTCGGTGAGGCGCGTGGCCAGTTCCTTGCGGCGCTCGCTATCGCTCAGTCCCCGGCGGGTCGAGGTGCCGTCAAGGAAACGCGGACTCACCATCGTGCCCGCGCGCGGGTTGTCCTTGTCAGGCATGCGGTGTTCGCCAAAGCGCAGCGAAACCAGTTCGATGCCGACAAAGCGATTGGATTCCTTGTCGCGCACCAGGCGTTGGCGCACGCGCGCAAAGTAGGAGGCGAACTCGTGGAATTGCTGGCGTTTCCACACATCGCTGGGGTGATCGTGGCACTGGGCACACTGGATCTGAATCCCCATGAAGACGCGCGAGGCCTCGGCGGCCTGCTCGACCGCCGAATCCGCACCCATGTGCGAACCGAGGAAGAAGGCCATCCCCTTGGCGCCGGTGTCGTCGTAACGGATTTCGCCCTCGACGGTCAGCATGGCCTTGACGATCTCATCCCAGCTCTTGTTCTCCTTCAGTTGCTCGGTCATCCACACCTCGAAGGAGCGCGCCAGGATTTGACCGCGCTGATCGGCCAGCTTGGCGGCGATGACGGCACGCCAGTAGCGCGCCCAGTGGCGTGCATACTCGGGGCTGTCCAGGAGTTGGTCGATTAACCGGGCCCGTTTGTCACTCTCCTTGCTGGCGACGAAGTCCTGGGTCTGGCGGACCGTGGGGAGGCGGCCGGTGAGATCCAGCGTCACCCGGCGGATAAATTGCTCGTCGGTGGTGCGTGCTGCTTTCTTGACCGAGGCCCCCAGTTCGCGCGCAATCAGGTCGTCGATCTCGCGGGGGGTGAGGGGCGTGGTGGCTCCCTTGCGCCACTCCTCCAGCGCAATTGTTGTTCGACCGCTCGAAGTGGATTTGGATTTGGTCTTGCTCTCGTCGGCGCGAATGGGAAGCGCCAGGGTCAGGGTTGCCACTCCCGCGAACAGGAACGCCAGGCGTGGCAGCGGCAGGGTTGAGGAACAGAGACGCATGGAAACAGGCTCCTGATCGGGCAAGTTCGCCAATGGGGCAGCACCAACTGCCACAGCACTGCTCAAGGTGATCGTAGCATCAAACCCCGTCGTGGGGGGAAAAGTAGCGGTTCGTCGGCTCTCATCTTTGGTCTAGCTTCCGGGAGGAGCCGGCGCAGTACCCCCGGAGGCATTTTCAAACCACTGGTAGACCTCCTGGGCCCGCTGCTGGAGGCGGTCCAGACTCTTCGCGACCGTCTCGCCCCGGGTGAAGATCGTCAGCATTGGATGGCCTTGTTCAAAGGAGGCCTCGGGGGGCGGCAGATCGGCGAAGTCGGGCGCCTCGTGCAGCCCGGGCGGATGGCAGAGTTGCTCCGCCCACGGAACACAGGGGGGCAGGGCGATGGGATGCCGCGCATACAGAACTCCCTTGGCAATCACCTGGTTGCGCTGGGGAGGCGGGATCGTTGGCTCGCGCTGGGCGAAGATATCCGCATGCCAGCGGAGCAGCGGCCAGCCAGTGGCATATTCGAGCACCTCAACCGAGGCGGTGTAGCGCGGGTTCACCTCGACCGGCCAGGGCACCTCGTTTTGAAGGATCAAATCGACGCCAAAAATTCCGCGCACTCCCCCCTCCTGGGCGAGAACATTGCCGAGCCGTTCCAGCGTGGCGCACAGCGCGTTGCTCAGCGGAACGGGCCCCACGCTGCCACAGTAACGAAAGTCCGAGGTCCCCAGCCAGGGTTCGCCAACCAGCTGCCGGGTCACTCCCAGAAGGCGCGCTCCAGACGCGGTGCCCAGGTAGAGGGCGGCATGGCTGACGCCTTCCAGGAACGCTTGCAGGTAGTAGAGCCCGCTCGGGGTCGAACCATCCCAGAAGCGGATACGACTGCCGCCGGCACTGGCCAGGGGTTTGAGCAACCAGCGCGGGCCGGTCGGCAGATCCTCTGTCAGATCACGCACTTCGGGGATCGTCAATCCCGCCCGATGCACCAGGGCGGCGAATGGGGCGGGCCAGCGCACCCGGGCCAGCACCTCGGGGGGATTGCCCCACAGGGGACGAAGACGCCCCAGGTGCGCGACGATCTCGGGGTGGTTCTCCAGGGCGCCGGTATAGAGCAACGGGGCTTGCGGTGCCTCCGCCACGACGTCGAGCAATCCCTCGGGATAGTCTTCCGGCGCCACCACCGTGCCGGGGCAGTGTTGCCGCAGATCAAGATCACCAAAGAGATCGGCGCCCCACGGCTGAAAGCCGGCCCGGATCGCGGAGAATGCCGCGGCCCGTACACTCGCCCCAACCAGGAGCAGATCAACACCCATCGTCGCTTCAACCTTTCTTCTGTCAATAACACCGCCCGAAGACCTTTTTTACACAGATTGTGTCGATCGTTGCGTCCGGCGCCTGGGCGGATTACACTGCCGGGGAAGTGGGACGACAAGACGTTCTGGCACAGGGGGGATCGGTATGAAGAGGCGGCAGCGGTGGGGAGGGGCGAGTCTGGGTGGCATGGTGGTGCTTCTGGCGCTCACCCAACCAACGACCGGTGAACCCGAGCGTCCCGCCACGGCGCCGGGGTTGGCGACTCCTGGCCCCCTGGCACCACGCGAGGAACAGGCGACCTTTCGCGTCCCCAGGGGGTTTCGGGTCGAGCTGGTCGCCTCCGAACCACAGGTGGTCGATCCGGTCGCCATGGCCTTCGACGAGAATGGCCGTCTCTTTGTCGCTGAGATGCGCGGCTATCCCAATGACGGAGTCGGCAGCGGCACCCTCACCTCCGGCAAGGTGAAGTTGCTGGAGGACCGCGACGGCGATGGGTTTTATGAGAAAGCGACAATTTTCCTCGACAAACTCTCTCTTCCAACCTCGGTAATGCCCTGTCGCGGCGGGTTGCTGGTCGCGGTCGCTCCCGACC